>DATKSG010000023.1:0-6067 GCA_035531775.1 Acidimicrobiales bacterium | reverse complement strand
TACGAGAGGACCGGGACGGACGTAGCTCTCGTGTGCCAGTTGTCCTGCCAAGGGCACGGCTGGTTAGCGACCTACGGATGGGATAAGCGCTGAAAGCATCTAAGCGCGAAGCTCGTTCCAAGATGAGGTCTCCCACAGGGTTAACCTGGTAAGGCCCGTGGCTAGACGACCACGTTGATAGGCCGGAGGTGTAAGCACAGCAATGTGTTCAGCCGACCGGTACTAATCGGCCGAGGGCTTGGAGAGCTATCAATGCTCGTGCTCGCTATAGAACGCTCAAGAGGCAGCTGACGGCTGCCCCGCCGGCCTGACATCGGTGATGTCGCCGGCCTCGAGCAAGGTTTGCGGTGACCATGGCGGCGGGGAAACACCCGTTCCCATTCCGAACACGGCAGTTAAGCCCGCCAGCGCCGATGGTACTTGGGGAGCAGTCCCCTGGGAGAGTAGGACGTCGCCGCAATTTCTCGTGAACGAACGCCCCCCGGCGCTGCGCCGGGGGGCGTTCGTAATTGTCGGGACATTCGAGCCGGGGAGCGACAGCATCAGGACCCTGGCTCGGACACAATCTGGGGACCATGCCGAGCTCGGGGTACCGCGGACGCGATTTCCGACTCCTGTGGGGTGGGGAAACGGTCAGCGAGGTGGGCAGCCAGGTGAGCCTGCTCGCCCTCCCCCTCGTCGCCGTCACCACGCTGAACGCCACCGTTTTCCAGGTGGGGCTGTTGACGGCCAGCCAGACGGCGGCATTTCTGTTGGTGGGCCTGCCGGCCGGGGCCTGGGTGGATCGTCTGCGCCACCGCCCGGTCATGATCGTGGCTGACGTGGGTCGGGCCTTCGCCTTCGGGTCGATACCGGCGGCGGCGGCCTGGGGTTCGCTCACCATGGTGCAGCTGTACGTGGTAGCGCTGGTGTGCGGGGTGTTGACGGTCTTCTTCGACGTGGCCTACCAGTCCATCCTCCCCTCCCTGGTCGGGCGCGACGGCCTGGTGGCGGCCAACGCCCGTCTGGGTGGCAGCCAGGAGGTGGCGCACGTGGCGGGCCCGTCGCTGGCCGGGTGGTTGGTGCAGCTGGTCGGTGCGCCCTACGCCGTGGCCGTCGACGCCGGGAGCTTCCTGGTGTCGGGGGCGGCCATCGGGGCCATCGACACCGACCAGGCCCCGCCGGCGCGTGCTGGGCCCCGGCGCGGCGCGCTGCGACGCGAGATCATGGAGGGCCTGCGCTTCGTGCTTGGCCACCGGACCTTGCGGGCCATCGCCGGCACCACCTCCACCGCCAATCTCTTCGGCTCGGTGGTGGCAGCGGTGCAGATCGTCTTCCTGGTCCGTGTCGTGCACCTCCACAGCGGCGAGATCGGACTGCTGCTGGCCGGAGGCAGTGTGGGTGGCGTGCTCGGGGCCTTGGTGGCCTCGCCTCTGGCCCGGGTCTTCGGCAGTGCCAAGACCACCATCGGGGCCATCGTGGTGAGCTCGCTCGGGGTGTACCTGTACCCGCTGGCCCGGCCCGGTCCGTGGGTGGCGCTGTTCAGCGTGGGCTTCTTCTTAGAGGGCTTCGGCGCCGTCGTCTACAACGTGAACCAGGTGAGCTTCCGCCAGGCGCTGTGCCCGCCGGAGCTTCTCGGCCGCATGAACGCCACCATGCGCTTCATCGTGTGGGGGACCATGCCGCTCGGAGGGCTGCTCGGAGGCGTCCTCGGTGGGGCGATCGGCATCCGCCCCACCATGTGGTTGGCCGCTGCCGGCGCCACCACGGCGGTGGTGTGGTTGCTCGCCTCACCCATGCGCTCGGTGCGCGACTACCACGTGGAGCCAGGTGACTTCGCCGGGGACGTCGTCGCGCTCGAGGAGCCCGACCCTCTCAGATGACGGCTGCCGCCTCGGCGAAGTGACAGGCCACGGGGTGCCCCTGGCCTCGCTCGACCAGAGCCGGCTCCTCGGCGGCGCAGATGTCCTGGGCTTTCCAGCAGCGGGTGCGGAACCGACAACCCGATGGGGGATTGGCCGGGCTCGGCACATCGCCGGGCAGCACGATGCGCTTGCGCTTGCGCTCCGAACGGGGGTCGGGCAACGGCACGGCCGACAGCAGCGCCTGGGTGTAGGGGTGGCTCGGACGGCTGTAGACGTCGGCCTTGGCGCCGGTCTCCACGATCTTGCCCAGGTACATGACCGCCACCCGGTCCGAGATGTGGCGCACCACCGACAGGTCGTGGGCGATGAAGAGGTAGGCCACGCCCAGGCGCTCCTGGAGGTCCTCCAACAGGTTCACCACGCCGGCCTGGATCGACACGTCGAGGGCCGACACCGGTTCGTCGAGCACCAGCAGCTTGGGCTCCAAGATGAGGGCCCGGGCGATGCCGATGCGCTGGCGTTGGCCACCGGAGAACTCGTTGGGGTAGCGGTTGGCGTGATACGGCTCGAGCCCCACCAGCTTGAGCACCTCGGCCACCCGGTTGCGGTGCTCGGCCCGGCCCGACAAGCCGTGGATGTGGAGCGCCTCGCCGATGGACTCGCCCACCGGCATACGGGGGTCGAGCGAGGCGTAGGGGTCCTGGAACACGACCTGCAGGTCACGGCGCACGAGCCGCATGGCCTTGGGTGAGAGCTCGGTCAGTTCCTGGCCGTCGAAGCGCACCGACCCCGAGGTGGGCTTCAGCAGCTGCAAGATGGCCCGGCCGGTGGTGGACTTCCCGCAACCTGACTCACCCACCAGGCCCAGGGTCTCGCTCTGGCCGACGGAAAAGCTCACCCCGCACACGGCGTGGATGTCTCCGACGGTCCGGCGGACGATCCGCCCCCCGCGGCGAGGAAAGTGCTTGACCAGGTCGGTCACCTCGAGCAGGGCCCCGGGGCGACCGCTCGGGCCTGGCGCCGGCGAGGGACGGTGGGCGACGTCGGTCACGAGTGTCCTTTCAGCACGACCGGGGTCTCGAGGTCGGCCGAGGTGGCGGCGAAGATCGGGCCGGCCTGGCCGCTAACCACCTTGTCGGTGAAGTGACAGGCGGCCAGGTGCGCGCCGGTGGCCTGTGGCCCGGCCGGTCGCAGGGGCGGCTCCTGGGTGTCGCAGATGGCCGGCACCCGCATCGGACATCGCGGGGCGAAGGGGCATCCCCTGGTGCCCCCGAGCATGGAGGGGGGCGACCCGGGGATGGGCCGTAAGCGCTCGGTGCCGTCGTGGTCGAGGCGTGGCAGCGACCCGAGGAGCCCGACGGTGTAGGGCATGCCGGGCCGATAGAAGATGTCGTCGACCGAGCCTTTCTCCACGGTGCGGCCGGCGTACATGACCGCCACCCGGTCGGCCAGGCCGGCGATCACACCGAGGTCGTGGGTGATGAGCACCAAGGCGGCGTGGGTCTCCACCAGTGCCGTCTTGAGCGACTCGAGCACCTGGGCCTGCACGGTGACGTCGAGAGCGGTGGTGGGCTCGTCGGCCAGGATGATCTCGGGGTCGTTGGCCATGGCGATGGCGATGACCACCCGCTGGCGCATGCCGCCGGAAAAAGCGTGCGGGTAGTCGCCGACCCGCTCGCGAGGGTTGGGGATGCCCACCATGTCGAGCAGCTCCACGGCGCGGTCGAGTGCCTGCTCCTGGGTGATGTCGTTGTGGGCCCGCACGGCCTCGGCGATCTGCCAGCCGACCGAGTACACGGGGTTGAGCGAGGTCATCGGGTCCTGGAAGATCATGCTGATCGTCCGGCCCCGGATCGGCATGAGGTCCTTCTCCTTGGCCCCGAGCACCTCCTGGCCCCGCACCTTGATGGACCCGGTGGCCCGGGCATTGCGGGGCAGGAGCCCCATGGCGGCCAGGGCCGTGACCGACTTGCCCGATCCCGACTCGCCCACGATGCCGAGCACCTCGCCCGGGGCCAGGGTCAGGTCGAGGCCGCGCACGGCGTAGACCACGCCTTCTTTAGTGGCGAACTCGACGTGGAGGTTCTCGACCTCGAGCACCGGGTCGGCCATCAGGCTCGCACCCGGGTCTTCTTGGGGTCGAGCGCCTCGCGCAACCCGTCGCCCACTAAGAAGATGGACAGGATCAAGATGATGAGCAGGCCGGCCGGGAACACGAACAACCACCACTGCGTGGTGGCGGCGTCCTGGCCCGAGGCCACCAGCGAGCCCAAGGAAACCTCGGGTGGCTGGATGCCGAGACCCAGGTAGGAGAGTGTCGACTCCAGGATCACACTGGTGGCCACCGTCAGGGTGGCGTTCACGATGATGGGCCCGATGGCGTTGGGGAGCATGTGGCGAAGGATGATCCGGCGGTTGGTGGCTCCGAGGGCTCGGGCCGCCTCCACGAAGTCGCGCTCTCGCAGCGACAGGAAGTCGGCTCTCACCAACCGGGCCACGTACGTCCATGCCAGGACGCCGATGATGATCGCCACCCAGAACCAGTTCCCGGCTTGGCGCGACACCAGGTGCCCGAGCACGATGAGCACGGCCAGAATGGGCACCGACAGCACGAGGTCGACGAAGCGCATGAGCAGGTTGTCGGCAAATCCACGGTAGAAGCCGGCGATGGCCCCGATGGTGGTCCCGATGAACATGGCGATCACGGCCACCAGCAAGGCGGTCTGGATGTCCTTCTCGACTCCCCGCATCACCTGGGCGAACAGATCGTGGCCGATGTCATCGGTGCCGAACGGGTGTAGCGAGGTGGGCCCGGTGGCGTACTGATTGGTGATCTGGGAGAACGTGAACTGCCAGACGTGACCGATGACGGCAGACGATATCCCCAGGAAGGCGAAAACGATCAGGCCGCCCATGGCCAGCGGTTGGTGCGAGAAGCGCTCGATGACGATGCGTAGCTGCCCTTTCACCTCGCCGCCCATGCCGTGGGCGTCAGGGGCGCCGAGCTCCGCACCCGGGGTCGGGTGCTCGTGAGGGAAGGGCTGGCTGCCGGCGCTCAGCCCGGTGATGCCCAGCTGCGGCATCGATTCGAGCTCGGCCGCCGAGCGTCCCTCGGTTCCCGTGGGCGGCGGATCGAAGGCGTCAGTCATAGCGGATCCGGGGGTCGAGGACGGCGTAGAGGACGTCGGCCAGGAGGTTGAAGAGGATGATGAACACCGCCGTCACCAGCAGGTAGGCCAGCACCACGTTGATGTCGAGGCTGTTCACTCCCTGGAGGTACAGGGTCCCCATGCCCTGCCAGCTGAAGACCTGCTCGGTGATGATGGCGCCACCGAGCACGGCGGCGAAGTCGAGGGCGATGACGGTGGTTACCGGTATTAGGGCATTGCGCACGATGTGGCGCAGGAGTACCCGCCGGCGCGACAAGCCTTTGGCCCGGGCCAGGCGCACGAAGTCGCTGTCGAGGGCGTCGAGGGTGGAGGACCGCTGGTAGATGGCCCACGACGTGTAAGTCACGAGCACCAGGGTGATCACGGGCAGCGCGGTATGGGCGGCGTAGTTGGGGATGCGCTGGACGATATTGCCGGTGAGCGAAGGGCTCTGTTCCCCGGTGGTGTAGAAGATCGTCCGGTTGAGGTGCTGGTTGAGCGGGATGGCCACGAATTCCTTGAGCAGCAGGCCGATGACGAAGGTAGGGATGGACAGGAACAGGAAGTTCGTCGTCATCGACACGTGGTCGCCCAGGCGGCCCTTGCGCAGAGCGGCGAACACTCCGATGGAGATGCCCACCACGATCGAGAGCAACGTGGCGGCCACCACCATGCGCAGCGTGATGGCGAAGTGCGACCACAACTCGGGCCCGACCGGCTGGTTGGCGATGGTGAGGCCGAAGTCCCCGTGGATGGCGTGGGAGAACCAGATCCAGTAGCGGTCCCAAAGAGGCACGTTCAGGTGAAGGAGGACCTCACGGGACCGGATGGTGCTGCGCGACACCCGGGGGTTGGCCAGGAGGATGGCTAGGGGATTGCCGGACTCCGCCACCAGGAGGAAGACCAGGATCGTGGCCACGAAGAGGACAACGACGCTGTAGGCGAGCCTCCTCAGGATATAGGCCAGCATGATGGAAGCCTAGAACTCCTCGTGTAGGTCGGGGTGTCGATATGGGAAGGGGACGGGCCCACATCGGGCCCGTCCCCTTCCGTGTCAACGCTGTGTGGACTGGG
>DATKSG010000022.1:0-45191 GCA_035531775.1 Acidimicrobiales bacterium | reverse complement strand
CCCCCCAAGATCACCACATCGAAGCTGTCCACTGACAGCCAGTATCACGCGACGGGCAGGCCTGGCGCGCTGGCCCGGCCACGCCCCCGTGATGTCGGATCCCATCCGGCGGTGCCGCCCGCGTCCGCAAGTGTCAGTTCGGGCGTGAGGACCCGTGCGGGGGCGCCGAGAGTCGAGCGGGGCCGAACATTTCGGAGCGGGCCTATGTCACCGCCTCGGTGCTGGCCCTTCGTCGGGCGATCGACGAGCGCGACGACGCGGCGCGTGAGCTCGATCGGCGTCGGCGCCAACAAGGGTTGCACTGGGAGGGGGAGCTGGGCCGGGCCGCAGACGAATTGGCAATGGCTGGGTATCGCCAATACAGAAACGAGCGCAACGCCAAGCAAAAAGACCTCCCGAGGGCGACGCGACGCCCGGCGCGCCATCGACCCCCTCGAGCTGCAGGTGCAGGAGGCCAGGGCGAAGGTGGCGCCGTTGCTCGCCGCGGAGGACCGCCGGCTCACCGATGCTCTCGAAAAAGCCGAGCACAAGGTCGCTTCCCTGTCCCACAAGGACGGCGAACGGAGCCGGTGGTTCGAGGACCACCCTGAGGTGCCCCGTCGGCTCGAGGCGATCGACTCCGAGGTGTCGGGCACCGAGTGGGAGGCCGGCCCAGGGCAGCGGGGACGTGGAGCGTGAGTTCAACCCGCAGCCCGAACGCACCTACGTCCAGGAGCACGAACACTCCCGGTCCTACGACCATGACTACGACCATGACATCGAGCACGATTACGGTTTCGGCCTCTGACGGCGAGCCGCAACGCAACTCGATGGCGCGTGCACTGGGTCTGGTTTGGGTTTATGCGGTCGCTCGGCGCGACGGAGGGCGGGAAAGTTCAGGTCGCAGCGGCGGGCGCAGGGTTTGGACATCAATCAGCCGGTCTGCCATTCGCCGGCGCGCACCACTGATCTTCGAGGGCGACGATCTACTTTTGGGAAGCCATGACGCGGCGGGCGATGTCCACGCAGCGGCCCGCCCGGTCGACGGCCTGACGGGCGGTTCCGGGGGCAATGTCTGATGGGTCGTATTCCGCCTTCGGCTTGAGAGCCACCAGACGAGTGAGGTCCTTGGCCAGCTCCACGCCGTCGGGACCGGACGCTCGGAGCAGCTCCATGACCTGACTGTGCGCGTCCCCCGCAGAGCGTTGGCCGGACCGAACCCCGGTCACGACATCACCTGCGCTGATGGCAGCGTGGACGGCCGAGCTGGTGGCGGCGATCATACGGCCCTGGGTGAGGTCGTCCTTGGCGGAGGCCAAGAACTCCTCCGCCTTGCCAAGGTATCGCTTGGCCTGGGCGATCGTGACCGCCCTGGTGCGGGGTGGCTGTTTAGGCAACGCCGTGCGACTTCGGCTGGTGGGCCTGCAGCTCGTCGAGTGACTTGCCAAAGATGGCGATGCCTTCTCTCGATATGTCCCGCCACACCGGTCGTCGTGACCGCAGCCGCGGCCCGATGACGCACTCGTCGACTTCCATCACCTCGACCTCATTGCCGGTCAGCTGTCTAACGACACGGCGCCATTCCTCAACCCCCTCGGACCACATCGACGTGGCGTCGACCCCGCTTTGGTGGACCATGACGACGTCGACGTCGCTCTCGGGGCCCGCGTCGCCCCGAGCGAACGATCCGAATACCACGATGCTGAGCGGCGGGGTTGGCATCGCCTTTGCCACTTCGCCAAGTTCAGCGAGCACGAGGTCACGGGAACGCGCCAATTGTTTGATGGCGCGAGACGCCACATTGCCCTCGACGAGCCGGTAGACAGTCGACGGGGGGACCTCGGAGCGTTCGAGGATGCCGAGGGCGGCGAGCTCGGGGAGGATTCGCGAGGTCTGGGCGAGGCTCACGCCCGAAAGGCGAGCAGCGGTACGAACGCTGAGGCCGGCCGTGGTCTGGGCGAAGACGGCAAGGAGCTTTCCTTGAGCGCCAGGGATGACCGCTTCGACGGGACGAAGGAAGTCCACGGGACCACTCTAGCGCAGTCCCCTCATAAACGAAACAGTTGTTTCATTTATGACGCCACGTTTGGACTACAAAATGGACTACAACTCCCGACAAAACGGCGCGAAGGTCGATCACTGTCGGGAATGCAGGTGCCGGTAACAGGCACAATCGGCGAAGGCTGATGAGTCATGGAGACGATCAGATCCCACTTGAAAAGCCTTGGCCCACAAGGCCGGTGGGCTCGAATCCCACTCCCTCCGCCCTCCGACCAGGACTTTCTCCGCCCGGTACAGGAATACCTGGGTTCCGCGGAAAGCGTTTGGACTACATTTCTCGAGTAGTAAGTACACTTTTCTTAAGTTGACTTTGCTTGCTAGCCTTGTCGGGTGGCCATCCCCCGACCTGCGGACGTGTTCGACCGGGTACTCGAGTGGGAGGACCTCACGGCTTTCGCCACTAGCAGCGGCCCGGGTCTTCGCATCGCCGTGGTGCATGGGCGGCGGCGGCAGGGAAAGTCCTACCTCCTGCGTCGCCTGGCCTCCGCTACCGGCGGCTTCTATTACCAGGCAATCGAAGAGGAGCCTGCGCCGGCGTTGGCGCGCCTGGGAAGGGCATTGGGTGCTTGGCTGGGAGTGCCCGGCGGCGGTCTGACCTTCTCGGATTGGGACGAAGCCGTGAACACCTTGACCCGGTTGAGTTGGAACAGCGACAAGCCAGTGGTGGCAATCATCGACGAGCTCTCCTATCTCCTCGACCGGGTACCCGAGCTTTCGTCATTGCTCCAGCGAGCCGCTGACGCCTCTCGCGACGTTGCCGAAAACTCGGTTCGTCTCGTGCTGTGCGGCTCGGCCCTGTCGGTGATGACAGGCCTGCTCGCCGGACAGCGGGCGTTACGTGGCCGCGTATCCGCCACAGTCCAGGTAAACCCGTTCGACTTCCGTGATGCCGCCTCGTACTGGGGACTGGGAGGAAACTGGCCTGTCGCCGTCCGCCTCGATGCCATCTTGGGCGGGACTCCGGGGTATCGCGATCTCCTCGCCCTTGACTCGCCTCAGAGCGTCGCCGGAATCGGAGGGTGGTTGGCGGCTGGGGTGTGCAACCCGTCTTCGGCCATGTTCCGGGAAGACGACTACCTCCTGGCCGAGGAACGAGGCCTGACCGACCGGGCCCTCTACCACTCGGTGTTGTCCGCAGTGGCCGCTGGGAACATCACCGAAACGGTGATGGCATCGGCACTTGGGCGCGACCGCCAGGCCATCGCATGGCCCCTGCGGGTCTTGGTCGGCAGTGGTTTCTTGGTTCGCGATGATGACGCACTCCGCCAACGGCGACCCACCTATCGAATCGCCGAGCCAATCGTGCGCTTCCATCACGTCGTGACCCGTCAAGACCTGGCTCGATTCGAGGAGCGTCGGGCAGCAGACGCATGGGCGGATGCCCAGCCCCGCTTTGCCACTCACGTCCTTGGTCCGCACTTCGAGAACCTCGCCCGCTTCTGGACGGCTCGATACGCGGTCGAAGAAACACTGGGAGGTCCCATTACCCGAGTGGGGGCGACCCAATTGAGCGACCCTGTGGGGCGGTCCCAGGTCGAAATCGATGTTGTGGCTGTCAGCTCCGGACGCTGGCCGAAGGTGGTGGCTCTTGGTGAAGCCAAGTTCGGAACCCGACCCATCGGCATCGATGCGCTGGCGCGCCTCGAGCGAGCGCGAGAGATTCTCACCACTCGGGGGCATACAGGGAGTCTCAAGCTGGTGCTCTTCTCCGCTGGCGGCTTCAATACTGAGCTCGTATCCAGCGCTCAGCGACGCCCTGACCTTGAGCTTGTCGATCTCGAGCGGCTCTACACGGGGAGTTGAGGACTACTCGCTCTCCGCTGTCCGGGGAAGGTTCCCGCTAGTTGCCGAGAAAGTTATTGCCAGGTCGTTGGGGAAGATACGTTCCCGGGTCTTGGGGCTTCCACAAGATGATGGCCACTCCGTCCGCTCTGCCGGGATTCAATGGCGGCCCCATGACAGAATCCTCCAGCCGACAGTGGGCGGTCATCGACCGCATGGGGCGGAGGGGGCCGAACGTGGACATCAAAGTTGTAGGGGCAGGAGTCGGGCGAACAGGTACCCATTCGCTCAAGGTCGCCCTGGAGCAGCTGGTGGGCGCCCCGTGTCACCACATGATGGAGATCCTCCATGATCCGGGCCAGGTCCCCGCCTGGATGGACGCCATCGACGGTCGACCGGTGGACTGGTCGGCCATGTTGGCGCAGTACGGCTCCATCGTCGACTGGCCCGGAGCGTCGTTCTGGCCCGAGCTGGCCCAAGCGTTCCCGAACGCCCTGGTGTTGCTCTCGGTCCGGGACCCCGAGAGCTGGTACCGCAGTGCGTCGGACACCATCTTCCCCGGGATCTCCCACATGGAAGGTGACGGACGTCCGTGGATGGACGCCGTGCAGCGACTCCTGCGGGACCGCTTCAGCGATCAGTTCGACGACCCGACGGCCATGATGGACGCCTTCGAGCGCCACAACAACGCTGTGCGCGACGGAGTCCCCGCCAGTCGCTTGCTCGAATGGGCACCGGGCGACGGCTGGGAGCCCATCTGCGAGCGCCTCGGCGTCCCCGTCCCGGCCGAGCCATTCCCGATCACCAACACCACCGCCGACTTCCGCCAGATGACGGGGATGCCGCCGCTTTCGTGAGCCAAGTCGGACCGGGAGCCCACCTCCGGCTCTCGTAGGGTTGTGCCATGCCGCTTCCTTGGTCGAAAGAGCTAGCCGGCCGGCTGGACCACCACCTGGTCACCTCGGCCCTGCTGACCGACAACCCCCTGGGCGACCCGTCGGAGCGCCCGCTGTGGGTGTACGTCCCACCCGGCTACGACGAGGAGCCCGCCCGGCGCTATCCGTCGGTCTACGTCCTCCAGGGCTACGGCGGTCACCTGGCCATGTGGGGGAACCGGACGGCGTACCGGCCCACCTTTCCCGAGGCGGTGGACGAGCTCTTTGCTGCCGGCGCCGCTCCCCCGTGCCTGGTGGTCTTCGTCGACGCCTGGACGGCGTACGGCGGCTCGCAGTTCGTGGACTCGCCGGGCACCGGGCGCTACCACAGCTACCTCTGCGACGAAGTCGTCCCCTTCGTCGATGCCCATTACCGCACCGCGGCGCAGGCCCGCCACCGCGCTGTGCAGGGGAAGTCGAGCGGCGGCTTCGGCGCCATGATCACGCCCATGTTGCGTCCGGACCTGTTCGGCGCCATGGCCAGCCATGCCGGCGACACGCTGTACGAGTACTGCTACATCCCGGAGTTCGCCAAGGCCGTGCGGGCACTTCGGGAGTACGGCGGCTCCATCGAGGCCTGGTGGGCTGACTTCCGAGGTCGGGTGGCTTTCACCAAGCCGTCCGACGACATGCTGCTCATGGTCTACGGGGTGGCCGCCTGCTTCTCGGCTGAGGACGACGGCACGCCGGTGCTGCCCTTCGACACCAGCACCGGCCGTATCCGCGAGGACGTGTGGGCCCGGTGGCTCGAGTGGGACCCGGTGCGGATGGTCCCCCATCATGCGCAGGCGCTTCGGGGACTGCGGGGCATCTGGATCGACGGTGGCAAGAGCGACGAGTGGTTCCTCGAACTCGGCGCCCAGGCATTTCGGGATGCGCTGGCCGACATCGGTGTGACCGACGTGCATTTCGAACTCTTCGACGGCACCCACGGCCGGATCGACTACCGCTACCCGCTGGCCATGGCCTATTTGGCCGAACGACTGACGCCGTCGGGCGACTGAGCCGCGTCCACCCACGTACCGACGGCAGAGAGCACGTCGTCGGCACACCGCCGCAGGGCCCCCTCCTCCACCTCGAGCACCCTCACCTGGCCGCTCGTGGGCCAGAGCCCGACCACCCGGCCCGGTATGGCCCTCGGGCCGCCGGCCAGGCCTGCCACTAGGGCCGGGAACGCCAAGGCGGTGGTGGCGGCGGCATCGGGCACGCTGCTGTGGACCACGACCAGGACCGGTCGCTGTCCCACCCGAGCCCGGACCTCGGCCCGGCCGTGCAGCGTCAGCGCCCCGGTGGACGGCTCGTCCCACCAGTCGTCGCGCCCGCCGACCTGCGGCCGCACCGGGAAGCGGTCCCAGGCCAGCGCTGTCCACAGCTGCGTGCACCAGGTCACCGCTTCCGCTGCCACCACGGCGCGGCCGCCTGGGCCGAGCGAGGCGTACCACTTGGCCCACCACGGCGCCCTCGGCGCCTCGCCCCGCTCGACCAGGGCTGCGTCATCGACACCGGTTTCGAGCACCTGGCCCACCGCTTCGACCGGGCCCCGGGCCCGGCGGCGCAGGCAGCGGTCGACGGCGGCCAGGCCCACCGCTCGGCGACATCGCGCCGGGGATGGCGCGAAGGGCTCGGGGGTGCCACAGCGCTCGGGGTGGCGCCGGGCCGTCGAGAACCGGTAGGCGTCGAGCACGAAACGCTCGCCACCGGGCAGGTCCGAGGCCAGTGACCGCAGCGCCTCGACCAGGTCGCCACGTAGGGCGGACAGGGTCTCGCCCGAAATATCGAGTACGGGGGCGAGCAACTCGTCGGTGACGGCCCCGGCTCTCGGCAACGTCAGGGCGACACCCATGTTGCGTCCTCCTCCACTGCGGTGTCCTCCACCTCGTCATCGTCGGTCAGACCACCAGCGGCGCCCGCCGGAGGAGCTCCGCCGCTCGTCATCTCCACCCGGGCCCGTCCCGGAGGACACGACGCCAGTCCGGCGCACCACCCGCATAGTGCGTTGGGCGAGCGCGCCGGCTCTCCCCCGGCTGCCAGGCGGCACAGGGCAGTGGCTCCGCAGTGGACCCGGTGCAGCGCCCCCACCAGCACCTCGCGGCCCACCGGCTCCACGTCGAGCTCTCCGGTGGCCGTGTAGTAGGTGGCCACTCGGAAAGGCGGGGCCCCGGAGCGCAGCGTCTCCATGAGCGCGTACAGGTGGAGATCGCCTCGGTGCTCGACCTTCCGGCGCCCCGACTTGACCTCCACGATGCATACCGACGCATTCCCGCTCGATGGCGCGCCGAAAGCTAGGTCGACCACGCCACTCATGACGATGCGACCTCCGGCGAGCGGGACAGTGAGGCGTTCCTGGGTGCGCGCCAGCCAAGTGGGAGACGGCACGGGCCAGGCGGCGGTGAGGACGGCACCGTGGGCGGCCAACTCGTCGGCCAACGCGTGGCGCCGGGCGCTGGGCAAGGCGCCCACGAAGGCGACCACTCCGTCGCTGTCGCCGGTCGCCTCCATGGCGGCCAAAGAGTCGGCCCACGGGTCGTCGAGGCGGCCGGTGGTGATCCATTGCCGGAAGGCGGCGTCCACCAGCGAGCCGCGAGCCAGCTCCTCGGTCATGCGGCGCGGCGCACCGCGTCGGGCCACCAGGTGGGACTCGCACACCAGAACCTGGTTGAGCGTCTCCTTGGTCACCCGGACCGGCCCGTTCTGGTCGCCCAGGGCGGCCACCGGGGCGGCCAGCTCGTCCTCCAACCAGTCACGCAGGCCGCCGGCCAGGCCGGGGTCGACGCGAGGGCGATCGGACCCCTCGCCCCGCAGCCGCCCGATCAGGGTGGCACCGCGCAGCGTCGTCGCAGACTGGCGGCGCTCCATGGTCCTCATGGCACCACAATGACCGACGGCTGTGACAGCCGCCGTTAGCCTGGAGCCCGACATGGTGGCCGTGGCACACACCGACGGACAGTGACCGGCGCCTTCTACGCGGGCTTCGCCCTCTTCGTGGTGGCGATAGCCGTCGTAGCCGTACTGGCGGTGCGCTGGGCGCTGCGCCGGGACCGCCTGGCGCGCGCCGAACGGACCGAGCGGACCGGCCGCCCGCTGCCCGACGGCTCGGGCTCGGACCCCGGCCCGGGCCGGGGCCTGGGCGCACCATGACCTCGACACCGCTTCCCGGTGGGGTCTTCACCGGGCCGTCGGGCACCTGGCACAGCCCGCGCTGGCTACGGGCCCGGCGTCGGGCCTGGGGTCAGCGCCGGGTGCCGACCGCCTTCGTGTTCGCCGGTGGAGGGGCCCGGGGCTCGGCGCAGATCGGCATGCTCCAAGCCCTGACAGACCGGCGCATCGTGCCCGACGCCATCTATGGAGCGTCGGTGGGCGCCATAAACGCCGCCGGCTTCGCCGGCGAGCCCTCGGCGGCCGGCGTGGAGCACATGGCCACGCTGTGGCGCGCCATCACCCGAGAGGACGTCTTCCCCCAGGGCCGCTTCCCGAGCCCGTGGCGCTTCTTCCAGCAACGTGAGTCGGTCCACCCCAACGACGGGGTACGCCGCATAATCCAGAGCGGCTTGCGCTTCGAGCGCCTGGAGCAGAGCCCGGTGCACCTCGAGGTGGTGGCCACCTCGCTCCACGACGGGCAGACCCAGTGGTTCGACGAGGGCCCGGCCGAGGAGGCCATTCTGGCCTCGGCCGCCCTGCCGGCGCTGCTGCCGCCGGTAACCATCGACGGCGAGGCCTTCATCGACGGCGGCGTGGTCGACAACGTCCCCATCGGCCGAGCCATCGAGCAGGGGGCGCAGCGGGTGTTCGTGCTGCTGTGCGGGCCGTTGCACTACACCCCGCACCGATACCGGCGGCCGGCCGAGGCCGTGCTCACCGCCTTCTTCATCGCCGTCCACGCCAAGTTCGCCCGCGAGCTGTCGAACCTGCCCGCCGGCGTGGAGGTGGTGGTGTTCACCGTCGACACCGAGCCGGTGTCCGGGTACGACGATTTCTCGGCTACCGACGTGCTCATCACGGCCGGTCGTGACAACGCCGAGCAGGTGTTGCGCTTCTGGGAGTCAGGCGGTGTGGGCGAGACCACCCGGCTCGCCTCTCGTCCGGAAAGCGAGGCGGTGCTGGACACGCGCTCGGCCGCCGGCTGAGCGGCTAGCTCTTGGCCGTCGAAGACAACCCTCGGGTCAGGGCTTGTCGTCGGGCGGGTCGGGGGCCACGTGCCAGCCGGCCGACGACACCTTGCGGGGCTCGTAGAACACACATCCCTCGGGGCAGGCGAAGGGGATCTGCTCGTTGGCATCCACCCGGCAGCGTTCTAGCTTGTCGCCACGGGCCGTGGTCTGCATGACGTAGTGCCGACAATCGGCGTTCACGGCCATGGGCCATTCTGGCCCACCCAGGTCCCCGACACCGCTCGCCTCCTGGCGAGGGGACGGCGCCGAAGGGTCGAGTAGCGTCGCTCGGGTGGAACCGCCCGTCTCCACGAGGCAGCTGTTGCGCTGGAGCGAGGCCTTGGCCGCCATCGCCCGCACCGGCCTCGGCTTCACCGAGAGCCTCTACGAGCGTGAGCGATTCGAGGAGGTCTTGCGGGTGGCTGCCGACATCCAGGTGGCAGCGGCCGTGGGAGCGGTGGGAGCCGAGGATGCGGGCGACCTGGTGGAGGAGTGGCTGAAGACCGTGGGCCAGGGGGTGCCCGGCTACGTCACCCCCAAGGTGGCCGTCGGCGCCGCCGTGGGCAACGACAAGGGGGAGCTGCTGCTCGTGCAGCGGGCCGACTCCGGGGTGTGGCTCTACCCCACCGGATGGGCTGACGTCGGCTACTCGGCAGCCGAGGTGGTGGTCAAGGAAGTGCTCGAGGAGACGGGCATCGAAGCCGAGCCGCTGCGCCTCATCGCCGTGCTCGACGGCCTGCGCCTGGGCTTCACCAGGGTCCCGCTGTACTCCCTCGTCTTCCACTGCCGAGCCGTGGGGGGCGAGTTGCGCGCCCACCCGCTCGAATGCGCCGATGTCGGATGGTTCTCGTTGGACAACCTCCCTCAGCCCCTGGCCGGGGCCGAGCGCTGGGGTCGCCACGTGTTCGCTGCGCTGCGCGGCGAACACGTGGACGTGCTCTTCGACCGACCGCGCCAGCCCATGTGGCGCGGCGACCTGTCGGCCGAAGGCTGACGCCGGGCCAGAACAGGAGCACGCCGCGCCGATGGGACGCCGACGGCCGCTGGCCGAGGTGGCCGCCGTGTTCTTCAAGCTCGGCCTGATCGGCTTCGGCGGCCCGGCCGTGCATGTCGCCATGATGCGCGACGAGGTGGTGGTGCGGCGCCGGTGGGTGGAGGACCGAGACTTCGTCGACGGGCTCGGAGTGACCAGCGTGTTGCCCGGGCCGGGGTCGACGCAGATGTCGATGCTCCTCGGTCGGGCCAGGGCCGGCCCGGCCGGACTGGTGGTGGCCGGAGTGTGCTTCGTGGCCCCGGCCATGGCCATCGTGCTGGGCTTGGCCTGGGCCTACACCCGTTACGGCCGCAGCACATGGGGGGCCGGCGTCCTCTACGGCATCCGACCGGTGGTCATCGCCATGGTGGCCCAGGCTCTCTACGGGCTGGGCCGGGTGGCCGTGCGCGGGCCGCTCGCCTGGGCCCTGGCCGGCGGCGCCTTCGTGGCCTATCTGGCCGGCATCGACGTGCTCGTCATCTTGCTCGGAGCCGGAGCCGTGCTGGGCCTGGCCCGCCGGACGGCCGCCCCGGGAGCGGGCGGCCTGGCGGCGGTGGTGGCCCCAGCGCCGATCCTGCTCGTCGCCGGCGACACACTGCGCCGGGTGCGGCCGGGGCCGGTGTTCCTCGAATTCCTGAAGCTCGGCGTGGTGGTCTTCGGCAGCGGCTACGTGCTGCTCGCCTACCTCCGTCACGACCTGGTGGGCACGCTGGGCTGGATCGGGCCCGGACGCCTCCTCGACGCCGTGGCCGTCGGACAGCTCACCCCGGGGCCCGTCTTCACCACCGCCACCTTCATCGGCTACCTGGTGGGCGGATTCCCAGGGGGCCTGGTGGCCACGGCCGGCATCTTCCTGCCCTCCTTCGCCATGGTGGCGATGTCCGCTCCGCTCATCGGGCTGCTACGGCGTCGGCCGTGGAGCGCTGCCGTTCTCGACGGTGTCAACGCAGCGGCCTTGGGCTTATTGGCCGGCGTGGGGATCGACCTGGCCCGCAGCGCCTTGACCGGATGGCTCCCAGCCGTCCTGGCTCTGACCGCCGCCGCGCTGGTGGGACGGCGGGTGAACATGGCCTGGGTGGTAGCGGCTGGAGCTGTTGCCGGGGTCATCCATGCCGTGGCCTGAGACTCGGTCAGGGGTGCGACGTCCCGGTGTGGGGGCGCCGCTCGGGGTCGAAGCGGAACCCCACCCCGCGCACGGTCACCAGGTACTCGGGCTCGGCCGGGTCCCGTTCGATCTTCACCCGCAGCCGTCGGATGTGGGTGTCGAGGGTCCGGGTGTCAGACAGGTCGCGCTCGTGCCAGAGCCGGTCGATGAGCTCGTCGCGGGTGCGCACCCGGCCCGGGGGTGACAGAAGCAGGGCCAGGAGGTCGAACTCGCGACGCGACAGGTGGACGAGCTCACCGTGGCGCGTCACCTCGCGTCGGGCGAAGTCGACGGTCACCGGGCCGGCCACCACCACGTCGGGCTCCTCGGCCTCGACCGCCGCCGCCCACGGTCCCCCCAGCGCCTCGGCCGGCGCCGAGCGGCGCAGCACGGCCTGGATGCGCGCCACCAGCTCCCGCAACCGGTACGGCTTGGTCACATAGTCGGCCGCGCCCAGTTCGAGGCCGAGGACCACATCGAGCTCGGCGTCGAGGGCCGTGACCATGATCACGGGCACCGGCGCGATGGCACGCATACGGCGGCACAACTCGGTGCCCGAAATGCCGGGCAGCAGCACGTCGAGCAGGACCAGGTCGGGTGGTCGTTCGGTGAACTGCTGTAGGGCCAGCAGGCCGTCGTCCACCAGCTCGACGGCGTAGCCCTCCTTGGACAGGCCCACCTGCAGAGCGTCGCCATAGGAGGGCTCATCCTCGACCACGAGGATGCGAAGGGGCTGGTTCACCACCTCCCATAGCTACAAAGACGAGGTGAACGAGGCGCGAACGGGGGTCGACGCCCCGGTGATCGTTCGATGAACTCCCGACGCCCGGGGGCGGGCCCTTGTCCCAAAGCGGCCCGGTCAGGCCGGGGCCACCCCAGGTCCCGAGGGGCGGTGGCGGGCTCGATGGGCCATGGCTTTCGCCGCGCCCCAGGCCACGGCCACGTCGGCCAGGGAGGGGTCGAGGGCGGCCAACGAGGCGGGCGTCAGGCCGTAGAGGTCGTCGGGGAAGCGCTCCACGGCGAAGCGCTCCCGGCGCACCGGCGCCACGCCCGCCTGACGCAGCACCGCCGTCGGGAAGCGCACGGCGTCGCGCACGATCTCGAGCGGAGTGCTGCGGTGGGCGTCCACGTCGGCCTCGGCCAGTTCGGCCAAGGCGCTTCCCACCACGCCAGAGGCCTCGGCGGCCGCCGTTTCGACAGCAGCATCTAGCGCAGCGGTGGCACCAGTAGTAGCGAGGACGTGAGCCACCGAGCGACGCACCCAACCCGGCACCGCCGCCGTGACCTGCGCAGCCAAGGCTCGGCCCACCTCGGCAAGGACGGTCATGGGGTCGCCATCGCCGGCCACGGGAGGCGGGGCGCCGACGCCGGTCAGCTCTCGACGACGTCGCCGAGGAGGTCCACGCGAATGCCCTCGGTGCGCAACCAGGCCAGGGCGTGGTCGATGTCGGGGGGCTCACCGGCCAACTCGCAGACGATCCATCCCTCGTGGTCGTCCACGTTGGCCCGCCTGATGTTGGGCTCCACCTGGTGATCGCGCACCAAGCGGGCCATGAACGGCTGGCGCACCAGGTCCTCGGGGAACGTGAGCTTCACTCGGACATCGATCACGGTTGTCCTCTCTCTGACTGGTCCTCGCCCCCGGGGTGCAGGTTGCCCGAACGGAACCCCTCCAAGTCGAGGGTCACGTAGCGGTATCCCGCATCCCGCACCGCCTCCACCACCTGGTGGCGACGCGACAGGGCGCTGTCGAAGTCGGCCGGGTCGAGCTCGATGCGGGCCAGGTCGCCGTAGTGGCGCACGCGCAGCTGGCCAAATCCGAGCGCCCGCAGGGCGCTTTCGGCCGAGGCCACCGTCGAGAGCGTGCCCAAGGTGACCGGGGTCCCATACGGCAGGCGCGAGGCCAGGCAGGCGGCGGCCGGCTTGTCCCACGTGCGCAAGCCGTGCCGGCGCGACAGGCGGCGCACATCGGCCTTGGTCATGGCCGCCTCCACCAGGGGGAAGCGCGCCCCGCGCTCGGCGGCGGCGCGCTGGCCGGGCCGGTGGTCTTGGAGGTCGTCGAGATTCACGCCGAGCACCACGGTGGCCGACTCGGCCGTCGCCAGCGGCGCCACGGCGTCCATCAGCGATACCTTGCAGTGGTAGCAGCGGTCGGTGTCGTTGCGGACGTAGTCCGGGTCCTCGAGCTCGTCGGTGGTCAACTCGACCAGGCGCAGCGACCACTCGGCGGCCAGGGCGCGGCAGTCGGCCAACTCCTCGGGAGCGAGCGACGCCGATACCGCTGTGGCGCACAGGACGCTGCTGCGCCCGAGGACCTGCGCGGCGGCCCAGGCCAGAAAGGCCGAGTCGGCCCCGCCGCTGAAGGCCACCACCACCGGCCCGATGCCCTCGAGCACGTCGGCCAAGGGCTCGAGACCCCGGGCCCGGGCCGCCGTCACGGTCACGGTCACCGTTCTAGCGGCCCAGCACGTCGGCCAGGACGGCTTCGACGTCGTCGACCACGCCGGTCCAAAACGGACCGAATTCGGCGTAGCGAGCCGAGGCCTCGTCGAAGCGCATCTCGTACACACAAGCCTTCAGGTCATCGGGTGCGGTACCGAACAACGTGACTCCCCACTCGAAGTCGTCGAGGCCCGTGGAGCCGGTGATGAGTTGCAGGATGCGGCCGTGGAAAGTCCGGCCCACCGCCCCGTGGCCCATCATGAGGGCCTTGCGCTGCTCGAAGTCGAGCGCATACCAGTTGTGCTCGGGGCCACGGCGCTTGGACATCGGGTAGAAGCAGAACGCCGGCTTCCCCACGGGCGGGAGCTGCGGATAGAGGCGGGCCTGGCGCATGGGCTCGGGGAGGCCCTGGGCGTACTCCGAGAGCTCGGTGAGAGACACGTACGAGCCGCTCAGGGTAAGCCCGGCCGAGCACAGCGCGCTCTGCAGGGCCCGCAGTCGCCGGAGGTCGGGGCCGAGGGCCATGATCCCCACGTCGGCCTTGTGGCCGAGGAGCGACACCGTGACCACCTGGTCGCCGTGCGCCCGGGCCTGCTTCACGGACCGGACCACCGCTTCGGCATCGACGTCGGGCCCGGCGTGGAAGAACAGGTGCAGCACCCCCCACCCGACGCCGGGGGTGAGAGGCAGGCCGGGAGCGCTCGCTTGAGGGGCCACGGCCACAGTCTAGGAAACAGCGAGGGGCGCCCCGTAGGGCGCCCCTCGACCAGCGTGTGTGGTGCGCGGGTGCAGCAGGATCAGAAGTCGTCCATGCCGCCGCCGGGCATGGCGGAGCCGGAGTCCTTCTCAGGCTTGTCCACGATGACGGCCTCGGTGGTGAGGAACAGCGCGGCGATCGAGGCGGCATTCTGCAACGCCGAGCGCGTCACCTTGGCGGCGTCGATGACACCAGCGGCGAAGAGGTCCTCGTACTCGCCGGTGGCTGCGTTCAAGCCCTCGGCCGGCTTCTTCAGGTTCCGCACCTTCTCGATGACCACGCCACCTTCGAGACCGGCGTTCTCGGCGATCTGCTTGAGCGGCGCCTCCACGGCCTTGGCCACCAAGCGGCAGCCGGTGGCCTCGTCGCCCTCGAGCTTCTCAGCCCGGTCCAGGATGTGCTGCTGGGCCCGGAGAAGGGCCACGCCACCGCCGGGTACGACACCCTCCTCGATGGCCGCCTTGGTGGTGGACACGGCGTCCTCGATGCGGTGCTTCTTCTCCTTGAGCTCCACCTCGGTGGCGGCCCCGACCTTGATCACGGCCACGCCGCCCGACAGCTTGGCCAGGCGCTCCTGGAGCTTCTCGCGGTCGTAGTCGGAGTCGGTGTTCTCGATCTCGGCCTTGATCTGGTTGATGCGGCCCTTGATGTCGTTGTCGTCACCGGCGCCCTCGACCACGGTGGTCTCGTCCTTGGTGACCACGATCTTGCGGGCCTTGCCGAGCAGGTCGAGCCCCACGTTCTCCAGCTTGAGGCCGACCTCTTCAGTGACCACCTGGCCGCCGGTGAGGATGGCCATGTCCTGGAGCATGGCCTTGCGGCGCTCGCCGAAGCCAGGGGCCTTCACCGCCACGCTCTTGAAGGTGCCGCGGATCTTGTTGACCACCAACGTGGCCAGCGCCTCACCTTCCACGTCCTCGGAGATGATCACGAGCGGCTTGCCCGTCTGCATCACCTTCTCGAGCACCGGCAACAGGTCGCGAACGGCGGAGATCTTGTTGCCCACCAGCAGCACGTAGGGGTCCTCCAGCACCGACTCCATGCGCTCGGGGTCGGTGACGAAGTACGGCGAGATGTAGCCCTTGTCGAAGCGCATGCCCTCGACCAGGTCCATCTCCATGCCGAAGGTCTGCGACTCCTCCACCGTGATGACGCCGTCCTTGCCCACCTTGTCGATGGCTTCGGCGATCATCTCGCCGATCTCGACGTCGGCGGCCGAGATGGCGGCCACTTGGGAGATCTGCGCCTTGGTCTCGGTCTCCTTGGCCAGGTTCTTGAGCGAGTCGACGGCCGTCTCCACCCCCGCCTCGATGCCCCGCTTGAGCGACATCGGGTTAGCCCCGGCGGCGACGTTACGCAGGCCCTCGTGGACCATGGCCCAGGCCAGCACGGTGGCGGTGGTGGTGCCGTCGCCGGCCACGTCGTCGGTCTTCTTGGCAACTTCCTTCACCAGCTCGGCGCCGACCTTCTCCCAGGGGTCCTCGAGGTCGATCTCCTTGGCGATGGACACACCGTCGTTGGTGATGGTGGGCGAGCCCCACTTCTTCTCCAGCACGACGTTGCGCCCACGCGGGCCAAGGGTCACGCGGACGGCGTCGGCCAGCTTGTTCATCCCGTTCTCGAGGGCCCGGCGGGCTTCCTCGTCGAAGGCGATCAGCTTGGGCATGGTGGTGGGTCCTCCGTGGTCTTCGTGAGGGTGGAAGGCCGTGGACGCCCCCTCGGGCGCCCGGCTCCGGCCATCCGAGCCATTAGCACTCTAGCGTTTCGAGTGCTAACAGCAAACCACGCCGGCCGGCGCCGTGGCAAGGGGCCGCACGCAGGCTCACAGGCAGGCTCCGGGCCAGGCTCCGGCCCGACCCGGCGGTAGCCTGCGGCCGTGGCCGAGGCGGGTCCCCCCGAGCTGTCGGCGATCCCCCGCCGCATCCTGCGGACGACGGTAACGGCCAATGCCCTCGGGGCCGGCCTGGTCTACCTCTACCTGCAGTTCCTGGCCCCCGGGGCCTACGACCCGCGCTCGCCGCAGACCGACGGGGTGGTGTCGCTGGCCGTGATGGCCCTCTACATGACCCTGAGCGTGGCCGTCATCACCCGCCTCCTGCGGGCGCTGCTCGTCGGCCAGGCCGACCTGGCCTCGCCGGGGGAGACAGCGGAGGTGACCGACGAGCAGCGCCGCCAGGTCCTCGGGGTGCCGGGCCGCGTGGGCTGGCTCACGGCCGGGGCCTGGGTCGGGGCGGCGGGGGTCTTCGGCGTCTTGAACGCCGCCTTCGGCAACCCGGCGGTGTCGGTGGCCCGGGTGACGGTGGGCATCCTCCTCGGGGGCCTGGTCACCGCTCCACTCACCGCCACCTTGGTCGAGCGGGGCCTGCGCCCGGTGTTCGCTCTGGTGCTGGCCAACCATCCGGGCGGGGGGCCCGGACGCGCGGCGCTGGCCATCAGGGCCCGGCTGCTGCGGGCCTGGCTGCTCGGCTCGGCCGTGCCCCTGGTGTCCATCGGCCTGACGCCGGTGGCCCGCACCAGCGCCCAGCGCAGCGACCTGGTGGTGCCCATAGCCTTCCTGGCCGGACTGGGCCTGGTGGCCGGGTTCGTCATGAGCACCATTACGGCGTCGGCGGTGAGCGAGCCGCTGCGCACCTTGCGCCGGGCCGTGGACGCCGTCCGAGATGGCGATTTGGCCGTACAGGTACCCGTCGACGACGCCGGCGAGATCGGCATGCTCGAGGCCGGGGTGAACGACATGGTGGTCGGGCTGCGCGAGCGTCGGGCCCTCGAAGACCTCTTCGGCCGCCACGTGGGCGAGGAGGTGGCCAGGCAGGCCTTGGCCCACGGCGCGGCCCTGGGCGGCCAGGTGCGCGAAGTGTCGGTGCTGTTCATCGACGTGATCGGCTCCACCGCCCTGGCCTCCACCCGGCCGGCCGGCGAAGTGGTGGAGCTGCTCAACGCCTTCTTCGCCACCGTGGTGGGCGCCGTGACCGAGGAGGGCGGCTGGGTGAACAAGTTCGAGGGTGACGCCGCGCTGTGTGTCTTCGGGGCTCCTGGCGACCAGGCCGACCACGCCACCCGGGCCCTGGCGGCGGCACGGGCGCTGCGCGATCGGCTCAGCGCCGGGGGCCCGGGGTCCGAGCTCGATGCCGCCATCGGGGTGGCCACCGGGTCGGCGGTGGCCGGAAACGTGGGGGCGCTCGACCGCTACGAGTACACCGTGATCGGCGACCCGGTGAACGAGGCGGCCCGGTTGAGCGAACAGGCCAAGGCCATGTCGTCGCGCCTGGTGGCCAGCGAGGCGGCTGTGGCCGCCGCCGGGCCGGCGGCGGGTCGGTGGTACGAGGCCGGGGAGGTGGTGCTGCGCGGGCGGGCGGTGCCCACCCGGCTCATGGAGCCCGCCCCGCTCGGCGATCAGCCTCCGGCCACCGCCGGCACGATCGACACCGTCTGACCCTCCGCCAGGGCGGTGTCGAGGCCCGACAGGAAGCGCACGTCCTCGTCGTCCACGAACACGTTCACGAACCGGCGTAGGGCGCCGGACTCGTCGAAGAGGCGGTCGGCCATGCCCGGGTGGGCGGTGTCGAGGGCCTTGAGCAGCTCGCCCACCGTGCTCCCCTCGAGCTTCAGCTCGCCGGATCCGCCGGTCAGGGTGCGCAGCTGGGCCGGAACTCGAACGGTGATGCTCATGACGTGCTCCCATCGAACCCGGTGCCGACATCGACAGCGGCGGCGAACGCCTCCAGGGTGGGAGCGATGGTAGCGGTCGGGCCCACCCGACCGGCCAGGGCCTCCACCGTCTTGAGCCCATGTCCTGTGACGTAGGCCACCACGCGCTCGTCCGAGCGCACCACACCCTGGGCGGCCAGCTTGGCCAGCGTGGCGATGGTTACTCCGCCGGCGGTCTCGGCGAAGATGCCCTCGGTGCGCGCCAAGAGGCTGATGCCGTCGATGATCTCCTCGTCGGTCACCGCGGCGAGCGCCCCGCCGCTGCGGCGCACTGCCTGCAGCGCGTACCAGCCGTCGGCTGGGTTGCCGATGGCCAGGGACTTGGCGATGGTGCTCGGACGCACCGGGCGGATGGCGTCGCTGCCGTCGATGAAGGCGTTGGCCACGGGAGCGCACCCTTCGGCCTGGGCGCCCGACACCCGGACGTGGGGCTCCTCGTCGAGCAGCCCGACCTCGTAGAGCTCGGTGAAGCCCTTGGCCACCTTGGTCAGCTGGCTGCCCGAGGCCACCGGCACCACCACGTGATCCGGCGCCTGCCAGCCCAGCTGCTCGGCCACCTCGAAGGCCAGGGTCTTGGACCCCTCGGCGTAGTAGGTGCGGATGTTCACGTTGACGAAGGCCCAACTGGGGTGGTCGCTGGCCAGCTCGGCACAAAGCCGGTTCACGTCGTCGTAGTTGCCTTCCACGGCCACCACATGGCCGCCGTAGACGGCGGTGGTCACCACCTTGGCCATCTCGAGGTCGTGGGGGATGAACACCACCGACACCATGCCGGCGCGCGCGGCGTGGGCGGCGACCGAGTTGGCCAGGTTGCCGGTAGAAGCACAGGCCGCCACCTTGAAGCCCAGTTGGCGGGCTTTGGTCAGGGCCACCGACACCACCCGGTCCTTGAAGGACCCGGTGGGGTTGGCCGTGTCGTTCTTGAGCCACAGCTCGCCCAGGCCGAGCTCGGCGGCCAACCGGTCGGCGCGCACCAGGGGGGTGAAGCCGGTGCCCAGGTCGATGGGGTTGGGGTCCGACACCGGCAGCAGCGGGGCGTAGCGCCAGATGGTCTGGGGCCCGGCCGCTACCTGGGCCCTCGAGATGTCGTGGCGCAGGCGCTCGTAGTCGTAGGCCACCTCGAGCGGCCCGAAGCAGAAGTCGCAGACGTGCAGGGCCTCGGCCGGGTACGGACGCGCACATTCCCGACAGCGCAACCCGGTGACGTAGTCCATGAAGGGCCTCCTCATCGGTCGGGCATTGGCACCTGGCATGGCCCGTGGGGGGCATGAGCTGGTTGCCGCGGCGTCACAGGGCCCGTCCCTCAGCCGCTCTGGATGATCCCTCCATGGTGGACGACGGAGGGCCCGCCCGTCAACGCGGCGCCGGGTTGCAGGCACCAGCCGGGCCCCGATGGCGACCACGGGGCCCGGCTGGGCGAAGATCAATGGGTGACCCCGCCGTCGCTCCTCTCCCGCTTCGCCGACTACGACGCCGCCGACCTGGCGCGCCGGCGAGGGAGCCTCGTCGTGTCGGTGGTGGTGCCGGCGCGTGACGAGCAGGAGACGGTGGGACAGGTGGTGGCCGCCGTCCATGACGAGCTGATGCTGGCCGGGGGAGGGGTGGACCTGGTGTCGGAGCTGGTGGTGGTGGACGACGCGTCGTCCGACGCCACCGCCGAGCGCGCCGCCGCGGCCGGAGCGCGCGTGGAGCGCGGGGCGGGGCTGGGCAAAGGAGCGGCCATGGACAAGGGCGTGGCCGCCACGACCGGCGACGTGGTCGTCTTCGTGGACGCCGACGTGGTCAACTTCGGGGCCCACTTCGTCACCGGCCTGGTCGGCCCGATGCTCGACGACGACGAGGTGGTGATGGTGAAGGCGTTCTACGAGCGCCCGTTACACGACCAGGGCACCGGCGGCGGGCGCGTCACCGAGCTGGTGGCCCGGCCGGTGGTGAGCCTGCTGTTCCCCGAGCTAGCCGGCATCCGCCAACCGCTGGCCGGCGAAACGGCGCTGCGGCGAGCGGTGCTCGAGCACACCGCGCTGGAGCCCGGCTACGGGGTGGAGCTGGGGCTGTTGGTGGACGTGGCCGAGCGCTACGGGGTCGGGGCCATCGCCCAGGTGGACCTGGGGACGCGCGTGCACCGCAATCGTCCGCTGTCGGAGCTGCGCCCGCAGGCCACTGACGTGTTGCGCGCCGCTCTGGCCCGCGCCGGTGCTCCGCTCGGGCGCTGACGCTCATTGAAGGCGTCGTCGCAGTTCCTCGGCCACCACCTCCAACAGGCACTCCCGGGACGATGACACGGCCCGCTCGCCGGCCAGCGCCGACAGGCTGATCACAGCGGCCCCGTGGCGCGCCGCCCCCTCCATCCCCGCATCGGTGACCCGGCCCGCTACGACCAGCGCCTCCACCTCGAGGCGCCGGGCTGAGGCGCACACCCCGCCCACGACCTTGCCGTCCCAGCTCGAAGCGTCGAGGCAGCCTTCGGCCGTGACCACCAGCCGGGCCCGGACCAGCTTGTCGTCGAGGCCCACGGTGGCCGCCACCAACTCGAAGCCGGGAACGAGCCGGGCCCCGAGGGCGGCCAGGCCACCGGCCAGTCCCCCCGCCGCACCGGAGCCGGCCAGGGAAGTCACCTCGACCCCGTAGCGCCGGCCGTAGTGGTCGGCCAGATCCTCCAGGCGCCGGCGCAGCTCGTGCACCTGAGCGGCAGTGGCTCCCTTCTGGGGCCCGAAACAGTCGGCCGCCTCGATGAAGGTGGTCCGCACGTCGCAGGCCACCACCACCTCTACCGGCCCCCATCCCCCGCACTCCTCGATGGCCTCGATGGCCCCTAGGCCGCCGTCGGTGGTGGCCGAGCCCCCCACCCCGACCAGCACGCGCCGGGCCCCGGCTGACAGCGCCGCCATGATCAGCTCGCCGGTGCCCCGGGTGGAGGCGGCCATGGGGTCGTTGCCGTCGGCTCCCCCCACCAGGGCCAGGCCCGAAGCGGCGGCCGACTCCACCACGCCCAGGCGTCCGGCCAGGCGCCAGGAGCCGTCCACAGCAGTGCCCAGGGGGCCGGTCACGGTGGTGGTGCGCAGCTGGCCACCTAGCGCCCCCAGCGCCTCGGCGAAGCCCTCCCCGCCGTCGGACAGGGGGCAGGTATCGGCCTGCCACCGCGCCGTGCGGGCCGCCTCGGCCAGGGCGCCGGCCGCCTCGGCGGCCGTCAAGGTGCCCTTCAACTTGTCCGGAGCAGCCAGGAGCCGGGGTTGGGGGCGGCCGGCGTCGGGCATAGGACCCCTATCGTGCCCGCCGCCGCCGGCTCCCTGTAGGGTCCGAACCATGGCCGGAGCTGACCTCGTCGTCGTCTCCAATCGCGGGCCGCTGTCGTTCGACTTGGACGACGCCGCCCGGCCCGTGCCGGCCGGGTCGGCCGGCGGCCTGGCCGCCGCCCTACACCCGCTGCTGGCCGGCAGCGGGGCCACCTGGGTGGCATGCGCCATGTCGGAGGCAGACCGCGCCGCCGACGACGCCGGGCTCATGGCCGAGGACGGCCTCGAGCTGCACACCGTGCGGCCCGACGCCGACACCTACCGCATGGCCTACGACGTGGTGTCCAACTCCACCTTGTGGTTCTTGCACCACCACCTGTTCGACCTGTCGCACCGGCCCCGCCTCGACGGCACCTGGGCCCGGGCCTGGGACGCTTATGTCGAGCTGAACGAGATGTTCGGGCGCGCCGTGAGCGACGTGGCCGCCCAAGGTGCCACGGTGCTGGTGCAGGACTACCACCTGTGCTTGGTGCCGGCGCTGTTGCGCCGGGAGAGGCCGGACCTGCGCTCGGTGCATTTCAGCCATACCCCCTTCGCCGACCCCGGCGTGATGCGGGTGCTCCCCGCCGCCACCGCCGGCGCCTTGTTGGCCGGCATGGCAGCGGCGCGCAGCTGCGGGTTCCACACCGCTCGCTGGGAATGGGCCTATCGGGCCTGCTGCGCCGACATGGGCATCGACCCCGGGCGCACCTTCGTCTCGCCCCTGGTGCCCGACGCCGGGCAGCTGGCCTCGAGAGTGGCCGGCGCCGGCGTCACGGCGGCGCGCCGGCGTCTCGACGACATGGTGGGCGACCGGCCCCTCATCGTGCGGGTGGACCGCCTGGAGCCGTCGAAGAACCTCCTGCGCGGCTTCTGGGCCTTCGACGAGCTGCTTCGCTCCCGGCCCGACCTTCGCGGCCGGGTGGTGATGCTGGCCTTGGCCTACAAGTCACGTCAGTCGCTGGTCGAGTACCTCGCCTATGGCAACGAAGTCGAGCACGCCGCCGCCCGCATCAACGACACCTGGCGACACGAGGGCTGGGAGCCGGTCGTCTTCGATGTGGCCGACAACCCCGACCGGTCGCTCGCCGCTCTGACCCGCTACGACGTGCTACTCGTGAACCCGTTGCGCGACGGGCTCAACCTGGTGGCCAAGGAGGGCCCCCTGGTAAACGAGACTGATGGCGTGCTGGCGCTGTCGCGTGAGGCCGGTGCCTTCGAAGAGCTGCGTGGGCCCTCGTTGGAGCTCAACCCCTTCGACCTGTCGGGCACCGCCGCCGCCATGGCCGAGGCGCTCGACATGGACGGGGACGAGCGCCGACGTCGCGCCGATGCCCTTAAGGAATTGGTGTCCAGGCGCAAGCCGGTGGACTGGCTGGCCGACCTCCTGGCCGCCGCGGGCTGAAGCGCCCCGGCCCACGGGCTGAGGCGGACCGCCGGCCTCAGGCTGTGGCCGCCACCCGCAGGCTGTCGAGCAGGGCCAGGGCTGCGATCGGGCCCTGGACCACCACGTCGGCTCGCTCGATGAGCTCCGACGGTGACTCGGCGTCGGCCACCGCCACCCGCACGCTGTGCAGGCCCCGGGCCGCCAAGCGGTCGAGGGCGTCGAATGCGGCCAGGTCCCCGGCATCGTCTCCGGCGAAACAGGCGCCGCGCTGGCCCCCGGCCAGGCGTTCCACCACCGTTCCCTTGTCCACGCCGACCGGCGGCCGGAACTCCACGGCCAGGCGCCCGGGCTGCAGGGCCAAGCCGGTGCGCTCGGCCCAGCGCTCGGCGAAGGTCTGGGCCCAGGCGCCGAGCGAGGGGGCCCGGCGCCAGTGCAGCGTCACGGCCCAGCCCTTGTCCTCGATCCCGAGGCCGGGAGGCGCCTCAGCCCGGGCGGCGGCCAGGACCTCGGCGGCGACGGCCAGCCACGGCTCGACCTCGGGGGCCCGGCGGATGTGGCCGTCCTCCACCCACTCCAAGCCGTAGCCGCCGTAGAGCCCGACCCGGGGGCCGGCCCCGGCCAGGTGCCGGGCCAGGAACGAAGCCGGACGCCCGGAGACCACCACCACCACGGCGAAGCACCGGCTCAGGGCCTCGAGCACGGCCGGGGCGCCGGCCACGGGGAGGGCGGCCTCGGGGTCGGCCACGATGGGTGCCAGGGTGCCGTCGAAGTCAGTCAGCACGGCGGCGCTTTCGGGGGCGGCGGCCAGGGCCAGCAAGGGGGCCGGCAGCGACGGCGCAGCGGCGTCCACCGAGGCCGGCTCAGCCCGAGCGCGGCAGGATGTCGGGCCCGACCACCACCACCACGTTGGCGTTGCCGGTACTCGACACCGGCACCGGCATGGAGGACGGCTCGACGGTGCTGGTAGGCAACCCGAGCATCGAAGCCACTTCGTCGGCGTCGATGGCGGCGCCGTTCACGGCGTAGACCTGCGTGGCCGGCACCGTGGTCAGGGCGTCCACCGGCGACAAGGTCAGAAACCCTTTACCGGAGAGGAACGACGACACGGCGGCGGCGGCGCCGTTGTGGTTGGTGCCGTTGGCCACGAGCACCCGGATCGACGACACGGCGACGCTCGGGGTCGGAGCATGTGCCGTCGTGGTGGTGGTGCGCCCGGCGGTCGCAAGCGTCGTGGTGGCGGCGGCGGTGGTGGTGGTGGTGGTGGATGTCGTGGAGGTGGCGGCGCCGGCCGCGGTGTCGATGGACACGGCCAGCGGAGGGCGGGTGGCCGCCGGCATCACCAGCACGCCGATGACAACGGCCGCCACGGCCAGGAGCCCTCCGCGCACGGCACCGGAGCGCTCGAGGGGACCGAAGATGTCGTAGGGATTGCGCCCGGCGCCGCCGGGAGCGGCCGAAGCTTCGTCAGGACTCACCGGTAGGGGTGCGGAGCTGCGGCACCCTCGAAGCGATGCCGGCGCTGCACCACCCGCCGGCGCCGTAGACGGCGGATCACGAGCGGAGCCTCGGCCAAGGCGTCGGGCGAGTCCACTAGCAGAGCAAGGCGTCGGTAGTACGAGGTGGCCGAGAAGCCGAAACGATCGCGTATGGCGCCGGCCTTGGTGCCCGGCCGGGTCCACCATGACCCTTCGAATTCGAGCAGGGCACGTTCCCCGTCATTGAGCGACATCGCACGTCCAGCCTGCCAACCTCGTGCACCAGAAGCAAGGATCCTCCCCCGGTGCCCACCATGGCCCGACAAAGCGGGGCATGCGCGACTCGGCGGTAGCGTGAGTCATCAGGCCGGTGTGGCGCAGTGGTAGCGCAGGCGACTTGTAATCGTCAGGTCGTGGGTTCGACTCCCACCACCGGCTCGCTCAGGTGATCAGGACGGTCGGGGGCCGTCCCAGATGCCGAAGGCGCGCCACACGAGCAGCGACAGCGGGGTCACCAGGCCGAGCTCGGTGCACAGCTGGCGCACCTTGCGAAGCGAGTCCCGGACGAATTGCCGGGACCTGGGATCGCTGCGGTAGGCGGCGCGCACGACGCTGCGTGGTATGCCGTAGGTACGCACCACCACGGCGGGGGGCATGAGCATCTGGGCCGCCATCTGGCCCAAGATGAACGGTGCCTGCACCGCCAGGACCTGGCGCTTGAACCACCCGAGGCGCGGCACCTGGCGCTTCAGGTAGTGACGGGCGAAGGAGAGGTGGCGGGCCTCCTCGGTGACGTGGATGCGCATGATGCGCTCGAGAAGTGGGTGCACATCGTCCTGGCGCAGGGCTTGGCGCTGGACGTGGTCGATGGGGTCCTCGCCACCGAGGACGAAGAGAAAGAAGAGCTCGGGGAAGCGCCGGCCCAGCTTGACCACCCGTCGGGACCCGATCTCCATGTGCCAGGGCATCCCCGGGACCGACAGACCGCAGCGGTTGACGAACTCCTGGAACATGAGCGAGTGATGGGCTTCTTCGATCACCTCGTGGTAGGCGTAGCGGAATTCCGGAGAGCCGTTGGGCAGCTTCGAGGCGTACTCCAGCAGGCCGCGCTTCAAGATGCTCTCGAATTGCAAGCCCACCTTCATGTTGACGGCGATGCGGTGCAGGCCGATGCGCGAGCGCACCGAAGGGTCCTGCGACTGGTACCACTCGGTGGCGGACAGGGGGTCGGTGTCGGGCAGCGCCCAGCGCTGGTCGTCGGGGTCGATGGCCATGGCCGGGTCGTCCCACGCCACGTCGGCGTAGGCGTCGAAGTGCTTCACCACCGACTGGTGGCTGAGCCGGCGCAGGAGCTCGCCATAGGCCTCGTCGCGCTCTACGTCGGCGGCCGCTTCATCGTCGAGGGACGTGGGGATGGCGGTCATGGGGTACCTCCTAGTCGGGGGGCGAAGGTGGTGGCGAGGAATTTGAGCATGTCGATGAGCTTGTCGGCGTGGTGGCCGATCCCCACGTGGCGTTGCAGGCCCACCCCGTCGAGCGCGGCGAAGGCGAACTCCACCGCCAGCGCGCTGAACTGCGGATCGGGAGGTGTCGGGAACGACTCGATGAAGATGGCCGCCACCTGCTCGGTGAAGCGCTGTCCCATGGCCCGGAAGTGCTCGTGCAGGTCGGCGTCGGTGCGCGCCGCCACCGCCAACTCGAGCCACGCCGAGAACGTGGGACCCCGGTAGATGGCCCACAGGAGGTCGATGGCCGCCGACAGGGTGCGCTGTTCAGGCTCCATGGCGGCGAAGGCGGCGCGGAACTCCTCCTGGCGCAACCTCTGGACGTGCTCGATGGCCGCCAGCACCAGCAGCTGCTTGGTCGGGAAGTGGTGCAGCTGGGCCCCTCGCGACACCCCGGCGCGCCGAGCCACCTCGGTGGTGGTGGTACCGGCGTAGCCCAGCTCCACCAGGCACTCCACGGTGGCGTCGAGCAGGCGGGCCCGCATGGCGGCAGTGCGCTCGGCCTGGGTCCGGCGCACGGTGGTGTCGGCCAGGGCCATGCCCCTTCTTACTCCGCCAGGATAGAAACAGTCAAGCCTGTATGTTACTGGCGGCGCCGGGCCATCTCGAAGCAGGCCACGGCGCCGGCGGTGGCCACGTTGAGCGAGTCCAGGCGGCCGCGCCGCGGGATTGAAGCCAGCACGGCGCAGCGCTTGCGGGTCAGGGCGGCCAGTCCCCGTCCCTCAGCCCCGAGCACCAGGGCCAACGGCCCCTCGACTTCGCGGCCGAGCTCGTAGATGGTGCCATCGGCATCGGCGTCCATGCCCACCGCCACCACGCCACGCTCGTCGAGGCGGGCCAGGGCGGCGGGGATGCCCGGCACCACGGCGATGGGCACGTGCTCGATGGCGCCGGCCGCCACTTTGGCCACCGTGGGCGTGACATGGGCGGCCCGGTGCCGTCCCACCACCACCCCGCTCACCCCGGCACACTCGGCTGTGCGCAACAGCGAGCCCAGGTTGTGAGGATCGGTGACACCGTCGAGGACGAGGAGGAACGGTGGTCGCCGGCCCTTGGGCGCGCACAGCTCGTCGAGGTCGGCTTCCTCGAGGGGACGGGCCCGGGCCATGACCCCTTGGGGCGCCTCGGTGCGCGCCGCGGCGTCGAAACGGCGTCTGGGCACGAGCATGGTGCGCACCTTGCGACGAACGGCGAGACGCTCGATCTCGTCGATCTGCGGGGAGGGGTCGAGCCCCTCGGCCACCCATAGCTCGCGCACCGGTCGGGCTCCGGCTCGAAGCAGCTCGAGCACGGCCTGGCGACCCTCCACCTGATCGCCTCCGAGCCCATGCGAGGTGGCACCACGGGGCCCGGACCGATCGCCTGCCGGCGGTCCGGCCGGATCGACCTTTCGACCGGTGGCCCGACGTTCGGGGGCCCGGCGTTCGGGGGCCCGGCGTTCGGGGCTCCCGTCCCCGGTGCGCCTCTGGGCGGCGCCCTTGGGCGACGGCTTGGCCCGGCGGCGCCCCGGCGGGGGCGAAGACCGGGGACGAGGGCTCACGATGGCTCCGCGGCGCCGGCCACCAGAGCCACGGCCAGACAGGCGATGCCTTCGCCGCGCCCGAGCGCGCCCAGGGCTTCGGGCCGGGTGGCTTTGACGCTCACCGGCGCGCCGAGCGCGCTGGTGAGCAGCTGCTCCATGGCGCTGGTGTGGGGTGCGAGCTGTGGACGCTCGCACACCACGGTGCAATCGGCGTTGACGGCCACGAGGTGGCGAGCGGCAAGCATGGCGACGACATCGCCGAGCAGCGACAGCGAGTCGGCCCCCGCCAGGCGCTCGTCGGTGTCGGGGAAGTGGCGGCCCAAGTCGCCGAGGCCCGCCGCTCCGAGCAGGGCGTCGGCCAGGGCGTGGCAGACCACATCGGCGTCGCTGTGGCCCTGGAGGCCGCCGGTCGGCTCCACGGTGACGCCGCCGAGCACGAGCGGCCGACGAGGATCGGCGCAGAAGGCGTGGACGTCGAAGCCCTGTCCGATGCGCAAGCCCGCTCCGGGCGCCGCACTCACTGGGCGGCCAGGGCCTGGGCGACCTCGAGGTCGCCGGGTGTGGTCACCTTGAGGTTGCGGGGATCTCCGGCCACCACGCGCACGGTAGCGCCCGCCGCTTCGAGCAGCCCGGCATCGTCGGAGGCCTCCCCGGCGCCGCCATGCGCCCGGCGCAACGAGTCGGCGCGAAAGGCCTGGGGAGTCTGCACCGCCACCAGGCCCTGTCGCGGCACGGTCGAGACGACCACGCCGTCGGCCACCGCCTTCAAGGTGTCGGCCACGGCCAGACCCGGCACGGCCGCCTCGGCCCCTTGGCGAACGGCGTCGACCACGGCCCAGAACAGCGCAGCGCTGGCGAGAGGCCTGGCCCCGTCGTGGACCACGATGATGGCGGCGTCCTCGGGCACCACCGACAAGCCGGCCCGCACCGACTCGGCCCGGGTGGAGCCGCCGGCCACCACCACGTCAGCTCCGTGGGAGCCCTGGGCATCGGCCACCCGATCGGCCGGCACCACGAGCACCACACCGTCGCTCACCGGGCGGGCGGCGTCGACGGCCCAGGACAGAAGAGGACGGCCGCCGAGCATGGCGAACTGCTTGGGCGCACCGAAGCGCCGGCCGTCGCCGCCGGCAACTACCACTGACCACACCGACATGGTTCGGCCCTCCGACGGCGGGTGGCCGCCGGCGATCAGGGCAGGGCCTCGTCGAGACGCTTCTCGGCTTCTTCCTCGTTCACGTCGAGGGCGAAGGTGAGCTCCGAGACCAGGATCTGGCGGGCCCGGCTCAACATCCGCTTCTCGCCGGCCGACAAGCCCTTGTCCTTGTCGCGGATGGAGAGATTTCGCACCACTTCGGCCACCTGGTAGATGTCACCCGAGCGCAGCTTCTCGGAATGGTTCTTGTACCGCCGCGACCAGTTGGTCGGCATGCGCGCCTCCTTTTTGCGAAGGACGGCGAACACCTCCTCGACCTCTTCGTCGTTGATGACCTCACGCAGGCCGACCCCGTCGGTGTTGTCGGCCGGCACCATCAGGGTGAGGTCCCCATAGGCCAGGCGCAGGACCAGGTACTCCCGCTTCTGCCCGAACGCCTCTTTGACCTCGCGCCTCTCGACGATCGCCGCACCGTGGTGGGGATATACCACCTTGTCACCGATGTCGAATACCACGTTCTTCTCCTACGATGACGACGCGCTGGCCCGTGGGACTCGGCGACGGGGGACCCTCCATTCTACCTGAGCCCCGGCACCTGCTCCTCAGAGGCGCCGCCCCGGTGCTCCGTGGCCCATCGGAGCCGGGCCCGCTCAGCTGTAGCGATCGAGAATGGTGGCCTCGGCCAGGCGCGACAGCCCGTCTTTGACGCTCCGGGCCCGAGACTCACCCACTCCGTCGACCTCCTCCAGGTCCCGCACCGAGGCCCGCATGATCTTCTGTAAGCCGGCGAAGTGCTCGACGATGCGGTCGACCAGCGCCTCGGGAAAGCGCGGCAACCGGTACAGCAGGCGGTAGCCGCGCGGCTCGACCGAGGCGTCTGCCTCGGAGTGCGCTGGGCCCAGGCCGAGAGCGGCACCCAGTCGGCGGGTGTCGAGCAGCTCCTCGGTGGAAAGCTGCGCCATGGCTTCTACGGCGGCCGCCGGCCCGAGACAGTGGCCGGTATCACCCTGGCGGGTGTCGGGGCGCAGGTAGTCGCGCACCACGTGGCTTCGCACCGGCTCCACGCCGTAAAGCAGCTCGTCCAATTGCAGCTGCAGAAGGCGGCCCTCCTCGCCGAGTTCGATGAACACGGGCTCGAGGTCGCGCGCCACGCGCAGAAGGATCTCCCCTGGCTGTAGCACGGCAGCCACGTCACCGAAGGTCACGGAGTCTTCAAGCTCCAGCGCCGACAGGGCGGTCACGCCCAGGTCGAAGCGCTGGCGGAACCGTTGCAGGGCCTGCAGGGCCTGGCTCACCGTGTCATGGAGGCGGCCGGCGGCCTGCAGGACGTGGCGGTGCTCACCGCGGTAGATGGTGATGACGCTCATGGCGGCCGACACCGAGATGACCGGCACGTCGATCGAGCGCGCCACCCGCTCGGCGGTGCGGTGCCGCGTGCCGGTCTCCGACGTGGGCACGGAGGGGTCGGGCATGAGGTGCACGTTGGCCCGGGCGATACGCCCCGAGTCGGCCGACAAGATGATGGCCCCGTCGAGCTTGGCCAACTCGGTCAGCCGCTGGGGGCTGTACTCGGCGTCGATGAGGAATCCGCCGGTGCAGATGGACAGGACCGGGGCGTCGTCACCGATCACGATCAGGGCGCCGCGCTTGGCCAGCAGGACGCGCTCGAGGCCCTGGCGCAGAGGTCGTCCGGGAGCCACCAGGGCCAGCGCATCGGCCATAACCGAACTCGGTCGGACCGCCACATGCGGATCGTACCCGCCCACTCAGGCCGAAAGGACGGCGACAGCCTGCGCCACCTCTCCCACGCGCAGCAACTTCATACCCGGCGGCCCGTCGGGGCAGGTACCGGGCACGAGCGCGTAGCGAAAGCCCAGGCGCGCCGCCTCGGCCAGGCGCCGCGGCGCATGCGGGACCTGCCGCACCTCGCCGCCGAGGCCGACCTCGCCGAAGGCGACCAGGTCGGCGGGCAACGGCAGCCCACGGGCGGCCGAGGCGACGGCTAGCACCACGGCCAGGTCGGCGGCCGGCTCGGCCACCCGGATGCCACCCACCACCGATGTGTAGACGTCGGTACGGGCCAGGCCGAGGTCGCTGCGCTTGTCCAACACGGCGAGCAGCAAGGCCAGTCGGCCGGTGTCGAGGCCCTGTGCCGAGCGCCGGGCTGGCACGGCCGGGCCGGCCGGGTCGGCCACCAGGGCCTGGACCTCGACGAGCAGGGCGCGCTGGCCCTCGATGGCCGGCAACACGGTGCTGCCCGGCTCACCGGGGCGACGGTCTCCGAGCAGCAGGCGGTAGGGGTCGGTGACGGCGGCCAGTCCGGCGTCGCTCATGGTGAACAGGCCCAGCTCGCCAGTGGCACCGAATCGGTGCTTCACCGCTCTGACGGTGCGCAAGGCATGGTGGCGGTCGCCTTCGACGGTGAGCACGGTGTCGACCACGTGCTCGAGCAGGCGCGGGCCGGCCAGCGACCCGTCCTTGGTCACGTGGCCCACCACCACCACGGGCACGTCACCGGACTTGGCCAGCTGCACCAGGACCTCGGCGCAGGCCCGCACCTGCGACACGCTGCCGGCTGCCCCGCTGATGGCGGGGTCACGCACCGCCTGAATGGAGTCGACCACCACCAGCCGGGCGCCGCTGTCGGCCACGGCGCCGGCCACGGCGCTCACGTCGGTGCTGTCCATGACCAGCAGGCTCTCGGGAAGTGGGCCGAGGCGCTCGGCGCGCAGGCGGACCTGGCGCGGCGACTCCTCGGCCGACACGAGCAGCACCGGCTCTCCCCCACTCGACACCGAGCGCAGCACCTGCAGCAGCAAGGTGGACTTCCCCACCCCCGGCTCGCCGCCGAGCAAGGTGACCGACCCGGGAACGAGCCCGCCCCCGAGAACCCGGTCGAGCTCCTCGATCCCGGTGGGGTGCGGCGCCGCCGCCGCCAGGTCCACGTCTCCGAGCCGGCACGGACCGGCCTCGAGCCCGGCGCCCGGCACCGGCCGGAGGACCGGCGCCGCCACTGCGGCTTCGAGCGGCACCTCGGCCAGCGTGTTCCATTCCTCGCAGGTCGGGCATCGGCCCGCCCAGCGAGCGGTCACCGACCCGCACGATCCACAGCGATGCGCGGATTTGGGGCGGCTCATGGTGGCGCACCCTAGGCACCGGCTGTGACAGCCAACTGGGTCGCCTCAGGCCGAGCCGGTCGCCTCAGGCCGAGCCGGTCGCCTCAGGCCAAACCGGCACCGACCGCTGCTGGCTGGCTCTCGTTCTCGAGCTCAGCCGACGCCGCAGTCGGCACCATGGTCGGCGCAATGGGCACCGGCAGGGGGATCACGTTGGCCGACAGTTCATCGAGCGAGCGGCGGGCGGGCTCGGGCAGCAGGAGCGTCAGCAGGTACCCCGCTACGGCGGAGCCACCGGCCACCAGCAACATGCCGCGCAGCCCGATGCTCTTGTCCAGGTGGGGGACCAGGAAGACGCCGATGAAGGCGCCGAGCTTGCCGATGCCCGCCGCGATGCCGTGCCCGGTGGTGCGCTGGCTCACCGGGAACAGCTCGGAGGGCAGCACGAACGTCGTGGTGTTGGGGCCGAACTCGGTGAAGAAGTAGCTGAGGCCGAAAACGAGCAGGAACGGGACCACCACGGTGGTGAGGCCCGGGATGACCCCGAGGGCCAGGAAACAGGCGGCCATGACGGCGAACCCGATCTGCTGGAGCTTGCGGTGGCCGATGCGGTCCATGGTGGACAGGGCCATGACGTAGCCAGGAAGGGCGAACACCACGAAGATGCCGAGCGTCCAGGCCAAGGTGGTGGTGAGAGAGGCCTTGGGAGCCACGTCCTTCAAGATCGCCGGCAACGACAGCGTGTTGCCGTACAGGGCGTAGTCCAGCAAGAACCACGAGCCGGCCGTGCCGAGCAGCACCTTGAGCATGCGCCGGTCGGTGAGGAACCGACCGAGGCGCAACCGCTGGGGGGCCGCGTCGGAGGCCTGCACTCCGGCGCCCGACACCACGCCCTCGCTGAACACGGCCAGCTGGCCCGCAGCCCGAGCGGCCTGGCCCTGTACCTGCTCCTGAAAACGCGGCGACTCGGGCATCTTGGCCCGCAGCCAGATGACGGCGGCGGCGGGCACGGCTCCGAAGCCGAGCATGAGCCGCCAGGTGAGGTCATGGCCGATGCCGGCCGAGATGAGTACCAGCCCGACCAGAGGACCCACGATCAAGCCCAGGGCCTGCATGGAGAAGACGAGGCCCACCATGCGGCCGCGGTCGTTCCGGTTGGCGTACTCGCTCATGAGCACGGCCGACACCGGGTAGTCCCCGCCGATCCCGAGGCCGAGGACGAAGCGCGAGACGACCAGCCAGGTGAGGCCGGTGGAGAAGGCCGAGCTGAGTGCACCGACGATCATGATGGCCGCCACCAGCGTGTACACCCGCTTGCGACCGAGGACGTCGGCGATGCGGCCGAAGACGAAGGCGCCGACGAACGCACCGAGAACCGCCGCGCTCGACACCACGCTCTTCTGGTTGGTGCTCAGGTGCCACTGGGTGGCCACCAAGGTGGCCACCGTGCCGATCACGAACAGGTCGTAGGCGTCGGTGAAGAACCCCATCCCCGAGATGACCACGGCCCGCCGGTGGAACCGGCTGGCGGGGGCGCTATCAAGCATCTCGCTGACTGTGGCCAATGCAAGGACCTCCTCGGCGTTGTCGCTGCCAGCCTCGCAGGGGCGGGTAATTCGAAGTCGTCCCGCAAGTGAACGGGAGGTGAACAATGAGCGAACAGTGAGTGACGTCGGTGCCGGTCCCACGCCGGCGCCCGGACGCGCCGCGGGCACGGCCAGAGCCGTGCCCGCGTCAGACCATGGCGGAGGGCCTCAGACGGTCGGCCCGGCCCCCGCCAGCTCAACGGGAGGCGGCTGCAGCCCCTCGATCGAGCGGAACACGACCTCGCCGTCGACCACATCGACGACGATGGTCTCGCCCACCCGGAACTCCTTCCACAAGATGCGTTCCGACAGCGGGTCCTCCACGTACTGCTGGATGGCCCGGCGCAGCGGCCGCGCTCCCAGCGTGGGGTCGTAGCCCTTTTCGGCCAGGTACGACTTGGCGGCCGGGGTCAACTCCAGGCCGAGGCCCTGGCTCTCGAGCTGGTTGGCCACGCGCTTGACCATGAGGTCCACGATCTCCACGATCTCGTCGGTGCTGAGCTCGTGGAAGACGATGACCTCGTCGATGCGGTTCAGGAACTCGGGCCGGAAATGGGCCTTCAGGGCCTCGTTGACCTTGACCTTCATGCGCTCGTAGGTCACCGCTTCCGACGTCTTGGCGAAGCCCAGCGAGGCCTTGCGGAGATCGGCCGTACCGAGGTTCGAGGTCATGATGAGCACGGTGTTCTTGAAGTCCACCGAACGCCCCTGGGCGTCGGTCAACCGGCCGTCCTCCAAGATCTGGAGCAGGGCGTTGAACACATCGGGGTGAGCCTTCTCCACCTCGTCGAAGAGCACCACCGAGAAGGGCTTGCGCCGCACGGCCTCGGTCAGCTGTCCGCCCTCTTCGTAGCCCACGTAGCCCGGGGGCGACCCCACGAGACGCGACACGGTGTGCTTCTCCATGTACTCGCTCATGTCGAGTTGGATGAGAGCGTCCTCGTCGTCGAAGAGGAACTCGGCCAGCGTCTTGGCCAGCTCGGTCTTCCCCACGCCCGTCGGGCCCAGGAAGATGAACGAGCCACTGGGCCGCTTGGGGTCCTTGAGGCCGGCGCGCGTCCGACGGATGGCACGCGAAAGAGCCTTGATGGCCTCTTCCTGTCCCACCACCCGCTTGTGCAGCTCGTCCTCCATGCGCAGGAGCTTGGCCGTCTCCTCCTCGGTGAGGCGGTAGACAGGGATGCCGGTCCAGTTGGCCAGCACCTCGGCGATGACCTCCTCGTCCACGACGTCGAAGAGCTCCAAGCCCTCAGCCCGCCACTCGGCCTCCATGGCCGTCTTGCGCTCGAGGCGTTCCTTCTCCTGCTCGGCCAGCTTCTTGGCCTGGTCGAAGGCCTGGCGCTCGATGGCCGACTCCTTGTCGGTGCGGATCCGGTCGATCTCCTGCTCGAGCTTCTTGTAGTCAGGCGGCGTCGTCATGCGCCGGATGCGCAGACGGCTGCCGGCTTCGTCGATGAGGTCGATGGCCTTGTCGGGCAGGTAGCGGTCGGCCAGGTAGCGGTCGGCCAGATTGGCCGCCGCCACCAGAGCCTGGTCGGTGATGGTCACCGAGTGGTGCGACTCGTAGCGGTCGCGCAGGCCCTTCAGGATCTCGATGGTGTGGGCCACCGTCGGCTGCTCGACCTTTATGGGCTGGAAGCGGCGCTCGAGGGCGGCGTCCTTCTCCAGGTGCTTGCGGTACTCGTCAAGGGTGGTGGCGCCGATGGTCTGCAACTCGCCGCGGGCCAGCATGGGCTTCAAGATCGAAGCGGCGTCGATGGCTCCCTCGGCCGCCCCGGCACCGACCAGGGTGTGCAGCTCGTCGATGAACAACACGATGTCGCCCCGAGTGCGGATCTCCTTGAGCACCTTCTTCAGGCGCTCCTCGAAGTCACCGCGGTAGCGGCTCCCGGCCACCAGGGCGCCCAGGTCCAAGGTGTAGAGCTGCTTGCCGCTCAAGGTCTCGGGCACGTCGTTGGCCACGATGCGCTGGGCCAGGCCCTCGACGATGGCGGTCTTACCCACGCCGGGCTCGCCGATGAGCACGGGGTTGTTCTTGGTACGGCGCGACAGCACCTGCATGACGCGCTCTATTTCCTTGTCGCGGCCGATCACCGGGTCGAGCTTGCCGTCGCGCGCCAGCTGGGTGAGGTTGCGCCCGAACTGGTCGAGCACCGGCGAGCCGGCCGGCGTCTCGGAAGCCGACGAGCCGGGGCCCGCACCCACTGACTCCTTGCCCTGGTAGCCCGACAGCAATTGGATGACCTGCTGGCGCACGCGGGCCAGGTCGGCGCCCAGGCTCACTAGGACCTGAGCGGCCACGCCTTCGCCTTCGCGGACCAGCCCGAGCAGCATGTGCTCGGTGCCGATGTAGTTGTGCCCGAGCTGCAGCGCCTCGCGCAGCGAGAGCTCGAGGACTTTCTTCGCCCGGGGCGTGAACGGCGGCGAGCCAGTCGGCGCCGTGCCCGACAGGCCGATGGTCTCCTCCACCTTCTCGCGCACGGCCTCCAGGGAGATGCCGAGCTGCTCGAGCGCCTTGGCCGCCACGCCCTCGCCCTCGTGGATCAATCCGAGCAGGATGTGCTCGGTCCCGATGAAGCTGTGGTTGAGCAGGCGCGCTTCTTCCTGCGCCAGCACCAGCACCCTGCGGGCTCGGTCAGTGAAGCGTTCGAACACCCAGACCGCCTCCCTCGACGGCTCGAATACCGGGCCAAGTCTACCGGCCGGGGTCCTGTTCCCGGCACCAGCCTTTTCCCAATGATCGAGCTTCCAATTCCTCTTGCATTCCCATCGGCACGTCCAGACCACTCCCTAAACCCACTTCACATACCGTGACAAGGCCGATCCCACACTGCGAGAGTCGGCTGACCTGCCCCATCGTGCCCCGGGTGGCCCGCCGGGGACAGTCCCTTTGCCGGAAAACCTGGCCCTTGGCCTATCGTGCTCCTGGTGAACGCCGCCGCCTTGCTGTCGCTTCCCGAAATGGAGAACGATCTGCGCCGCCTCGAGCCCGAGCTGCGCCTGGCGGTGAAGTCGGGGGACCGCTTCCTCGACGAGGTCACTACCCACCTGATCGATGCTGGGGGCAAGCGTCTGCGCCCTGGCCTGGCCCTGGCTGCGGCCACCGGGGGTCGAGGGGGAGCCACCGACGACGATCTGCAGGGAGCGGCGGCGGTGGAGCTGGTCCACTTGGCCTCGCTCTACCACGACGACGTCATGGACGAGGCCACCATGCGGCGCAACGTCCAGAGCGTGAACTCCCGCTGGGGCAACCTGGTGGCCATCGTGGCCGGGGACTTCCTCCTGGCCCGGTCGGCCGAGATAGCCGCCTCGCTGGGCACCGAGGTCGCAGCCTTGCTGGCCAACACCCTGGGGCTGCTGTGCGAGGGGCAGGTGGCCGAAGTCAGAGCGGCCTACGACGTGAGCCGCAGCCAGGAGCAGTACTTCACCGCCATCGCCGGCAAGACGGCCGCTCTCATGTCCACCTCCTGTCGCATCGGGGCCCTTACCGGGGGGGCGTCGCGCTCGGACGTGGAAGCCATGACCGCCTTCGGGCGCAGCTTCGGGATGATCTTCCAACTGCGCGACGACATCCTCGACGTGGTGGCCAGCGACGAGGAGCTGGGCAAGCCGGCCGGACAGGACCTGGCCGAAGGCATCTACACCCTGCCCGTGCTCTTCGCCCTGGCCGATCCCGATATCGGCCCCGAGCTCCGCCCCCTGCTCGGTCGCCCCCTGGGCCAGCCCGAACGGGACAAGGCCAAAGCCATGGTGGCCGGCTCGCCGGCGGTGGACTTCACCGTGGCCGCCGCCGAGCGCTTCGTGCTCGAGGCCGTGGAGGCCGCTCGGGCTTTCCCGAGGCCCGAGCTGGCCCGGGCCATGTCGGAGCTGGCCCGGGACCTGCTCGACGACCTGCCCGCCGGCTGAGGACGATCCGGCGGCGTCCGCCGGCACCGCAGCGGTAGCCGGTCGGTCAAAGCCGACGCTCAGCGCTCGGGGCGCAGGGTGGGGAAGGCGATGACGTCTCGGATGTTGGCCACATCGGCCAGCAACATGACCAGCCGGTCGATGCCGATGCCCAGTCCACCGGTGGGCGGCAGGCCGTACTCGAGGGCCCGCAAGTAGTCCTCGTCTACGACCATGGCGTCCTCGTCCCCGGCGGCGCGGGCCAGGGCTTGGCCCTCGAAACGGGCCCGTTGGTCGTCGGGGTCCACCAACTCCGAGAAGGCATTGCCGAGCTCGCGCCCGGCCACGATGGGCTCGAAACGCTCGGCCAACTCGGGGTCGAGGCGGTGACGGCGGGCCAGCGGCGACACCTCGGCCGGGAAGTCCATCACGAAGACCGGTCCCCACAGGTCGGGCTCGGTGGTCTTCTCATACAGCTCGAGCAGCAGCTTGCCCGGTCCCCACGACCGGTCCACCTCGGCCCCCGTGGCCGACAGGCGACGGCGCAGCTCGTCCACCGGCGTGTGCACGTCCACGGCCTCTCCGATGGACTGCGAGGTCAGCTCGGCCATGGTGGCGCGTCGCCACGGCGGCGTGAGGTCCAGGGGCCGGCCGCCATAGGTGAGCGAAGTGGTGCCGCACAGCTCAAGGGCCAGTTGCGACACCAGCTCCTCCACCAGCTGGGCCAGGTCGCCGTAATCGGCATAGGCCTGGTACAGCTCGAGCATGGTGAACTCCGGGTTGTGGCGCGGCGAGAGGCCTTCGTTGCGGAAGACCCGGCCGATCTCGAACACCTTGTCGAAGCCCCCCACCACCAAGCGCTTCAGATACAGCTCGGGGGCGATGCGCAGGAACAGGTCGATGTCGAGGGCGTTGTGATGGGTGACGAAGGGCTTGGCCAGCGCCCCTCCGGGGATGGGGTGCAACACCGGCGTCTCGACCTCCACGAAGCCTCGGTCCTCCAGGCGGCGGCGCAGGATGCTCACCACCCGGCTGCGCAGCAACAGGACCTGGCGCGAGCGTTCGTTGGCCCAGAGGTCCACCTCACGTTGGCGAAAGCGCGTCTCGGTGTCGGTGACGCCCTTCCATTTGTCACCGAAGGACCGCCGGGCCTCGGCCAGCAGCTGCCAAGTGTGGACCTGCACCGACAATTCGCCCTTGCGGGTCGTCATCACCTGGCCGCGCGCTCCCACCCAGTCGCCGAGCGACAACTTGGCGAAGCCCTCGAAGTCCTCGGTCACCGCGCTCGGGGCGAACAGCTGGACCTGGCCCGAGCTGTCGCGCAAGGTGGCGAAGGCGAGGCGGCCCTGGGGGCGAACCAGCATCACCCGTCCGGCCACCGACACCAGGTCGTCGGTCTCCTCGCCGGGCCCGAGGGACCGGTACCGGTCCTGGAGGTCGGCCGCCTCGTCGGTGCGCTCGAAGCGGTAGGGGACCTCGGCCATGGGGGGACGTTATCCCCCGGCGGCCGGCGCCCCGTTGGACTTGGCGTTGCGCTCGTAGACGAGGCGCAGCCCGTGGAGTGTGAGCCACGGCTCGCGATGGTCGATGGTGTGGGCCAGAGGTGACACGAGCTCCGACAGGCCACCGGTGGCCACCACTGTGCAGTTGCCCAACTCGTCCATGATCCGCCGGCACATGCCGTCCACTTGGGCGGCGAAGCCGTAGAGGGCGCCGGACTGGATGGACTCCACCGTCGACTTCCCGATGACGCTGCGGGGCTCCACCAGTTCGACGCGCCGCAGGGCAGCGGCGTGGTGGAACAGCGCATCCATGGAGATGGCGATGCCGGGGGCGATGGCCCCGCCCAGGTACTCCCCCGCCGCCGATATGGCGTCGAAAGTGGTGGCCGTGCCCAGGTCCACCACGATGCACGGGCCTCCGTACAGGTCGTAGGCGCCGATGGCGTTGGCGATGCGGTCGGCGCCCACCTCCTTGGGGTTGTCGTAGAGGATGGGCATGCCTGATCGCACGCCGGGCTCGAGGACCAGGCACGGGACGTCGAACCAGCGAGTGCCCATCTGGCGCAGGGCAGCGGTGACCCGTGGGACCGACGAGGTGACGGCCAGGCCGCTCACCACCTCGTTGACCTCCATGCCGTCGAGGTCGAGCAGCTCGGAGATGAGCAGGGCATGCTCGTCGGCGGTGCGGTCGTCCACCGTGGACAGCCGCCAGTGGTGCGACAGCCCGACGGGCTCCGGTGGCGTAGGCGGCACGGCTCGGGCACTGGCCGGGGGGTCGTCACCAGGCCCGAGGCTGAACAGACCGATCACGGTCTCGGTGTTGCCGACGTCGATGGCCAAGAGCACGGTCAGGTCTCCTGCAGGTCGAGCCCGAGGTCGAGAACGGGCGCCGAATGGGTGAGGGCCCCCACCGACACGAGGTCGGCCCCGGCCGCCGCATAGGCGGGGGCGGTGTCGAGGGTCACGCCGCCCGACACCTCCACGAGCACATCCGAGGCACCGGCGCTTTGGCGCACCAGGTCCACGCAGGAGGCCACTTGGTCGGGGGACATGTTGTCGAGCATGACCACGCTGGCACCGGCCTCCACCGCCTGGAGCACCTGGTCGGGCCGGTCGCACTCGACTTCCACGGCGCGCCCCGGCCACCATCGGCGGGCCCGGGCCACGGCTTCGGCGATGGAGAGAGCCCCCAGGTGGTTGTCCTTGATGAGCACGGCATCCGACAGCGAGGCCCGGTGGTTCCATCCGCCCCCGGCCCGCACGGCGGCCTTCTCGAGCGCCCGGAGCCCCGGCGTGGTCTTGCGGGTGTCGAGAACGCGGGTGGAGGCGTTGGCGGCGCTCACGGCGTCCACGAATCGCCGGGTGAGGCCGGCCACCCCGGAGAGGTGACAGAGGAAGTTGAGCGCCGTGCGCTCGGCGCCGAGCAGGGACCGCAGGGGCCCCTCGACGTCGGCCACCACGGCTCCGGGCCCCACCGGAGACCCGTCAGGCAAGTGCCAGTCCACCACCACCGAGGCGTCTACCTGGGTGAAGGCTTCGAGGGCGCACAGACGGCCGGCCACCACGCCCGAGCCCCGTGCCACCACCGACACCCGCCGGCGATGGCCGTGGGGGACGAGGGCGCTCGTGATGTCGCCCAGAGGCCCGATGTCCTCGGCCAGGGCCAGGGCCACTGCCGCCCGGGCCGCCCCGATAGGCGGGTCGACGGGCCCGGAGGAGGTCATGGGCGCCACCCCTCGGCGCCGTGGACCAGGCGGCAGCGCCAGCCGGGGTCCGCTTCGGGAAACTCCAAGCGGGCATGGGCGCCACGGGTCTCGGTCCGGGTAGTGGCCGCGCGCAGCACTGCACCGGCCACCACGGCCAGGTTTACGAGCTCTCCGTAGCCCCGGCCGGAGCCGCCGGCGGCGGCGGTGACCACCTCGTCCACCACTGACTCGGCCTCGGCCAGTGACGAGGCCGAACGCAGCACACCGGCCCCGTCGGTCATGGCCCGTTGCAACTGCTCGCGCCACTTGGCCACATCGGTGGCGCCACCGGGCACCAGGGGAGCTTCGGCCGCGGTGGGCACCGCCTGGGGGACCGACACCGTCAGCGGGCGGGAGGCTATATCGCCCGCCGCCGGCTCCAGCAGACAGCGCATGGCCCCGCTGGGCTCGGGCCCGCTGCGGCCGGCCTCGATAGCCTCGGCCAGGCGGGCGCCGAAGACCATGCCCTCGAGCAGCGAGTTGGAGGCCAGCCGATTGGCTCCGTGCACCCCGGTGCAGGCGGCCTCGCCGGCGGCCCACAGGCCGGGCAGGGCGCTGGCCCCGTCGAGATCGGTGACGACGCCGCCCGACAGGTAGTGGGCGGCCGGGGCGATGGGCAGCCAGTCGACAGCGGGGTCGAGCCCGGCCTGGCCCAGCGAGGCGGCCAAGGTGGGGAACCGGGTGTCGAAGGCCTCGAGGCCGGTGGCGTCCAACCACAGGTGCTCCACGCCGGTGGCGGCCATGTGCTCGGCCATGGCTCGGCTGACCACGTCGCGCGGGGCCAACTCGTCGACGAATCGGGCGCCAGCGGCGTCGCGCAGCAATGCCCCGTGGCCGCGCAGCGCTTCGGACAGCAGCGGCCTCGGCATGGCCGGGTGATGCAGCGCCGTGGGGTGGAACTGGAAGAACTCGACATCGGCCACCGGCACCCCGGCCCGCAGGGCCATGGCGATGCCGTCGCCGGTGGCCTCGGCCGGGTTGGTGGTCACGGCATAGAGCTGCCCTGCCCCGCCGGTGGCCAGCACCACGTGGGCGGCGCGCACCAGGCGCCTGCGCCCCTCGGGGTCGAACGCCACCGCGCCCACACAGCGCCCGCCCTCCACCACAAGCTCGGCCGCGAACCACCGCTCCAATACGGCCGCCGCCGTCTCCACGGCGGCCGACACGAGCGCCCGCTCGACCTCCATGCCGGTGGCCACCCCTCCGGCGTGCAGCACCCGAGCCTCGGAGTGGCCGCCCTCGCGCGCCCGGGCCAGTCCCCCCCCGGCTTCGCGGTCGAACACCGCCCCCAAGGCGATGAGCTCGCGCACCCGGGCCGGGCCTTCGCCCACCAGGACGCGCACGGCGTCGACGTCACACAGGCCGGCACCGGCGGCCAAGGTGTCGGCCAGGTGCAGGTCGGTGGAGTCCTCGTCGCCCCCGAGCACAGCCGCCACCCCGCCCTGGGCCCAGCGGGTGGCCGACTGGGCCAGCTCGGCTTTGGTCAGAACGCCCACGCGCAGTCCGGGGACTTCACCCAGGCGGACCACGGCCGACAGCCCGGCCACCCCCGAGCCGAGCACGAGGACGTCGAGCTGCACGGGGTCGGTGACGGAGCCGGCCACGCCCGAAGCGGCGAGCGGGGGCGTTCTCAGGCCGTGACGGCCCGACGCAGCTCGGCTTCGAGGCGGGCGGTGTCCTCGTCCACCACGGAGTTGTTGGCGTCCACGTGGACCACCGTGGGGGCGAAGCCGTCGAGCTCGGCTTCCTCGTAGTCGGCATAGGTGATGACGATCACCTTGTCGCCGCGGTGCACCAGCCGCGCCGCGGCGCCGTTCAAGCACACCTCGCCCGGGTTTCCGACGATGGCGTAGGTCTCGAAGCGCGCCCCGTTGTCGATGTCGAGGACGGCCACCTGCTCCCACTCCCTGATGTCGGCCAACTGCATGAGCACCGGGTCGAGGCTGATCGAGCCCACGTACTCCAAGTTGGCGTCGGTCACCGTGGCCCGGTGGATCTTGGACTTCATCATGCGCCGGCGCATCGCTTCAGCGCTCCTTCCCTATGTCGGTCAGTACCAGCTCGTGGTCAGACAGATCCGCTTCGTGGAGAGAGAGATCGGTGTCCAAGTGCGGGGGGCCGGCGAGCACCACGCCGTCGTTGTCGATGAGCCGCACCGGCCCCACCCGGGCCGCCACCAGCAGCCGAAGCTCCCCGCCCATGGAGGTGGGGACGCCCAGCGTGGTGGGATCGACCACCGCCGCGTAGTCGGGGGAGACGAGGGGATCGGACGCCATGACCGCCTCCATGGCGACGCGCACTGCCGCCAGGTCACAGCCGCCGGCCACGAGCAGCGCCGTGCCGGCATCGAGGGCGCGGCGCAGGGCCAGAGCCGCCATCCGCTCGTCGGGCCCGAGGCGCCCGTTGCGACTCGACATGGCCAGGCCGTCGGGCTCGCGCACGGTGGGGCAGCCCACCACCTCGACCGGCAACGACAGGTCGGCGGCCATGCGCCGAACCACGGCGAGCTGCTGGAAGTCCTTCTCCCCGAAGTAGGCCCGGCACGGGCCGGCCAGGGCAAACAGCTTGGCCACCACGGTGGCCACCCCGTCGAAGTGTCCCGGGCGCGACGCCCCTTCGAAGCCTTCGCTCACCCCGCTCACGTGCACGGAGGTGGCGGGCGGGGCCGGATGCCCCGGGTACATCTCGGCCACCGAGGGGGCGAACACCAAGTGGCCTCCGGCCGCGGCGGCCAGGGCCACGTCCTGCTCGAGCTGGCGGGGGTAGGCGGCCAGGTCCCCGGCATCGTTGAACTGCAGCGGGTTCACGAACACGGTGACGGCCACCACGTCGCACTCGGCGGCGGCCCTCTCCACGAGCGACTGGTGCCCGGCGTGCAGCGCCCCCATGGTCGGCACCAGGCCGACGCTGCGCCCCTGGGCCCGCTCGCCGTGCAGGGCGGCGGCGAAGGCGGCGGCCGAGGTCACCACCGACGGGAAGGAGGACCGGTCCACGGCGCTCACCGGTCCTCGGCGACGCGCACCAGGCGGTGCTCGTCGGCCAGGCGGCGGGCCAGGGCCACGCCGGCGTCGTAGCCGGGCAGCTCCTCGGGAGCCAGCGCGGCACGGTGCCGGGCGATGGTGGCCTCGTCACGTCGCGCCGCCGGCCCGGTGAGGGCGGCGGCCGGGCCCAGATCGGCCACGTCGGCCAATGCGGCGCGTGTCAGCCCCAGGAAGGCCTCGAAGTCCAGCCCGGCGGCGTCGGCCACCCGCCGCACCTGTCCCAGCACGGCCACCACGTGGTTGGCGGCGATGCAGGCGGCGGCGTGGTAGGCGGCGCGTTGCCCGTCGGCCACGGCGATGGGCCGGCCACCGAGCAGGCGCACCACCTCAGCGGCCACGGGGTCACCGGCCACGGCGAAGGTGGCCCCGGCGCGCAGCCGGACCCTCCCCACCTCGGCCGAGGGCAGCGGGACGAGGGGGTGCACCACGGCCCGCCGACGATGCGGAGCCAGGACCTCGGGGCCGAGGGCCCCCGACAGGTGCAAGACCACGGTGCCGTCCATCGGGCGCACGGCGCCGGCCACCTCGGCCAGGACGCCGTCGGGGGTGGCCAGCACCAGCACGTCCACCCCACGAGCGGCATCGGTCACGTCGTCGTGGCGCCCGAGCACGCCGTCGACGCGGCAGCCGGCGTCAGCCAAGGCGCCAGCCATGGAGCGACCAGCCCTACCCGGGCCGATGATACGGAGAGTGTCCACCAGACCCCTTTCTGCGCTCCAGCCCCGTCAGGGTGCCGGTCGCGTCAGGGCGATCGGATCAGTACTGGATCAGTCTACCCAGGTACACGACATCTCCACCAGCCGCTTCGAGCACCCCCGGGGCAACGAGCTCGGGAGCGAGGTCGGCCAGGGGGACCACCACGAACCGCCGCTGCCAAAGGCGGGGGTGGGGCACCACGAGGTCGGGCTCGTCCACCACCACGTCGCCCACCAGTAGGACGTCCACGTCCAGCGTGCGGGGCCCGTCGGGCACGGTGCGTACCCGGCCGGCCTCGGCTTCGAGCCGGCCGGCCATCTCCAGCAGCTCCCGAGGCGAGCGGGCCGTGTCCAGCTCGGCCACGGCGTTCAGGTAGGGAGGCTGGCCCGGCGGACCCCCCACCGGGGCCGTCTCGTATACCGGTGACAGCGCCACCAGCTCGTCGAGGCCGTCCACGGCCCGGCGCAGGTGCCCGAGGCGGTCACCGACATTGGACCCCAGGCCCAGGAATGCTCGCACCGGCGGCTAGCGCCGGCGGGTGACGCGGACCCCGGCCGAGGCCAGGCGCTCGGGGACGGGAGGTCGCAGCTTGCGCACGGCCACCGTGACGCTCACCACCCGGGGATCGCCCAGCACGGCGGCGGCGATGTCCTCAGCCAGCGCTTCGAGCAACTGCCGGGGTGGGCCGCCGAGCACCGAGGCGGCGGCGGCCACGGCGCGCCCGTAGTCGGCGCTGTCCCCGAGGTCGTCGGCCGTGCTGGCCGGGCGCAGGTCGACATAGAGGTCGAGGTCCACCTCGAAGGGCTGGGGGGCGGAGCGCTCCTCCTCGAGCACGCCGTGCACGGCGTCGTAGCGCAGGCCCCTGATCTCGATGCGATCGCCTCCCGGCGACAGCGCCGCGCCGTCGTCGGGGGCGGCGCTCACTCCCCGCCGCTCGGGACCAGCTGGGCCGCCTGGGCCACCATGTCGCGTCCCACCGGCCCCATCTGGTGGCCCACCAGGCGCTCGACCACGGCGATGGCCTGGGGCCCGCCGGGGAGGCGGCCCGACCACAGCAAATACCCGCCGATCACGCCCATGACCCGGTCGCCGAGCTCCTCTTGGTGCACGAGCACCCGCTCCCCGCTGCGGCGCCACTCGTCGAGATGGCGGAAGAGGTCGGCCAAGGGGTCGCGCAGGTCACCGGCCTGGGGCAGAGGGAAGTGCGACCAGGCCAGCGCGCCCTCGTCGTAGGCGGCCAGGTTGTGCGGCGACGGCAGCAGCGACACCACCCGGTTGAAGCCCTGGACCCGCAGCCAGATGATCTCCTCCTGG
>DATKSG010000021.1:0-2352 GCA_035531775.1 Acidimicrobiales bacterium | reverse complement strand
AGACTCGGATGCCGCCTGCGGTTTCATGCCAACGGCCGCTGGCCTTCGACAGCTCGAGTGAGCGGGCAGGGTTCGGAGAGGGCCCGGTAGCCCGTCCGTCCAAGGGACATCGCTCAGGCGGCCGAGCAGCCGCCGATCCGCTTGCGAGAACGAGCGCCCGCTGGGGTGTCAAGGGCCATTGAGATCTGACCACTGGCGGCCATCAAACCTGACCAAGCGTGGCCAAGAGATCTGACCGCTGGTGGCCACGAGATCTGCCCAGGGTTTCAGTCGAGCGGCGTTACCCCCTTCCCTGATGTGGCCTGGGCCAGGCGCACACTCTCGCCGGTGGTCTGGCAGAGATGGGCGTGGTGCATCAATCTGTCAACCGTGGCTGTCGCCAGCGTTCTGGGCATCAGCTCGTCAAAACCGGACGGGTGTAAATTGCTTGAAATTGCCACCGAGCGTTTCTCGTACGCGGCGTCCACCAAACGGTAGAGGCCCTCGGCTGCGTCGGAGGAAACTGGCAAGAGTCCAATGTCGTCCACCGCGATCAGCTCGGAGCGCAAAATGCGGGCCACCGCCTTGGTGAGGCTGTCGTCGGCCCGGTGCCGGCGCACCAGCACGCCCAGGTCTTCGAGGGTGAACCAGGCCACCTTCAGGCCGGCTTCCACCGCACTTTGGCCAAGGGCCTCGAGGAAGAAGGTCTTGCCCGTCCCCGATGGCCCGCACACCACCAGGTTCTCCCGCCGCCGCACCCACTCGAGGGTGCGCAAGGAGGATTGGGTCGGGGCCGGTATCGACGAGGAGGCCGGATCCCAGGCCTCGAACGTCTTGCCGGTTGGGAAGGCGGCGACCTTGCGCCGGGTGGCGAGCGCGGAGCGTTCCCGCCCGGTCAGCTCCTCGCTGAGCAACGCCTTGAGCACTTCGGCCGGCTCCCAGCGTTGCGCCCGTGCGGTGGCGATCACTTCGGGAGCAGCACGCCGGATGTGCGGCAGGCGGAGCCGGCGCAACAGCGTCTCGATGTCATCGGCCAGCGGCGGTGGTTCGGGGGCCCTCATCGTGCCGCCTTGAGTCCGCGGCGAAGGTGACCGCCGAGTGCAGCGGCGATATTTGCCAGCCCGTTGGCCGAGAGGTAGGGGTTGACGTACTCGAGGAGCTCTTCGACCGCCTCGGTTTCGCCTTTGCGGGCGAACTCTTCGAAGGAGGAGAGCAGCCCGACGATGTCGTAGAGGGTGAAGGTGTCGAAGACGAAGGTCTCTCCGACCAACGCGTCGCTGTTGTGCTCTCTCATTGTCCGAACCCCTCCCACGCGGAGGTGCCGGGCTGGAGGGAGTGGTCTTCAGAAGCCACCGCTCTCGGGCCATCGACCGCACTGGCCTGATAGGCGGCGATGGAGGCGACGTCCCCCACGGCGAAGCGACCGAGGACGGCGGCTTCGCCCAGCGCCCGGTCGACGGTGGAGATGCCCATGATGGTGGCCAGGGCGACGGCGTCGGCCATCTTGGCCCGCACCCTGGTGACGCCGGTCGCCCCGGCTTCGCTGAGCCAGAGCCGGGCCCCATCGCCCAGAGACAAGAACGCCGCGTCTGCGTCGGTCCTGGGTCGGGCCGTCCGGTTGAGGGGACCTTCGGGGGTGGGGCCGAAGTGCTCGTCGTTGTAGCTCGGGTTCCCCGGCGTGGCCCGTTCGTGTCGGGCGACTTCGACCGGTCCGTCCGCTCCGACATGGACGAAGACGACACGCTCCCCGTGTTCTCTGACCCACACCGGCTCGGTGCGGAACTCGTGCGGCACCGAATAGGAGCCGCCGTCAAAGGACACCACCGGTGTGGTGTCGCCCACCCGACGCACCACACCGAACGCGGCGGTGTAGGGCAGGTCGGGCAGCCGGTGCAGGCGTTGGCGCTCCTCGGCCAGCATGGCAACCGGGCTCCGCCGGGTGCTGCGGTGCTCTCGGGCGTTCACCTCGTCACACCAGGCCTCACAGGCCGCCTCCAGCTCGGCGAAGCTCTCGTACTCGTCCAACAGATTGGCCTCGGTCGGCACCAGGTCGGCCTTGGCGATGCGCACCGTGGCTTCGGAGCCTCCTTTGGACTCAGGGTCGGCCACGACACAGGTGTGAATGGTCAGGCCGTAGTGCGCCCCGGCGGCCACGATTTCGGGATGGCGGATCGGGATGCGGGCCACGATTTCGGTGGTCACCGTCTTCTCGTTGTCGGTCAATGAGTAAGTGGGCACGCCGCCGAAGCGCCGCAGCGTGGTGTCGATGCAGGCGATGACTGTGGGCAGGGTCTTGTCCCAGATGGGCAGCACCACCCGGAACCTGCTCCAGCTCAGCCAGGCGCAGAACAGCCAGGTCTTTCGACCCTCGAT
>DATKSG010000020.1:0-2510 GCA_035531775.1 Acidimicrobiales bacterium | reverse complement strand
GGCTCGGCGTGCAGCTGTGGGAAGAGCTGGGCCAGCTCCCGGCCCAGCCCCCCCAGGCGGCTGTCCAGCTCCGCAAGGTCGGCGTCGGCCAAAAAGTTCCCGACGGCCTCCACTACCGGCAGATACGGCACCGACAGCTCGGCCTCCGAGCAGCTGCCAGCAAGCACCAGCCAGCCCAGCCGAATGGCCTGGTCCCGAGCTTCGTCAGCCAGACGGGACTTGCCGATCCCCGCCTCTCCGGCCAGCAGCACCAGCTGCCCCTCGCCTCGCGACGCCTCCAACAGCGCATCCTCCAACGCGTCGAGCTCGGCCCGTCGCCCGACCAGTCTCGCCGCGTCCACCCGCACGCCAACAGTGAATCACTTCTCGCAACGACTCCGCTCAAAGTCATGCGGGTCGGCGGACTGGCCGTGAGGACTTGCCGTCGAGCGTCCACCTCGAGCGTTGACCTACTAGTACTAGGTGAGTGAGCATAAAGTCGTTTGGGGTGTTCGCGATCGCGAGCGGGGTGTGGGAGAATGACAGGGCGGTAGTTCTCCACTTCCCCGGGGGCTGTCATGTTGGGTCGGGTTGATCCGCAGGCGTCGTTGCTTGAGACTCGGTGGGTGCGGCGACATCTGGTGACGAAGGGCTCGTTTTATGAGCGGCTGGCCGATCACGGTCATGAGATCGTGTCGGATGACGACTTCGCCCCGTTGTATGCGCAGGGTCAGGGCCGGCCGTCGATACCGCCGTCGGTGATGATCCGGGCGTTGTTGTGCGCCACCCATGACCGGTTGGTGTCGGATCGGGAGACGTCGCGTCGGACCCGGGTGGACGCCGATTGGAAGGCCGCGATGGGTGTCGATGATGACTTCGAGGGGATCGCGGCGACGACGTTTTCGTTGATGCGGGCCCGGATGGCGGTCCATGACGCCGATAGGGTGCTGTTCGAGGCGACGTTGGCCAAGGCGGTGCGGGCCGGGATCTTCAAGGGCCCGTTGACGGCGATCATCGATTCGTCGCCGGTGCATGGGGCGGGGAACGTGGCCGATAGCTACGAGTTGATCCGCAAGATGATGGGGCGGCTGGCCCGGGCCATGGGCGATCGTCTGGATCCTGAGGTGGCGGCCGAGGCGGTGGGCCTGGCCGCGGTCAAGCCCGACATCGATTGGCAGGACCCGGCGGTGCGCAAACAGCATCTGGGTGATCTGGTGGAGCTGGCGGCCGAGGTGTTGGCCACCGCGGCGGGCGACTCCTCCGCTATGGCTGACCCGGAGGTGGCCGACGCGGCCCGGTTGCTGGCCGAGGTGGTCGTCCAAGACGTCGTCGACGGCGAGCAGGGACCGGAGATCCGCGACGGGGTGGCCCGGGACCGGATCGTGTCGCACTCCGACCCCGAGATGCGCCACGGCCGCAAATCGGCGTCCCGGCGGTTCGACGGTCACAAGCTCGACGTGATCGTCGACGAGAGCTCCGAGCTGGTCTTGGGCGTCGAGGTCAGGGCCGGCAACGCGGGCGACGGCGACGGCGCCGCCCCCCTGTTGGCGCAGGTCCAGGCCATCGACGGGATCGAGGTGGACACCCTGTTGGGTGACATGGCCTACTCCGACGGCGACGTCCGCGACGCGGTCGAAGCCCAGGGGGCCGAGCTGGTGGCCAAGGTCCCCCCGGTGACCAACGCCGGCCGGTTCCCCAAAACCGACTTCGACGTCGACCTGAAAGCCGGCCAGGTCACCTGCCCGGCCGGGCAGACCACCACCGACGCCCGGCCATCGAAAGACCACAAGGGCCGCCCGGCGGTCACCTTCGTCTTCGACGCCGCCACCTGCGCAAACTGCCCGCTGCGGGCCCGGTGCACCACCGCCAAGGGGGGCCGGACCATCGTGGTCGGCGTCCACCACGACCGCATCGAAGCGGCCCGGGCCGCCCAGAGCGAACCTGAGACCAAAGCCCTCCTGCGACGCAGGCCGAAAGTGGAACGTAAGATCGACCACCTCCAAGACCTCGGTATGCGCACAGCCCGCTACCGGGGCCGCCGAAAAACCCGGCTGCAAGCCCTGCTGGCAGCGACCGTCGCCAACTTCAAGCGCCTGGTCGTCCTCGACGCGTTCAACACCAGCCCCGCCGTGGCCGCCTGAGCCGGGCAAGAGACACCCGGACCGGATTTGCCGCCGTGGTAGCGCCCCAGCCGTCATGGGGGCACCCACCAACGGCCCCGTCACCTCAGCGTCCACCACCGCCCAGCTCCACACACCACCGCCAGACCTCAAAAACCGGCACTTGCTGCTCACTCACCTAGCCCCTGGCGCCAGCGAGTCGGACCCCGCCATCGGCGCGAAGGCAGCGGTCTGGGGACGACTGGGCTCGTGGGCGAGGACCAAGCGGTCGAGGGCCCAGCGGTCGAGGTGCGGCCGGCAACACCGAGGGTCCGCCGGGACGCGGAGAAAGGCCGAGGAAGACCGCCCCAGCCCCTAGCGACTGAAAGGGGTACTTGTACCCCACCGCCGAGCGGTGCAGAGGGGTCGTCG
>DATKSG010000019.1:0-36591 GCA_035531775.1 Acidimicrobiales bacterium | reverse complement strand
CCCGATGCCCGTCACCAACACCAGGGCCACGGTCGCCCCGGTGAAAACGGCCCAGGGCTGGCGGTAGTGGGCGGCCAGGTTGGCCGTGAGGACCTGCGTGATGTCACCCATCTCGGCCAGGACCACCACCGCGAAGGAGGTCAGGGCCACGCGGTGGCTGCTCGTCACCTTGGCCGCCGTCTCCTCGCCTTGGTGTTCCTCGGCCGACTCCCGGGTGACGAGGAGGTAGACAGCCCCGCCGGCGAAGAGGGCGGCCACCACCGCTTCGACGGCGCGATGGGGCAGCAGAGTCAGGAGGCGCCCGGCGGCCACGGCCACGGCGCTGTTCACCACCATGGCCGAGGCGGTGCCGATCCACACCGGCCATGGCCGGTACCGGCTGGCCAACACGATGCTCGCCACCATGGTCTTGTCCGGTAGTTCGGCGACGAAGACGAGGCCGAAGGTGACGGCGACGACGACCAGGCTCACGCCAGGCGGTCGATCCCCGAGGAGAGCTCCCCGGCCATGGCGCCCGACAAACGCTGGGCCACGGTCACGTTCACTCCCAGGCGCTCCACGGCCTGGGCGACGCTGCGTTGCCCGCTAGGCACCGGATGGTCGGCCAGGAACGACCGGACTTCGTCGGCCAACGCTGCTTGGCGGCACAGGCGCTGCACAGCGTCGAGCATGCGGGGGAAGATGTTGGCCGGAAACAGCTCCACCAAGGTGTCCCACTGCGAAGTCAGGCGAGCCCAGGTGGCCGGGCCGTTGCTGCGATGCCCCAGCATCTGCTGAATGAGGAACGGGCCGTTCTGCGTGCGGGCTTCGGTGGTGGCCACCTCGAAAGCACGCCGAGCCAGTTCCGGCTGGTCGAAGCCGGCCAGGGCGAAGAGGTAGCGGACTTCCTCCTGAGGCGTGCGAGGGGCGCGCTGGCGGGCCAGAAAAGCCTCGAATTCCTTCTCCCCCCCGGCGGCGGCCACCACCGCCACCACGGCCGGCGCCAGGTCGGGGTCGAGATCCGGCCCTCCGTCGAGGGCGGCCCCGTGCAATGCCATGCACCGCTGTCGGACCTCGGCGTCGGCTCCCACCGTGCCCAGAGTCCCCAAGAGCTTGGCCCGCAGTGTGGCGGTCCGCTCGTCGTCGTCGTCGGGGCGCCCCTGCCAGCCCAAGGAGGCGAAAGCCGGCCCGACCAGGGCCCTGGTGTATGCGGCCAGCACAGGGCGGTCCTCGTCGACCACGACGAGGTCGAGAAAGCCCAGCGCCGACGCGACCTGGGCCCACACGTCGGCGTCTGTCTCGCGGCGCAGCGCCTCGGCCAGGCTGAGGAACTGGCCGAGGCCACCGTGCCCGGCCACCAGCGCCGCCCACGTGTCACCGAGCAGCGTGGCCCGCTCCATGGGGGAGAGGTCGCCCACTCGGTCGGCCAGGGCCAGCAGTGACTGGTCGTCGTACTGGACGCGGTAGAAGCCAGAGGCCCCGGCGTTGACGAGCACCGGCTCCCGGGCGTCGGGGAGGGCGGCGGGTTGGTCAGCGAGCAGCAGCCGCCAGGGCTCGGCCGGCAGGGCGCTGAGAGGACGGGCCAGCACCGGCACTCTCCAGTCCCGCCCGATGGCGCTCGTCGCGTCAGCCGGGGCGTAGGAGAACGGTTCCTGGCGCAACGTGGTCACGTCTCCGGTGCGCTCGGCCACCACGATGGGGAAGCCTCCTTGGAGGATCCAGGTGTCCATGATCTGGCCCACCGGCTCCCCGGTGGCCTGTTCGAGAGCGTCCCACAGGTCGGCGGTCTCGGTGTTGGCGAGCCGGTGCTTGGACAGGTAGAGGCGGATCCCTTGGCGGAAGCGGTCCCCACCGAGGTAGCGCTCGAGCATGCGCAGAACGGCTGCTCCCTTCTCGTAGGTGAGCACATCGAACATCCCTTGGGCTTCCTCGGGTGGGCCCACCGGGTACTCGACTGGACGTGTGCTGTGGAGCCCGTCGGTACCCATGGCCGCCTCGCGCTCAGCGGCGAAGCTGGCCCAGCGTTGCCATTCGGGACGGAAGTGGTCGACGCACATGAGCTCCATCAACGTGGCGAACGCCTCGTTCAGCCAGATGCCGTTCCACCACTTCATGGTGACGAGATCGCCGAACCACATGTGGGCGATCTCGTGCGAGACGACGTCGGCCACGCGTTCGAGCTCGAGCCTCGACGCCCGATCGAGGTCGGCCAGCAATGCCGTCTCGCGGAAGGTGACGCAGCCGAGGTTCTCCATGGCGCCGAAAGCGAAGTCGGGGATGGCCACCAGGTCGAGCTTCTCGGCCGGGTAGGGGAGCCCGAACCATTCGGCGAAGAAACGCAGTGCATGGGCAGCTGCTTCCAGGGCGAACGACGTCATGGCCTCGCGGCCGGGCACGTGCACGACGCGTACCGGGATGCCGTCGACATCCACCGGCTCGCTCGACACCAGGGGACCGACGACGAAGGCGACCAGGTAGGTGGACATCGGGATGGTGTCGGCGAAGCGCAGGCGCCTTCCGCCGCCGGGCAGTGTCTCCTCGGACACCACCGGCCCGTTGGAGAAGGCATCGAGGCCGGCCGGCACATCCAGCGAGATGCCGAAGACCGCCTTTCGGTCGGGCTCGTCGAAGCAGGGGAAAGCGCGTCGCGCGTCGGTGGCCTCGAACTGGGTGGTGGCGATGGTGTGCTGGACGCCGTCGGCATCGGTGAACGTCGAGCGGTAGAAGCCGTGCAGCTTGTCGTTCAAGATGCCGGTGAACTCGAGCGTGATCAGCAACGGCCCGGCGGCAAGCGGCTCGCCGAGGACGAGTGAAATTCGATCCTGGTGTTCGGCGTCCGCCGGCTCGGCCGGCTCGGCCGGCTGGGCCGGCTGGGCCAGCTCGGCCAGCTGGACCCGCTGGGCCAGCCCGTCGCCGCTTGTCACGGTGGCCGATCGCACTTCGAGCTCCTCGGCATGGAGCGTGATCACCGACACCTTGTCGTGGGCCTCGGCCTCGATCGACACCGTGCCGCTGAAGGTGGCCGACTCGAGGTCCGGGATCAGATGGAGCTGGTAACGCCGCGGCTCGACGGTATAAGGGAGCCGAAAGCGCGACGAAGGGTCGCCGTCGGAGGGTGTGCGGTACGTCATTCGGGGCAGGCTACCGCTCACTTCACAGTAGGGTCCCGGTCCGTGCCCGACACCGATACCCTCGACGTCGTCGCCCTCGGATCGGCATTGGTCGATGTGCTGTGCCATGCCACTGAGGACGACCTACGTCTGTTCGACCTGGCCAAGGGGTCCATGGCCCTGGTCGACCTGCAACGGGCGGCCGACCTCTACGCGGCCCTTGTGCCGGCGGCCGAGGTCTCGGGTGGGTCGGCGGCCAACACGGCGGCCGGCGTGGCCGCCCTCGGGGGCAGGGCCGGATTTGTCGGCACGGTGGCCGACGACGAGCTGGGCGCCGTCTTCGAGCGAGACCTGTCGGCAGTGGGGGTTGTCACCCGCCTGGTCCGGCGCCGTGCCGAGCCCGAGGCCGACAGGGCCACAGGGCGGTGCCTGGTGTACGTGACGCCCGACGGGGAACGGACGATGGCCACCCATCTCGGTGTGGCGGCCACGCTCGGGCCCGACGACCTCGATGCCCATGTGGTGGCCGATGCCCAGATCCTCTACATCGAGGGGTACCTGTGGGACCTGGGCCCGGCCAAGGCGGCCATCAGGCGAGCGATGGAGGCGGCCCACGCGTCCGACGCCCTGGTCGCCTTGTCGCTGTCGGACCCGTTCTGCGTGCAGCGCCACCGGGCCGAATTCCTCGCACTGCTGCACGGCGAGGTGGATGTTCTCTTCGCCAACGAGGACGAGGTGCGCCTGCTCTTCGCGGCGGACCGGTTCGAGGCGGCGGTCGCTGCCGTGGAGGAGACGGGGGTGCTCGCCGCCCTCACCAGGGGCCCGGCCGGGTCGGTGGTGGTCGGTGCCCAGGGGGCATCGGCAGTGGCGGCGGAGGCCGTCGAGGCCGTGGTGGACACCACCGGCGCCGGCGACCTGTACGCGGCGGGCTTCCTCTTCGGTTTGACGCACGGGCACGACCCCGAGGGATGCGCCCGGCTCGGAAGCCTGTGCGCCGCCGAGGTCATCTCGCATCTGGGGGCGCGCCCGCAGGCCGACCTCCGCCAGCTGGCTGAGGCAGCCGGCCTGCTCTGACGCAGCGGCCGGCCGCTAGCGTGACCGCAGTGGAGGGGGCCGTGGCCAATTCCTGGTTGGAGCGACGCGTGCTGTGCTACGCCCACCAAGGAGGAGCCTGGGAGGCGCCTTCGTCGACGCTCTTTGCCGTTCGTCGAGCCCTGGAGGTGGGGGCGACCGGCATCGAGCTCGACGTGCACGCCACCGCCGACCGTCACCTGGTGGTGTGCCACGACGGCACCGTCGATCGCACCACCGACGGGCACGGGGCCATCGCGGAGCTGACCCTCGAGGAGCTGCGAGCCCTCGACAACGCCTACTGGTTCGCCCCCGGCGCCGATGTCACCACCGGCCTCGATGCCGCCGCCTACCCCTACCGTGGCCGGGCCCGAAACGACAGCGACTTCACGGTGGCCACCTTGCACGAGGTCCTCGACCTCCTAGACGCCCACCCCCAGGTGGCCGTGAACCTCGACATCAAGCAGACCGCCCCGGCGGTGGAGCCCTACGAGGCGCTGCTGGCGGAGGTGCTGGCCGCCCACGACGCCCCCGAACGGGTCATCGTGGCCTCCTTCCTCGACGCCGCCACCGAGGCATTCTCGGCCGTCGCTCCGGGAGTCGCGACGTCGGCCGGGATGCTGCAGACGGCCATGTTCATCCGTGCTGTCCGCCAAGGCGAGGATCCTCCGCCCATGCGGCACGTGGCCTTGCAGGTGCCGGCCAGCCATGGCGACCTGGTCCTCGTGGACGCCGAGCTGGTCCTAGCTGCTCACCGGGCCGGCCTGGCCCTTCACGTATGGACGGTGAACGATGAGAAGTCCATGGAGGCGCTGCTCGATCTGGGCGTGGACGGCCTTATCTCGGACCGGCCGAGCGCTCTGGTAGGCGTGCTCGAACGCCGGGGGCTCAGCGCCGGCCGGCCAGGCTCCTCACCTCGGTAGCGGTGCCGGCGACCGAGGTGGCGTTCAGACAGGCCTCAGCCGCGGCCGGCGTTGGGCCGTTTGCCGTGGTTGGCTTTCTTCTTCGAGCGGATCTTGCGCTTCACGGTGCGCTTCGACATGAGGAGCCACGCTAGCTGGTCCGACACCGCCGGCGCCAAGAGTAGCGTCGAGCTCGTGGAGCGCATCGGGTTGGTCGGACTTCCCAATGCCGGCAAGACGTCCCTCTTCAACGCCCTGACCGGGGCGGAGGCGGCAGTGGCCCCCCATCCCTTCACCACGACCGAGTCGTCGGTGGCGGTGGCTCCCGTCCCCGACGTCCGGCTCGACGCGTTGGCCACCATGAGCTCCAGCAAGAAAGTGGTGCGCGCCGGGGTGGAAGTGGTGGACATCGCCGGCCTGGTGGCCGGGGCGTCGTCGGGGGAGGGCCTCGGTAACCGGTTCCTGGCCGGAATCCGCGAGGTGGACGCCCTGTGCCTGGTGCTGCGCAGCTTCGACGATCCCGAGGTTCCTGGGGTGACCGACGCCCTCGACGCCCTGGGCACCCTCGAGATCGAACTGGTCCTGGCCGACCTGGCCACGTTGGAATCCCAGATCGACAAGCGCCGCAAAGCCTCCCGGGCCGACAAGTCGCTGGCCGCAGAGGTGGCCGCCCTGGAGCGGGCCCACGAAGCCCTGCAGACCGGCACGCCGCTGTATCGCAGCGTGCTCGACGCCGAGGACAGGGAACTTCGACGAGGCATGTTCCTGCTCACCGACAAGCCGGTTCTCGTGGTGGTGAACCTGGGGGAGGACCAACTCGAGAAAGCCGACGCCGTGGTGGCGCCGCTGGTCGATGCCCTGACGGGCCACGGCGAAGTCCTCGGCGCCTGCGTGCAGCTCGAGGCCGAGGCGGCACGCCTCGACCCGGCCGAGCGGGCCGAGATGTTCGAGGGCTTTGGTCTGGGCGAAGGAGCCTTGGCCCGGGTGGCGGCCGCCTCCTACCAGCTGCTCGGTCGCCGGATCTTCTTCACCACCGGTGACAAGGAGTCACGGGCCTGGAGCTTTCGCCACGGCGCCTCGGCTCCCGAATGCGCCGGTGTCATCCACTCCGACCTCCAGCGCGGCTTCATCAGGGCCGAGGTCATCCACTGGGACGAACTGCTCGATGCCGGGTCGTGGGCGGTGGCCAAGTCCGGCGGCCACATCCGCCTCGAGGGCAAGGACTACCACGTGCTCGACGGTGACGTGCTCGAGATCCGGTTCAACGTCTAGGCCGGTGGACCAGGCCGTCCCCGCCGGGCCGTGGTGGTTGCTGCGAGACGGCGAGGTGCTGGCCGCCGCCGAGGTGGCTCGCTCCACGGCGGCGAGGATGCGCGGACTGCTGGGCCGCAGCGGCTACGAAGGAGCCTTCTACCTGCCTCGTACCCGTGCAGTGCACACCATAGGCATGCGATTCGCCATCGACGTGGCCTATCTCGATAGCGATCTTCGGGTCCTCGCCGTCGGGTACCTGCCTCCGTGGCGTTTCGGGCGACCCCGGCGCGGCACGCGCAGCGTGCTCGAAGCCGAGAGTGGTGCCTTCGAGCGTTGGGGCTTGCGCCAGGGGGACCAGCTCGAGCTCCACGGCGGCTCGTGACCGAGCCCGGGCGCCTGGTGCTGGTGGCCACGCCCATCGGCAACCTCGGCGACCTGTCCCCGAGGGCCAGGGACGTCCTGGCCGGAGTCGACGTGGTGTGCTGTGAGGACACCCGTCGCACCCGGCAGCTGCTCTCGCACGCCGGCATCACCGGCCAGAAGCTGCTGTCGGTCCACGAGCACAACGAGATGGCGCGTCTCGCCGACCTGATCGACCGCATGGCCTGTGGTGCCACGGTGGCCCTGGTGAGCGACGCTGGGACCCCGGCGGTGTCCGACCCCGGTGCCCGCCTGGTGGCGGCAGCGGCCGAGGCCGGCATCGAGGTGAGCGCCGTGCCCGGGCCCAATGCCGCGCTGATGGCCCTGGTGGTGAGCGGGCTCGCCACCGACCGCTTCTGCTTCGAAGGCTTCCTGCCCCGCAAGGGGGCGGAGCGCCGGCGCCGACTCGAGGTCCTGGCCGCCGACGAGCGGACCACCGTGATCCACGAGACCGCCCCGCGCCTGGTCTCGACCCTGGAGCAGCTGGCCGAGGCCTGCGGGCCGGACCGGATGGTGGCCGTGGCCCGCGAGTTGACCAAGGTGCACGAGGAGGTCTGGCGCGGCACGTTGGCCGCGGCGGTCATGGTGTTCGCCGAGGGGCAGGCGCGAGGCGAGATCGTGGTGGTGGTGGCCGGTGCCCCCGAGGTCCCCGAGGCCGACGAGGAGGCCGTGGTGGCCGCCGTGCGCCGCCGCGTGGAGGCCGGTGACACCTTGCGTGACGCCGCCTCGGCGGCGGCCGTCCAGCTCGGCGTGGGGCGCCGTCGGGCGTACGAGCTGGGTTTGGCCGACCGGCGGAATGCGGCCGAGCCCGGCCCGGTTGCACAGCGAAGCGACCAGGAGGGAACGACGTCATGAGGGGATCGGCCATGGACAAGACCCAGGCCCCGGCCGTCGAGCCGGGCGACGTTCCCGTCGGCCGGCATATCGCCACCTTTGCCGCCGGCTGCTTCTGGGGAGTGGAGGACTTCTTCCTGTCGGTACCCGGGGTGGACGACGCCGTTTCGGGCTACACCGGCGGCCAGGTGCCGTCGCCCACCTACGAGCAGGTGTGCTCGGGCCGCACCGGCCACGCCGAGGCCGTTCTCGTGACCTTCGACCCCGCCGTGGTCTCCTACGAGGAGCTCCTCGCCGCCTTCTGGCGGCACCACGACCCCACTACCCCCAACCGCCAGGGACCGGACGTGGGGACGCAATACCGCTCAGCGGTGTTCGTGCACGACGCCGAGCAGGAGCGCCAAGCGGCGGCGTCGCTGGCGCAGTACCAGGCCAGGTTTCACCGCACCATCGTCACCGAGATCACCCCGGCCACCACCTTCTGGCCGGCCGAGCAGTACCACCAGCGCTACGTGGAACGCACCGGCCATGGTGCCTGCCACGTGGCCAACTGGTAGCCCGCCAGCTACCACGCCGCCCCCGGCGGCGGCGCCCACGGCGGGGATCGGTACGCTGAGCCGGTGCCGCGCTTCTACGTGACCACCCCGATCTACTACGTGAACGACGCGCCGCACGTCGGCCACGCCTACTGCACCGTCAATGCCGACGCCCTGGCCCGGTGGCACCGGGCCATCGGCGACGACGTCTTCTTCCTCACCGGCACCGACGAGCACGGCGTGAAGGTGGCCCAGGCGGCCGACGAGCACGGCGTCGACCCCCAGCAGTGGACCGACGTCACGGCCCGCCGCTTCATCGAGGCCTGGCAGGGCCTCGATGTGTCCAACGACGACTTCATACGGACCTCGGAGCCGCGTCATCATCGGGCCGTTTCCGACTTCCTGCAGCGCATCTATGACAACGGGTACATCGACTCGGGCACCTATAGCGGCTGGTACTGCATCGGCTGCGAGGCGTACAAAGACGAGTCGGAGTTGCTCGAAGGGCACGTCTGCCCCGATCACCTCAGGTCGGCCGAGTGGCTCGAGGAGGAGAACTACTTCTTCAAGCTGAGTGCTTTCGCCGACCGACTGATGGCCTGGTACGAAGCGCACCCCGACGCGGTACGGCCCGAGAGCAAGCGAAACGAAGCCCTCGCCTTCATCAAGGGCGGGCTGCACGACATCTCGATCACCCGTACATCGACGCGCTGGGGTGTCCCGGTCCCCTGGGACGAGCGACATGTCTTCTACGTCTGGTACGACGCACTGGTCAACTACCTCACGGCCATCGGGTTCGGGGAGGACGACCGCCGCTTCGCCGATTGGTGGCCGTCGGTCCACCACCTCATCGGCAAGGAGATCCTCCGCTTCCACTGCGTGTGGTGGCCGGCCATGTGCATGGCGGCCGGCATCGACCCACCGGCCCACGTCTTCGTCCACGGCTGGTTGCTGGTGGGTGGCACCCGGCTCTCGAAGACTCGCATCCGTCAAGCGGCCGAGGAGGCGGCCTCCTCAGCCGATCAAGCGGCCGAGGAGGGGACCGACGCCGTGCCGATCAAGTTGACCGAGATCGTGCCGTCGGCCTTGGTCGACGACTTCGGGCTCGATGCCGTGCGCTACCACTTGCTGCGAGACACGCCTCTAGGCACCGACGGGGAGTTCTCCTATGAAGGGATAACGGCCCGCTACAACGCCGACCTGGCCAACAACCTCGGCAACCTGATGTCGCGGGTGGCCACCGTGGTGGGATCGAAGTGCAGCGGCATAGGGCCGCGGCCCGAGCCCGACAGCCGTCTGGGCCCGGTGGCGTCGACCGTGGTGCGCCGCGCCGGCGAAGCTTGGGAGCGCTTTGCCCCCCACGAGGCGCTCGAGGCCACCTGGACCCTCATCCGGGAGACCAATGCCGAGCTCGAGTCGACCGAGCCGTGGAAGGCGGACCCCGGCCCGGCGGTGGACGGTGTGCTCGGCAACGCCCTCGAGGCCCTACGCATCGTGGCCATGCTGGCCTCGCCGGCCATGCCCGACACGTGTGCCGAGATCTGGCGCCGCCTGGGCCTGCCCGGCCGTCCCGAACAGCAGAAGCTGCCCGAGGCCGCAACATGGGGCGGCTACCCCGGAGATTTGGCCGTGGACAAGGGCACCCCGTTGTTCCCCCGACGCCGGTCGTGACCGAGGCCGGCGTCGGGCCGGGTGTTCCGGCATGGATCGACTCCCACTGCCACGTCCAGGATGCCTATCGCCCCGATGGCACCGACGAGCCGGCCGTGTTGGCCGCCGCCGCCGCCGCCGGCGTTAGTGGCCTCATCTGCATCGGAACCGACGCCGACTCGTCGCGCCAAGCAGTCGCTTTCGTCGAACGGTCTCGGTCGTCGGGCGCCGTGGTCGATACGTGGGCCACGGTGGGCCTGCACCCTCATGAGGCGCGCCACGGTGTCGACGAGGTGGATGTGGTGCTGCGTGAGGCGGTGAAATCCAGGCCCGGGGTGGTCGTCGCCGTGGGCGAGTGTGGCCTCGACTTCCACTACGAGCACTCGCCGCGCCCGGCCCAACGCCAGGCGTTTGCCGCCCAGATCGAATTGGCGCGACGGCACGGCCTCGCCTTGGTGGTGCACACCCGCAGCGCCTGGGATGAGACCTTCGACATCTTGGAGGTCGAACAAGCGGAGCGAGTCGTGATGCACTGCTTCACCGGTGGGGTGGACGAAGCGCGCCGGTGTCTGGACATGGGTGCTTACCTTTCCTTCAGCGGAATCGTGACGTTCAAGCACGCCGACGACGTGCGCCAAGCCGTTGCTTTCTGCCCGCTGGAGCGCCTTCTAGTGGAGACCGACAGCCCGTTCCTCGCCCCCGTGCCTCACCGTGGCCGGGACAACCATCCCGCCTGGGTTTCCCTGGTGGGTGAGGCTGTGGCGGCGGTAAAGGGCGTGCCGGCAGAGGCCGTAGCCACTGCCTCCAACATTGCTGCGCACATTGCCTTCGCGCTCAGCTGAATGAGGCCACGACAACACGCGCGAATCGCGCCATTGGAGAAGATGGCGACATTTGGGCGATCACTTTCGAGAAGAGAAAAGTGAGATCGTTCTCACGTTGCGTAGCGTCGCTGGATCATTGCCCACACGATCAACAGTCACCTCGTTGCACACAAGCCCAGCCCGGTCTTGTCGAATTGCCACCCACGCGATGCTCGCATAGCTTCGACTACGACCCCGACGCGGTCGAATTCCCGTCCCCCGAGGAAAGTTGGAGTCCTGAGGACACACAGCGCCGGGGGGGTGCGGCCACTGGTTCGCCTGGGTTGCGTGTTGGCCCTGCTGATCGTGCCGCTCCTCCTGCTTGGCAGTCCCGGAGGTGCCGCGTCACGCGCACCGATGTCACGGGCCGATGGAGCGGCGCGCCCGGCACCGTCGCGCCACGACACGGCGCGGCGCGCCGCGGCCGTGCCGGCCGGCATGGCGCCCACGTGGGCGGCGCCCATCGTGGCGGCCGCCGACTACCGCACACCGGTAACCACCACCACGACATCGACGACGACCACGACCGTTGCCCCCCACCCGGTGGTGGCCGCCCGGTCGACGCCGGTCACCACCCCGCCCCGTGCCACCACTACGACCACGGCGCCGCCGGCGCCCAAGCCGGCCGGCTCCGGCAACGAGGAGACCGGAGAGGCGTCGTGGTACCAGGCGCCGGCCGGCACGTGCGCCAGCCCCGACCTGGCCTTCGGTACCACCGTGACCGTCACCGACCTGTCGACCGGAGACTCGGTGACCTGCACCGTGGACGACCGCCAGGCCCGGAGCCCAGGCCGCGTCATCGACCTGGCCGAGGCCACATTCGCCAAGCTGGCCGATCCGTCGACCGGGCTCATCGAGGTGCGCCTCACCTGGTGAGGCGCCGGGAACAGGGTCGGTGAGGTGACCCATTCCCGACGCGACATCCTCGAGCTTCTCGAGGCGAACGGGTTGCGTCCCAGCCGGGCCCTGGGCCAGAACTTCGTCGCCGATGCCAACACGGTGCGGCGCATCGCGCGACTGGCCGGGGTCGCTCCGGGTGACAAGGTGATGGAGATCGGCGCCGGGCTCGGATCGCTGACCATGGCCTTGGCTGAGACCGGTGCGTCGGTGGTGGCGGTGGAGACCGACCGTCGTCTGTTGCCGCTTCTGCACGCGGCCGTCGATGCGCTGGGTGTACGCGTCGTCCACGGCGATGCAATGCACCTGGACCTGGCCGGCCTGCTCGAGGAGCAGGACCGGGCGGACGCCACGGCGCCCGCCTCGCCAGTGGGGTGGTCAATGGTGGCCAACCTCCCTTACAACGTGGCCGTGCCGCTTGTAATGCGGGTCCTCGACGACGTGCCGTCGGTGAAAGCACTCCTGGTCATGGTGCAGCGCGAAGTGGGGGAGCGGCTGGCTGCCGCCCCGGGTAGCCGTGCCTATGGCGCCGTATCGGTCAAGGTGGCGTACCACGCGGTGAGCCGAGTGGTGGGAAAGGTGCCCGCCACTGTGTTCGTGCCACGCCCTCGCGTCGAGTCGGTGCTCGTGCTCCTCGAGCGTCGACCGGTGGTGGCGGTGGACCCCGCCCTCGTGCCCGCTGACAAGCTCTTCGCCGTGGTGCGCGCCGGCTTCGCCCAGCGGCGGAAGATGCTGCGGCGTTCTCTGGCCGGGACCGTGAGCCAGCAGGCGTTCGACGACGCCGGCATCGACGCCTCCGCCCGCGCCGAGGAGTTGTCGATCGAGCAGTGGGGGAGACTGGCGGCATGCTGCTGACGGCGCCGGCCAAGCTCACGTTGTCGCTGCGGGTCACCGGGCGCCGGCCCGACGGGTACCACCTGCTCGACGCCGAGATGGTGACGATCGATGTGGCCGACCTGCTCGAGTTCACCGAAGTCGACGGCGAAGTCGATGGCGACAGCTGCCGTCTCGGCGTCGGCGACGGCCACAGTCACGGGGTCGAGGTGGTCGACGAGGTGGTGGGGGGCACCGGCATCGGGGACCTCGGCCCCGGCCCCGACAACCTGGTGGTGCGGGCGCTCGGCGCCGTGGGACGGCGCGCCGCCGTCCGCCTCGTGAAGCGGATTCCCCTCGGTGCCGGGCTCGGTGGGGGATCGGCCGATGCCGCCGCCGTGCTGCGCTGGGCCGGCTGCACCGAACTCGACGTGGCCGCTTCGCTCGGCGCCGATGTCCCGTTCTGCGTGGCCGGGGGAAGGGCGCGGGTGCGAGGCATCGGGGAACACCTCAGCCAACTCCCCTATCAGGACCGCCGGTTCCTGGTGCTGCTACCACCCCTCAGCGTAGACACGGCCACCGTCTACCGTGCTTGGGACGACATGGCCGAAGGCGGCGCCCAGGGCTCGGGCATTTCCTCGGCGCACCACGGCGGCAACGACCTCGAGGCGGCCGCCCTGGTGGTTGAACCGCGCCTGGCCGCGTGGCGCGACGCTTTCGCCGCGATGACCGGCTCGACACCCTCGCTGGCCGGCAGCGGGTCGGCATGGTTCGTCGAGGTCTACGCCGGTGATGATGCGGCACCGTGGGCCACCGGTGAGGACGTGGCGCCAGCGGACGGCGGCACACTGGTGCTCCACGGCCGGTCCGCCCCGGTGCTCTGGACCAGGACGGTGCCGGCCACTGCGCTCAGCGCCGAGCGCTCCACCGGGCCTGACGCGGCACTCCCGCCCGAAGGGGCGGGAGTGTAGCGACGCCTACTTGCCGGCCGCTCGGCGCTGCCAGCGGGTGGCCTTCAACATCTTCTTGTGCTTCTTCTTGCGCATGCGCTTGCGGCGCTTCTTGATCAGTGATCCCATGACTGAGCGCAGGTTAGCGGTCGGTGGCACTCCGGCGCCAAGTAGCCTGGCCAGGCTGCGAAGAGCCCCGGCTCACCGGTGGCGGGTAGTTCAATCGGCAGAACGCCGGCCTTTGGAGCCGGATGTTGGAGGTTCGAGCCCTCCCCCGCCAGCCAGACTCCCCCGCCAGCCAGCTCGAGAAGCAGGGGTCGCTCAGAAGTCGGGCGGCAGCGGAGGGGTGTATCCGTAGGCGACGTTGAAGCCGTCGGCCGCCACGTTGGGCGCTGACGGCGACGACTCGGCGAAGGATGAGCCCGGGGGCACCATGTCGCCGGCCTCGGTGTACACGAAGCCGGGGCTGGCGCCGTCGAGAGTGCACTTGTCGAAGGCGAAGGTCGTGTAGTTGGCCAGGGTCGATGGCTGGCCGTTCACCTCGGGAGCCTCCATGATCCACTCGGCCGAGTCACCAGGCCCGTCGAAGGCCACCTGGACGCCGGTGTTCCAGCCCTGGGTCTCGTCGGCGATGGCGATCGACCACCGCCCCGCCCAGATCTGCTGGATGACGGCCGACATGGCGTCGCCCGGCTCCACCGTCTGGCCGAAGGGCCTGGTGGTGTAGCCGGCCGAGGACGTCGTCCACCAGGCGCCGTAGGAGGTGGCGCCATTCACAGTGTTCTGTTCGGTGCCAACCTGGATGAGCGAAGGGTCCGACGACTCGAAGCCGTCGAGTCCTATCCACGTCACCGAGTAGGTCGGTGTCGCACCGGGCTGCACGGCGGGCACCGTCCAGGTGCCCGACACGGAGGTATACCCGGTGCCGGTCACGGCGTAGCCAGACCAGTTCTCAGATTGCCAGCCCGGCGACACCGAACCACCCGATCCCACGCTTACGGCGGGTTGGGTGGTGCCGGCCAGGCGTGGCGCGGTGGACAGCAGCGGTGTCCCGGGGGAGGCGGCCGGGGCCCGCAACGAGGCGGGGGACGGCGCCGCCGCCGTGGCCGCCGCGCACAGCAGGGCGGCTCCCAGGCCGCCGAGCATGGAGACAACCGCGCCGCGCCGGGCGCGCGCCATGGCCCGTGTTGTCTGCAGTCCGCCAGCTGCCACGATCGTGGTCCGCCCTTTCCTCTCCCTGGGGTAACGCCCCAAAGCGGGCGTTCTGGCGGCTCGGGCTAGTTGGCCACGGTGCGCAAGCAGTCGGGCACGAAGTCGGGGGCCCGCATCAGGCGGTTGCCCATCACCTCGTCGCAGTACCGACACCGGGTGCCACGTGGGGTCACCCGGCACGCCATGACGCCGGCGAGATGGGGCACGTGGTATCCCGAGCAGGCTCCCCCGTCGATCTCCTCCGAGCAGTATGCGATCTCCCCGTCGCGGTGCAGCACCAGGCACCCATTGCACATCGCCATGTCCTCGTCACCTCGTCTCGGGTGTGTCACTGCTGTGATCGGCCGGCGCGGCGCCGAAGTGGAGCAAGCTGGTCACAACGGACGACCACGCCCGGTGACGGCCCATCTCGTTCTTGCCCGTGTCCGGAGTCCGTGTATTCCTCACGGTGGGGATATCGACCGTGCCCGTCCCGGGCTTGACTGGTTGGGGCCTTTCGGCGGAAATGGCGGGTGGGTGGTAGCGGCGCGCCGGCGGAGATTGCCTTTCAGCGGAAGTGCCGGGCCGGGGCTCCGGTGGGGGTGCCCAGGTCGAGAGCGGTGATCTTCTCGGCCACCACGCTGACCACGCCGTCGGTGCGCTCGAGGCGCCCGCGCACCACCAGGGCGGGGGCCCGGCGGGCCACCTGGCGCCACCGTTCCCAGGCTCCGGGCGAGCAGATCACGTTCACCATCCCGGTGTCGTCCTCCAGGTTGAGAAAGACCGTCCCCCGGGCGCTGCCGGGCCGCTGGCGATGGGTGACCACTCCGGCCACCACCACCTTGCCGTCCGTCTCGGCGCCGGCCAGGGCGGCGGCCGGGATGACGCCGAGGGCGTCGAGCCGGGGCCGGGCCAGCTCCATGGCCGATGTCCCGGTCATCACGCCGGTGGCCCACAGGTCGGCCTCCACCTCCTGCAGGGCGGTTAGATCGGCCAGAGGGGGAGGGTCCTCGCCGGTGATCAGGCCGGGGAGGCGTTCGGGCGTCCCCTGGGCCAGGGCCCCGGCAGCCCACAGGGCCTGGCGCCGGTTCCCGGCGGCCCGACCTCCGGGGCGCGACGGGACGTCCTGCAGAGCACCGGCGCTGGCCAGGGCCTCGAGCTGGGCCCGGCCCACCCCGGCTCGCCGCACCAGGTCCTCCACCGAGCGGTAAGGACGCTCCCGAGCCACCCGGTCGGCCAGGTCCTGGCCGACGGTGCGGACGGCCCCGAGCCCGAGGCGCACGGCCGGTTGGCCCTGCCGGCGGCTGGGCCCGACGGCCGTGTCATCGTCCCACTCGAGGGTGGCCTCGGCCCCGGAGTGGTCGACGTGGGGCGGCTTCACCGTGACCCCGTGTCGTCGGGCGTCGGCCACCAAGGACTGTGGGGCCCAGAACCCCATGGGCTGGGCATTGAGCAAGGCGGCGCAGAAGGCGGCGGGGTAGTGCAGCTTCAGCCAGGCACTGGCGTAGACGAGATAGGCGAAGGACACCGCATGGCTCTCGGGGAAGCCGAAGCTGGCGAAGGCCGACAACTTGGCGAAGATCTCCTCGGCCGCCGTGCCGGTGATGCCGCGCCCGGCCATGCCGTCGAACAGGCGGGTGCGCAGACGGTCCATGCGGGCCCCCGAGCGCTTGGCGCTCATGGCCTGGCGCAGCTCGTCGGCCTGGGCGCCGGTGAACCCGGCGGCGTCGATGGCGATCTGCATGAGCTGCTCCTGGAACAACGGGACACCCAGGGTCTTGGCCAACGCCCGCTGCAGCAAAGGGTGCGGCGGGTCCGGTGCCTCCACCCCCTGGCGCCGGCGGATGTAGGGGTGGACCGATCCTCCCTGGATGGGGCCGGGGCGGATGATGGCCACCTCCACCACGAGGTCGGAGAAACATCGCGGCTTGATGCGTGGCAACGTGGCCATCTGGGCGCGGCTCTCCACCTGGAACACGCCGACGGTGTCGGCCCGGCAGAGCATGTCGTAGACGGCGTCCTCTTGTTCCAACAAGGCCAGGTCGATGTCGACCTCGTGTGCCCGGCACACGAGGTCGACGGTGCGGTGCAGTGCATCGAGCATCCCCAGGCCGAGGAGATCGAACTTGACGAGGCCGGCGGCGGCGCAGTCCTCCTTGTCCCACTGCAGCACCGTGCGCCCGGGGTGCCGTGCCCACTCCACCGGGCAGACTTCGACCACCGGCCGGTCGCAGATGACCATGCCGCCCGAGTGCAGCCCGAGATGGCGGGGGAAGTCGAGCACCTGTTGCGCCATCTCCCGGACGGGCGGAGGGAGCAGGTCGTGGCGCTCCAGGGTGTCGCCGCCGTCGAGGGCCTTGGCCCACACGTCGACCTGGTCGGGGGGGTGGCCCAGTGCCTTGCCCACGTCGCGCACGGCCGAGCGGGCCCGGTAGGTGATGACGTTGGCCACCTGAGCCGCGCACTGGCGCCCGTAGCGCTCGTAGACGTAGGCGATCACCTCTTGGCGGCGTCCCGACTCGATGTCCACGTCGATGTCGGGTGGCCCGTCACGCTCGGGGGAGAGGAAGCGTTCGAAGAGCAGCCCCAGGGCCACGGCGTCGGCCCGGGTGATGCCCAGCGCATAGCAGACGGCCGAATTGGCGGCCGAGCCCCGCCCCTGGCAGTAGATGTCATGGCGGCGGCAGAATTCGACGATGTCCCACACGATGAGGAAGTAGCCGGCGTAGCCGAGATTGGCGATGACCTCGAGCTCGTGGTCGATCTGGGCCCAGGCGCCCGGCACGCGCTCGTGATGGCGAGGGCCGTAGCGGGCCAAGGCGCCGCGTCGGGTCAGCTCGGCCAGCCAGCTCTGGTCGCTGTAGCCGTCGGGGGCTAGGAAGTCGGGGAGGCCCGGGGCCAGCAGATGCAGGTCGAAAGCACAGGCGCGCCCGAGGGCCCCGGCCCGGGCCACCACCCCGGGCCAGCGGGCGAAGCGACGCTCCTGCTCGGCACCGGATCGCAACGAGGCCGTGGCGGCGGCCGGCAGCCAGCCCTGGAGGTCCTCGAGGGGCCGGCCCGAGCGCACGGCGGCCAGCACCTCCGACAGCGGGCGGCGCGACGGCGTGGCGTAGTGGACGTTGTTGGTGGCCACCACATCGACGTCTCTCTGCACGGCCAGCTGCGCCAGGGCATCGTTGCGCACGGCGTCGACGGGATCACCGTGGTCCCACAGCTCCACCGCCACGTTGCCCTGGCCGAACGCTCCCACCAGCTCGTCGAGGGCGCGCCGGGCGGCGGATGGACCGGCGCCGTGCAGCGCCGCCGGCACCGTCCCTTTGCGGCAACCGGTGAGGACGAGCCAATGGCCGTCGTGGCGACCGGCCAGGTCGTCGATGGTGCACACCGGACGCCCTTTCTCGCCGCCGGCCAGATGGGCTTCGGCGATGGCCCGGCTCAGGCGGGCGTATCCCTGCGGGTCGCGCGCCAGCACCACCACGTGGTGGCCGCGCGGGTCGACCACAGCGGTGCGCGGCGCGTCGCTGGCCAAGGTGAGCTCGGCACCGAACACGGTGGGGAGCCCGACGGCGCGTGCGGCCTGGGCGAAGCGGACGGCGCCGTAGAGGCCGTGGTGGTCGGTGAGTGCGAGTGCCCTGAGCCCCAGTCGCACCGCTTCGGCGGCCAGCTCCTCAGGGTGCGAGGCGCCGTCGAGGAAGCTGAAGTTGGAGTGACAGTGCAGCTCGGCGTAGTCAGTCGTAGGCCCCCTCCACCCACCAGCGGCCTCGTTCGCAGGCCAGGAGGTAGGCATCGCCGGTCTCGGTGACGAGTTGCATCCGGGCCCGGCGCCGCCGGCCGCGCCCGGTCCACCAGCGCTCGTCGGCCGGCCAGGGCCCGGCCCAGGCCGCCACGGTGGCCCAGGGGCCGCCGTCCACCGACAGCCGGGACGGGGCCGCCGAGGCCATGCCGGCCCCGGTGACCCCGATGCCCTCCCCGGCAACGTCCTCCAGCGCGGCCGGCAGCGCTGTCGCCATGACGACCATCGGCGCCGGCGAGGGCACTCGGCCGGGCCAAGGTGCTGTGGCGTGGGGGCTCTTGTCGAGGTGCCGCCCGCTCCAGGGCACCAGTCGGGCGCGCTCGCCCGGGCCGCGCCCACCTTGGAGCCGCCCCACCACGACGGCCTCGGGGTGCAGGAGAGTGGCCACCCGCGCCATCGCCTGCTCGGCCCGGCGCTCAGCGCCGCCCGTCCCCCCCCAGAAGCCCGGTTGGCGCACGGCTTCTGCTGCTTCTGAGGAGGAGGTGCCCACCGGGTGAGGGCGCCATCCGGGCAGCTCGCTCTCCTCGGCCCGGGCCACCTCATGGCAGTGGGCCCCGTCGGTCCCGAGGCGGCCCAGCACGTGCCTGGTGGGCAGGGCGGCGAACTGGCCCAAGGTGTGGATGCCCAAGCGGTGGAGGAGGTCGGCCAGCTCCGGCCGCTCCAAGGTGTCGACCGGCCAAGGGCCGAGAAAAGCCCGGGACGCCCCCGGGGCGACGACCAGGGGCTCCTCCCGGCCGGCCTGGGCCGCCAGCACGGCGGCGAACAAGCCGTCGGCCACCCCGATGCCCCAGGCTCCAGGGGCCGGCGCCAGGTCGCTGCGCAGGCGCCGGGCCAGGTGATCGTCCCCGCCGAAGTACCGCGACGGGCCTTTGGTGGGGACGGCGCATACCCCGGGCCGCACGGCCTCCACGGCGGGGGAGAAGGCGGCAGCTACGCCCAGCACCCGGGCGAAAGCCCTGGCACTGCGCCCGTCCTCGTGCACGTCGAGGAGATCAGGGCACCAGATGACGAGCAGCCGGTCCACGGGCGGGTTCTTCTGCTGCTTCTTCTGCTTCTTCTGCTTCTGCTGCCATCCCCGAGCCGTCCGGCAACCACATCTGCACCTGCCGGGACCGGGTGGCGGCTCGCCGCCCGGAGGTCTCGATGACCACATGCCGGCGTTGGAGATGGCCGAATCCCTGGCCCACCCCCTCCCACCGACCGGCCGTGATGGCCAGACGGAGGTCGGGGCCCTCGGGCCACGGCCAGCGTCGGACCAGGACCACCAGCACGGCGCTCCGTTGGCGGGTCCGGGCGACCAGGCGCCGGGCCACGCCAGGGCGAACCGGCCCCGGGGGGCACACGAGGACGATGTCCACGCCGTCGAGCAGGAAGGCGACGGCATCGGCCCACCGCTCCCCGGCGCCCGGGACCAGGACGAGATGGTCCAGGTCCACTCCGAGCTCGGCGAGGGCCAGGATCCCGGGATCGACCACTCCCACCGCCGCGCACCACGATCCCTGCTTTGAGGCCGCTCCCAACAAGGCGAAGGTCAAGGTGGTGGCGCCCTGCGCCCCCTCGTTGCCGACGGTGACAACGCTGCCCCGCTGCAGGCCGCCCCCGGCCACCAGGCAGAGGAGGGGAGGGGCGAGGGGGAGGATCTGATCCCGGCGATCGGAGGTGGGGCGGGCCCGCAGCGAAAGGGTCGCCATGGCGGCCGGCGTAGTGTGCGGGTCCATAGAGCGAGAATATCGAACATATGTTCGATACGCCCGGCGGGTCAGATCCCCAGGTCGGGCTGCCTGGATCGGTCCCGGGCCATCGATCTCCACGGCTCGTGGGCGAACCAGGGGGTGAGGCGCGCCCACCCCATGCAATTGCGGTCGTCCACCACAAGGGCCATGCCCCGTTCCCCTCGGCCCACCACGTCGACCGGGAGCCGGGGCTGGCGCCGCGTCGAGGTCGTCACCGAAGGAGGCTCGGTCCCCGCCGTCCACCGGTACCGTCCGGTGGCGGCGACCATGGCCCGACGGCCCAACGCAGCGGCCACACCCGTCCCCCTGCCCGCGGCGGCCCCCCCGGCCCCCCGTTCCGTCACGGACCTGGTGGCTACCTCCTCTTCCCCGGCCAGGCAGGACAAGGCCTCGAGGGTCCGGACATCGCCGATCCCGGGGAGAATGACCGTGGTCCCGAACAGCGACAAGAAGCCGTCGGCTCGCTCCCCCCAGCGCGCCCGTGCCTGGGACAGGTCCTGCAGGCAGGCCAGCGTCAGCACTCCCTGGCCGCCACCCTCACTGACCATGGCTGGCAGGTCCGGGATGGGGGCGATGTTGGCCACCTCGTCCAGCGCCAGGACCACGGGCACAGGCGCCTGCCGCCCCCTTTCGCCGTCCCGGGCATAGGCGCCGTCCCGGGCATAGGCGGCGGCCCGGGCATAGGCGGCGGCCCGGATCTCGGTGAGTAGGCCCACGACCAACGGGGCGGCCTGGGCCTGGTGCCGGCCCGTCGCACATATATAGAGCGTGGCCCGCTCATCGCAGAACGACGCCGCGTCGAAGTCCGGCTGCCTGGTGGTGGCCAGCGCTGCGTGGCTCCGGTAGGCGGACAGGACTCCTGATGCCGTCGACCAGATTCCGCTCTGCTCTCGTTGGTCGGTGGCGGCGATGCCGGCGAGCAGGTCCCCGGCCACTGCGGATCCGGCATCGTCGAGGACGCGCAATGCCGGCGCCGGCTGGCGTCGGTCGACCCACGAGAGCACACCGGCGAGATCGGTCCCGTCCAAGGCCGCAGCGTGAAGGAGCGGGGCGAGCAGTGCCTCGGCCCGCTCCTGCCAGTGATCGACACCTCCACCATCGCCCCGGTGCCCCATGCTGGCGCTGCCACCCACCAGAGCGCGCGCCGTCAGCAGCGCGTCGTCCCACTCGGCGCACGCCGGCACCGGGGACCACCGCACCGGTCGTACCCCCCGAGGCACGGACACGGTGCCGCTCGGGTCGAAGAGCAGACAGGGCCCGTGGTGTTGCCGGTTCGACCAGGTGGTGGCCAGCACATCGGGTTTGGTGGAGGTCGAGACGACCGCTCCCTCGGCACTGAGCACGGTGGGTACCACCAAGGCCGAGGTCTTGCCCGACCTCGGTGGTCCGAGGACCAGTACCGACTGCTCGGGAGGAGCCCACAGTGGGCCTCCGGTCCCGGCACCGATGTAAAGGTGCCCAGCGCCGCCCATGGCGCTTCAGTAGCCGGCGGCGAGGTCGACGAGATCGGTGGGCCGGTTCCCGGCCACGAAGCGGGCGAGCTGCGTGGCGAACCGGCGAGTGAAGTCCTCGAGGGTGTGCGAGGAGGACCAAGTGGCATGGGGGAGCACGAGCACGTCGGGCCGTCGCCACAAGAGGCTGTCCCCGGGCAACGGCTCCTCCCGGAAGGCGTCGAGCACGGCACCGCCGAGGTGTCCCTCGTCGAGGGATGACAACAAGGCCCGGTCGTCGATCAACGCCCCTCTCGAGACGTTGACCACCCAGGCGCCCGGCTTCATCGAGCGGAAGAACGATGCGTCGAGCAGTCCAGCGGTCGCCTGCGTGAGCGGCAAGGTGCACACCACGAAATCGGCCCGGCCCACCGACGATCGCCACTCGTCGCCCGCCAGCATTCGAGTCACTCCTTGTGGTTTTGTTGTCCGTTGGCGTCGCGTCCAGGCATGGACTTCGGCACCGAATGGCTCGAGCATTTGGGCCACCAGCGAGCCGACCGCACCGAGGCCGAGCAACAGGACCACCGAGTTCTGCAACTCGCCGAGTGGTGCTCCAGCGTCCCACACGGCGGCATCGGATTGGCGGACGAAGCGCGGCAGCTGCTTGGCACCGAGGAGCAAGGCGAGCATCACCCACTCGGCCATCGGGCGCGCCGAGATGCCTGCACCGTTCGACAGCATCACGCCGCGCTCGGCCATGAGGCCGAGGGGGAGGTCGTCGACGCCGACGTAGTCGGAGTGCACCCACTCGAGATCGGGCAGTCGCTCCACCACCGTGGCCAGCTGGGGCGGCGTCAGGTGGTAGCGCCAGAGGACGCGAACTCCCTGCGTATCGGGGGTTTCTGGAGTCCGGGGGTCGACCACCACATGGCGGATGGGGAGGGGCTCAGGGCCGAGCCCAGGACCCAGTCCGGCCAGCCCGGCCACCTCGGCCAAGGCGGCGGCGGCCCATGGGGGGGCGGCCACGGCCACGGTCGGCGCTGAGCTCACGGCTTCGGTGCCCGACGATGCAGCGCTCATTGTCATGTCACCTCGGGACGAAAGACCGGCTCTCCCTGGTGCACGCGCAAGGTGCCGGGGATGCCGAGCAAGGTCAGTGGGTCGACGTCCGTGGTCTGCGGCTGCCCTTGGAGATGACGACTGCGCAAGGCCACGATCTGTCCGATATGGGGTCCGAGTGTGATGGCAAGCTCCAACTTGGTTTCGCCGTCCTCGGTGGTCTCGGTGTCGACCACGATCACGTCGTAGGTCCCGTCGGGCAGTGTCTGCATGGCGGAAAAATCCTTGCAAAGACTGCGTTTCACGTCCATACCCAAAATGAAAGGACCGAGTCCGACGCGTTCGCGACCCGTTCGACGTGCACCGACGCGCGTCGCTATTGGATGCCGCCAAAGTCGAAATGCTTGACCTGAGCGCGAAAACCTTCTTTGATTAATGAGATTCCGGAATTCATGAGGAGGAGCGAGTTGCACATATCGGGGCTCATTGCCGCGATCTCGGGTTCGACATCCGCCGCGTCGCGCCGGACGGAGAATCTCGACAACTCGCTCAAGACCGCCAACGAGGTCGCACCGCGGCCGGCGGCGAAGATCGTCAGGCGAGCCTCGGCCATAACGGCCGCCAGGCGAACCCGGGCGAGCACAGCAGCAAGGAAAACGGCAAAGAAGGCCGTCAGGCGACCCCCGGCTACCAATGCCGGCCGGCGAGCCGCGGCGAGGTAAGCAGCAAAAAGAGATCGGCCGAAAGGCCGTAAGGAGGCGTCGAGCATGCCAGTCAAGCGGGCCACACCAAGGAAGGCTGCCGCCAAGCGGCGGGCTCCCGCGAAGAAGGCCGCGGCCAAGCGGGCTCCCGCCAAGAGGACCGCCAAGCGGGCTCCGGCACGGAAGGCCGTCAAGCGGACCACTGCGAAGAAGGCCGCCAAGCGGGCTCCGGCCAAGAAGGCCGCCAAGCGGACCACTGCGAAGAAGGCGACCAAGCGCGCTCCGGCGCGTAAGACGGCCAAGCGTCGGGCCCCGGCCAAGAAGGCCGCCAAGCGCGCTCCGGCGCGTAAGACGGCCAAGCGTCGGGCTCCGGCCAAGAAGGCCGCTGCCAAGCGGGCTCCGGCCAAGAAGGCCGCCAAGCGGACCACTGCGAAGAAGGCGACCAAGCGCGCTCCGGCGCGTAAGGCGGCCAAGCGCACCCGTAAGGCGGCCAAGAAGAGCTAGTCCTGTCGCCGGCGACAGCCGGTGGAGAACGTCGCTCGTCGGTGAGGGGCCCTTCGGGGCCCCTCACCGCGTCCGCCTACTGGTTGGCGATAGGCCCTACAGGTCGACGATGAGGTGGAACGCCTCCCCGGCGCCGAAGCCGGCCAGTGCCCCGTGGGCGGCGAGCTGCGCCTCCATGCGCGACCGAAACGCCGTATCGGCGCCCTCTGTAGCGCCATCGATGCCCATGGTCGAGCGGTGTTGGCTGCGGTGGGTCAACAGGGCGGCCAGCTTGATCTCAGCCGTGGCCCGCACGTCCTCGACGTGGTTGGGATCGTCGGCCTCCCACAACAGCAGCAGCGAAGGGCGATGGGCATCGAGGCCGAGGTCCTCGAAGAACTTGGGGTCACGAGCGGCCACCAGGGCGTCGACGGCCAGCCACCCGGCGTGCCGGTGGTCGGGGTGCAACCGGTATCGGCGCCACGGGTCGTGCGCCAACACGGCCTCGGGCCGGACCTGGCGGATCACCTGGCACACCTGCCGGCGCTGTGGCATAGCGTCCTCCAGCTCGCCGTCGGGCCAGTCGAGGAAGGTGACGTCGCCGCCGCCGAGCACCTGGGCCGCTTCGAGCTGTTCGAGGTGACGGGTGGCGACCAGCGCCGCCATGTCGTCCCCGGCGTCCCAGGTCCCCTTGGACCCGTCGGTGAGCACGAGGTGGTGGAGGCGGCAACCAGCCGCCGCCCATTTGGCCAACGTCGCCCCGCAGCCGAACTCGATGTCGTCGGGATGCGCCCCGATGGCCAGAGCCGACTCCGGCACCGGGAGGTCGGTGGTGATGGTGGACCGCTCGGGGAGCTCGCCCACCGGCACGATGCGCCCGGCGCTCACAGCGCCAGCCAACCCCCCGGCACGGCCGGGAGGTCGCCGGGAACGTCCACGTCGAGGGCCAACGCCGGCTCGCGCACGATCCGGAGGGCGAGGCCGAGTCGGGCTGTCTCAGCCCGATGGCGGGTGAAGGAACCTGGGCCGTAGGAGAAGCGGAACCTGGAGCCGGCCGGGATGCAGATCACGTTGGTTCCGTCCTCGGCCCGGTCGGGCACGAGCGTCACACCATGGAAACCGGCCAGCCGGGGGAGATCGTGGGCGAAGGGAAGGTCGCCGTGAGCCACGATGATCTCGGTGGCCCCTGCCTCCTGCAGCCGGTCGGCCCCGGCTGCCACGGCACCATTGAGCCCTCGCCCCGGTTCGGGCAGCACGATGGCCCCCACCGATGCGGCCCAGTCGGCGACCTCGGGGTCGTCGCACACCACGGCGACCGGCAGAGGGGCGGCCGCTGCCACCACGGTGGCGGCCATGGTCCGGGCCAGCTCGGCCCGCCGGGTGCCGTCGAGCATGGGGGCGAGCCGGGCCTTGGCCTGGCTGAAGGCCTTCACCGGCACCAGCACCACGCAGCCTCCCAGCTCGGGCAAGCCGGCCGGCGTGACGCGCATGGGGCCAGTGTAGGTTCGGCGCTGTGAACACCGAGGAGCGCGCTGCCGCCCTACAGAGGGTGCGTTCGTTCCTGGCCGAAGCCGGCACCACCTCCGAGGAGATCGACCGCGCCGAGGGCGAGGACATCCTTGATCTGCTGGTGGCCGATCGTCTCCTGGTCCCCGCCGCACGCCGCTACACCGAAGGGGAGGTATCGAGCCTCACCGGTATGCCGGCCGAACTGGCGCGCCGATTCTGGAGGGCGCTCGGATTCCCCGACGTGGATCCCGAGGACCGCTACTTCACCGATCTTGACGTGGATGCCCTGCTCACGGTGAAGGGGATGATGGCCATCGACATGGTCGACCTCGCCTCCGGGCTCCAGCTGGCCCGGGTGATCGGCTCGTCGATGGCCCGCATCGCCGAGGCCGAGGTGTCGCCGGCTCTCAAAGACGGGACGGCCGGACCGCTCGGGCCCGGCGACTCCGTCGAGGCGGCCGACCGCTTCTCCAGGCTGGCCGACCAGACCCTGCCGGCCATGGCCCGCTTGCTCGAGTTCGCCTGGCGCCGCCACGTCCAGGCAGCCACCCGGCGAGCCATGCTGCTGCGCAGTCGGGGCGGGGGAGCGCTGTCGCCGCTGTGCATCGGCTTCGCCGACATGGTCGGCTTCACCACCCTCAGCCAGCAGCTGTCGGAGGAGGAGCTGGGCACCGTGGTCAGCCGCTTCGAGCAGCTGGCTCACGACACGGTGACCAGTGGCGGGGGCCGGGTGGTGAAGATGATCGGCGACGAGGCCATGTTCGTCACCGACACGGCGGTCGCCGCCGCCCGCATCGGGTTGGGTCTGGCTGAGGCCTATGCCGACGACGAACTGCTCTCCGACGTGCGCGTCGGACTGGCCGTGGGCCCGGTATTGGCGCAGGACGGCGACTACTACGGCACCGTCGTCAACCTGGCCCACCGGATCGTCAACATCGCCAGTCCCGGCAGCGTCCTGATGTCGGACGAGTTCCACGACACGCTCCTCGCCGAAGGTGCCGAAAGCCGAGGTGCCGAAAGCCGAGGTGCCGAAAGCCCCGGCGCCCACGAAACCGCCGAGGTCGGCGAGTTCGCCTTCCGGGCCATGCGCCCAAGGCAGATCAAGGATGTTGGCCGCATCCAGCTGTGGGCCCTGCACCGGCCCGGGAGCGAGCCGCTCACCCTCGACCGGCGCATCGGCCGGCGCCTCGACCGATTCGCCGAGGTGCTCCACGATCTCGAGGACCTCCGTGAACGTGGAGAGCGCCTCCTGTCGAGCGGCCTCCGGGCCGCCGCTGGTGACGACGAGGAGTCAGGCCCCGGGTATGCGCACCGTGGCGATCCCGAAGGGCCGCAGGGCAAAGGCGCCGTCGACGGGCTCGAGGGCACGGCCGCCGAGGTCGACGAGCCATCCTGAGCGGTCGCCGATCTTGACCGTGGCTGGTTCCGGCCCCGGATTGAAGACGCGGACCTCGAGCATGCCGGCCACGCGCTGCACCGAGGAGACCTCGGCCCCCTCCACATGCAGGGCGCTCCCGGAGCCTGGGCGAGTGCCCTTACCACTGCCGTGCACCACGTCTAGGGGGAGCATGGCGGCGTCCACCAACGCATAGGGGTCGTCGCAGTCCACAGCGAGTGCGTAGCGGCACTCGATCCGTCTCCTCTGCAACTGCAGGCCCTCCACCGCCGTGATCGGGCCGGCCGGCAGTGGACGGTAGGCCATGCCCAGCCTCGACAGCATGCCCGTGGCCCGAAGCAGGGTAACGGCCAGCGCCCCGGCCTTTGGGCCTGCGCCGTCGTCCGCCACATCCACAAGCTCGTACTCGCACAGCCCTTCGTGAACGACGGTGAGGCGGCCGGCGCTCACGAAGCGCCGGCTCGGGAAGGTGGGCAGGCCGAGCTCGTCGGGCCGCCCTTCGGTCTCGAGCCCGCGCCGCACGACGGCGAAGGCGCATTCCGCCTTGGAGTGGTCGGCCCCATGCCCGAGTGGCAGGTGGACCCGCAGCCGGTGGTCGCGACTCGGGTTCACGAAGGTGGTGGTGACGCTCACGTGGCGGTCCTCCGCGCACAGCTGCAGTGTCGTTGTCACACGGGCGGTGCAGGCACCGCTGCGGGCCCGGGTGGAGCCGTCGACGTACTCGGGCCACGTGTAGTCGGCCACGATGGCCACCGAGGCGCGCACCGGCCCGTGCTCCAGCACCGACACGGACACGGCATCGGGGGTGTCGACCAGGCGGTCCTGGGCCGGCGGGGAGTAGTTGTAGGAGTCCCCGTGGTCCCCGCCGTCGACCAGGCGACCGAACCCCGCGACCTCGTTCAGGCTGAAGGTGCCATCCGCCGAGTCGACCACCACGGTGGTGAGGCCGTTGGCCATCTGCACCGGTCCCCCGGGCTCCTCCACGACGGTCACCGGGTGGTCGAGCGGCAGCGGCTCAATGGGGAGCCACCCGTAGCCTGCCACGGTGGCGCAGCGGGCCAGAACCTGGCGCACGGGGGGTTGGTCGATGCGGATGCGGACGGTGGAGTCCGGCCGGGCCCCGAGGCGGGTGTAGAGGTCCTGTTTGACCGAAGCGATGGGCACGTCGAAGCGTTCCTCGCTGCCGAAGGCGATGGTGATGTCGATGCCCGACTCGTCCTCTTCCACTCGCACGTCCTGGATCCACGTGTGGGTGTCGATCTGGCTGCCGCTCGGCAACATGCCCAGGATGGTGCGCACAGTGGCGGCGTCGAGGGTGAGAGGCCCCATCCCCCGTGGGATTCCGAAGGCGCCGGGCTCCTCGGGCAGCGCCTGGGTGTGGGGCGGCACCTCGTCGCCGACGACGACGATCTCGACCACTCCGCTGCGCGGCCGGGCCGAGGCGTTCACGGCCACCGGGCCGCTGTGGGCCAGTGATCGCGAGAATTCGGCCAGCACCTGCTCGGCCAGGCCGTCAGCGATGCGCCGGGCCTCGGCGTAGCGGTGCAGCACGGCGTCGACCACCTCGTCCACCGAGCAGGCACAGATCGAGTCGTGAGCCGCGTTGCGGACGACCTCGCGCCAGGCCAGCCCGAGCAGGCTGGTGGGCCACCGAGCCGCATCGCCCAGCAGGGCGGCATACGGCTCGGCTCGGCGCTCTAGGGCGCGTTCGGTGCGGGCGGCCAGCTGCTTCACGTCGACCCGGTTGGAGGCCACGCCCATGAGGACGTTGGCCCGGGCGCCGGAACGCAACTCCCCGTGCCAGGTGTCCAGGCCCTCGGTGGGTGCGTCGCCGAGATAGTCGGCGAGCGAGGTGATCTGCAGCTCGTAGTCACCCTGGAGTTCGTTGGCTTCGGCCACCACCCGGCCCAGCCACGGCTGGGGCTCTTGGTGGTCGGTGCCGTTCATGAACAGCAAGCCGCCGTCGCCGAGGAAGCCGCCGATCTCCTGCTCGTGGTCGGCGATGCGGCGCACCAGGGCCTTGGCGTCGTCAGGGATGGCCGCCCCGTTGCCGTAGCCCACCACGAGGTACTCAGCCCGCACCGTCGAGCCGTCAGGGGACTCCCACCAGAAGGCCGACCGGTCGATGCTCGACGGCACGCCCCGCCAGACCACGGCGTGGGTGAAGCCCGCCTGGCGCAGGATCTGCGGCATCTGGGCCACGTGTCCGAACATGTCGGGGAGATAGCCGACGTTCATGACGCCGCCGAAGGCGGCGCCGCGCTGGATGCCGAGCTGCAGGTCCCGGATGATGGTCTCACCCGACACGAGGAACTCGTCCATGAGCACGTACCACGGGCCCATGGAAAGGCGCCCACTGGCGGCCAGGGCCCGCAGGCGCTGCTCCGCCTCGGGCCGTACCTCGAGGTAGTCGTCCACCACGGCCATCTGGCCGTCGAGGAGGAACCGGGCGTAGGAGGGGTCCTGCTCGAGCAGCGCCAACAGGCCGTCGAGCATGCGCACGAGTCGCAACCGGAAGCTCTGGAACGGCTCGTACCACTCCCGGTCCCAGTGGGTGTGGGGGACGATGCTGACTTGGCGTGGGGTCACGTGCTCAGGCTAGGTCGGCCGGCGGCGGTCGTTGTTAGCGTGGCCGGCGTGCGTCCCCGCCACTGGAGCTGTCATCTCTACGGCGCCAGTTCGTTCGAGGCCGCCGATCTCACCTCTGACGGGTCGCTGCCCGCCGTGTGGGCGGCGGCCTGGGCGGCCGCCCCGGCCGCGCCGGTGCTCCTGGACCCGGTCGCCGGCCGGCGGTGGGTGCGTGCCGGCGAACTCGATGAGCGCAGCGCGCTGGCCGCCGAGGCCCTGCTGGCCTCGGGCCTGCGACCCGGGGACCGGGTCCTGTGGGGGTCGGGCCCTTCCATCGACGGCGTCGTCTCCAACGTGGGAGCGCTGAGAGCGGGACTGACAGTCGTGCCAGTCAACCCGGCCTACACGCGGCGAGAGGTGGCCCACATCGTGGGCGACGTCCGGCCCGAGGCCGCCATCATGGCCGACGCGGCGCAAGCGGCGTGGGTGCAAGAGGCGGCACCTGGAGCCGTCATGTTGCTCGACACCGCCCTGAGGGTGCGCTCCACGTCCGGCACGATTGACTGTGCCGCCGGCGCTCGAGCACTTCCCGACGCCACAGCGCCGGCTTTGGTGGCCTACACCTCGGGCACCACGGGGGCGCCGAAGGGAGCAGTGCTGAGCCACGCCAACCTCCTGGCCAACAGCCGTTCGCTGGCCCTTTCCTGGGGGTGGAGCCCTGACGACCGGTTGGTGCACGCCTTACCGCTGTTCCACGGGCACGGCCTGTGCGCCGCGCTGTACACGACTCTGGCCGTCGGTGCCTCGGCCGTGCTCCTGCCGGGTTTCGACGCGGGGTCGGTGCTCGACGCCGCCGAGTCCCACCGCGCCACCTTGTTCTTCGGGGTGCCCACCATGTTCTTCAAGATCGCCGCCACCGGTCGCGCCGGCGAGCTCGGGCGGCTCCGACTGGCCGTGTCGGGCTCCGCGCCGCTGGCGGCCGACCTGCACAGCGGGCTCCGGGACCAAGGTGTGGACGTCCTGGAGCGCTACGGCATGACCGAGACGCTCCTCACCATCTCCAACCCGCTGGTCGGTGAGCGGCGTTCGGGCACGGTGGGTTTCCCCTTCCCGGGCGTGGACGTCGAGGTGGCCGACGACTCGGGCGAGGTCCTGGTGCGCGGGCCGCAGGTCTTCTCGGGCTACTTCGAGCGCCCGGCGGCCACCGCCGACGCCTTCGACGACGGCTGGTTCCACACCGGCGACCTGGCCGAGGTAAGCGACGGCTACGTCCGCATCTTGGGGCGCCGCGGCGACGTCGTCATCTCCGGTGGCTACAACGTCTACCCAGCCGAGGTCGAGGACGTGCTCCTGCGCCACCGGGCGGTGGCCGAGGTGGCCGTGACCGGCACCCCTTCCGACGAGTGGGGGGAGGTGGTCACGGCCTGGGTGGTGCCGGCCGAGGGGACGCCACCGGACCCGGAAGCACTGCTGTCCTTCGCCGTCGACCAGCTGGCCCCGTACAAGCGGCCCCGCCTCGTGCGCTACCTCGACGAGCTCCCTCGCAACGCCATGGGCAAGGTGCGACGCTCCGAGCTGCGCTGACCTACGGTCACCGGCAGCGGAGCCGCGGTTAACTTCGGGACGTGCGTATCGCCTTCGGCACCGACGAGGACACCGAGCTCACGGCGGCGCTGGTGGCCGAGTTGGTGTCAGGCGGCCACGACGTCGACACGGTGGCGGCCGGCGCCGAGTGGCCCGAGGTGGGGCGGGCCGTGGGTGAGGCCGTGGCCGGCGGCAGGGCGGAGCGGGGAGTGGTGTGCTGCCACACCGGCACCGGCGTGGCCATGGCCGCCAACAAGGTGCCCGGAGTGCGCGCTGCGCTGTGTACCGACGCCGAGACGGCAGCCGGCGCGCGGCGCTGGAACGATGCCAACGTCTTGGCTTTCGGCCTTCGGCTGGCCTCCTTGGCCGTGGTCCGGCAGATGCTGTCGGCCTTTCTGGGCACCGAGCCTGAGGACTCCGAACTGGCGGCCATCGGACGGCTGGAACCATGGCCGGCTCCGGTGCCGGGCCCCGGCGCCGGCCGGGGCGCCGACCGAGGAGCGTCGGACACGTCGCGCTAGCGTGCGGCCATGTCGACCTATCTGATGCTCTCGACCCTCGGGCCCGAGGGCATGGCCACCTTGCGCGAGAACCCGGCCCGCCTGCTGCAGGTCAATGTCGAGGTGGAAGCGATGGGGGCCAGGGTGGTGGCGCAATGGGCCTTGCTCGGGCCCTACGACTTCGCCACCGTCTTGGAGGCACCGGACGAGCAGACCATCACGCGGGTGGCGGTGGCGCTCGGGGCGCGGGGCACGCTCAAGACCAAGACCCTGGCCGCGGTGCCCATCGACGAGTTCATCGCCGCCCTGAGCGGCCCCTGAGCAGTGTCAGGGCCCGGTCAGTACCACCAGAGGCCCTGCTTGCGGCGCTCGGGCCGCACGTCGTCCTCCTCGAAGACATCGGGAAGGATGCTCCCGTCGGACAGGCGGCGGACCCGATACCCGTGCTCGTCCACTTGTTCGGCCACCTCGAAGCCGCGGCTCCAGGCGCCGACGAACCGACTGCGGACGTCCACCCGGGTGCCGGCAGCCAGCACCTCGTGCGTCAGGCTCGCCATGGTCATCATTCTATCGACCATCCCCCATCCCTCCTGTGCTCTGCCCGATGGCCGAGCCATGAGTTTCGTGCCAAGGTCATGATGCGGCCGGCCGCTTCGGCCGACAATGGGCGTCAGGACAACTCTCGTGCCGCGCGCCCATCGCCGCGTACCGCGCCGAAACGGCCCGTGCCACGTCTCACCAGCGAGCGTCGGCTGCTCCAACACGGATACCGCCTGGTGGCCGGCGTGGACGAAGTGGGACGGGGGGCCTGGGCCGGCCCCCTCTCAGTGGGGGTTGCGGTAGTGGAGGCCACGCGGCGGCGGGTGCCGACCGGGCTACGAGATTCCAAGCAGCTGCCTGAGACGGCCCGGGAGGACATGTTCGAACGGGTGGGTACCTGGTGCGCGGCGTGGGCCGTCGGTCATGCCGGGCCCGAGGAGTGCGACCGTCTGGGCATGACGGCCGCCTTGCGCCTGGCTACCCATCGCGCCTTCGGCGCCTTGCCGGCCGATGCCCGGCCCGACGCCGTGGTGCTCGACGGGAACTTCGACTACGTGACGCCTCCGAGCGAGCCGACGTTGTTCGACGAGTTCGAAGTCGGCCATATCAGGGAGGGCGACGACCAGCTTTGCCGGCCAGCCGTCACCACCATCGTCGGCGCCGACGCCTTGTGCGCCAGCGTGGCCGCAGCGTCGGTGTTGGCCAAGGTCACCCGGGACCGCATGATGCGCTCGGTGGCCGACTCGTATCCGGCGTTCGACTTCGACCGGAACAAGGGCTATCCGTCGCCCACCCACAAGCGGGCGCTGTGCGGATACGGCTTGAGCGCCATCCACCGGCGCAGCTGGGTGTTCGTCGAGAACCTCCCCTGGCGGTAGCCCGGTGACAACCTCCACTGCGCCCGGCTAGCGGGCGGCCGGCTCCTTCGGGAGCCCGAGGACGCGTTCGCCGATGATGTTGTGGAGGATCTCGTCGGTGCCTCCGGCCACGCGCATGCCGGGGATGCCAAGGATGAATTGGCTCCAGGCGTAGGTGCCCCACTCGCCCGAATCGGCCACCAGCTTGGGGCCGAGCACGCTCGAGAGCAACTCCGCCATTCGACGCATGTTCATCGTCAACGAGAGCTTGGCGATGGACATCTCGGGCCCCGGCAACTGGCCGGCGGCGATCTTGGCCATGGCTCGCAGGTTCGTATACGAGGCCACCCTGCCGTTGATGATGATGTCGGCGACCTGCTGTCGGACCAGGAGGTCGTCCTGGCGACCTTGGTGGCGGACGAGCTCGATCAGTCGCTGGGTGCCCATGTTGCCGCTGCTGCTGCCGGCCATCCCACCGCCGATGGCGGCCCGTTCGTTCATGAGCGTGGTGAGCGCGACGGTCCAACCGCCGTTCACGTCGCCCAGGCGGTGCGAATCAGGCACCCGGACATCGGTGAAGAAGACTTCGTTGAACGAGGCGCCACCGGTGATCTGGCGCAGCGGCCGCACCTCCACGCCCGGAGCATGCATATCGACCACGAATCCGGTGAGGCCCTTGTGCTTGGGAAGCTCGGGATCGGTCCGGCAGATGATCTCGCCGATGTCGGAAAGGTGGGCGCCGGAGGTCCACACCTTCTGGCCGGTCACGAGCCACTCGTCGCCGTCGCGCACAGCCCTGGTCTGCAGCCCGGCCAGGTCGCTTCCCGCTCCGGGCTCGCTGAAGAGCTGGCAGGCCACTATGTCGCCGCGCCACATTGCACGCAGGTAGCACTCCTTAACCTCGTCAGTGGCATGGGCCAAGATGGTCGGGGCCACCATGCCCAGCCCGATCCCGTATGCGGTCATTGGCGGGGTGGAGAACTCGCCCTCCACGGCGTCATAGACCCGTTGGTGGTCACGGGTGAGGCCCCGCCCGCCATAGGAGGGTGGCCCGGTGATCCACCCGAAGCCGGCGTCGAAGCGACGCTGGGCCCAGGCCCGGGCCTGCTCCAATTCGGCCAGCTCCTCTTCGAGGGTGCGCTCGGGGAGCACCGACACCTGGTCCGAGCCCTCTCCCCAGGCTCGTCGGACTTCGACGCGGGGCTCGGCGTTGGCTTCCAGGAAGGCTCGTGCTTCGCGCTCGAAGTCCTGCTCGGAGATCGGATCTGACATGTGGTCCCCTCGGTGGCACGGGCCGTCGGGGCCCGGCGGCCAGAGCGTACCGATGGCCATGGAACCGCCGCCAGACAGGGGGCATGGGCTAAAAAGGAGGCAATGGCCTATCTGCTGGCCGTCGTCGCTGCATTTGCGAACGCCACGACCACCATCCTGCAACGGCTGGGGGTCGAGACGGCGCCGGCGGAGTCGACGATGCGCCTGAGCCTCATGGCTCATGCGTTTCGGAGGAAGGTGTGGCTGGCCGGGTTCGGCGTCATGATCGCCGCCTTCCTGCTGCAGTTCTCGGCCTTGCACTACGGCCGGATCACGGTCGTGCAGCCCATCTTGACGCTGGAGCTGCCGTTCCTGGTGGCGATCTTGGGCTTCTGGTTCCACCACGCCCTGACCTGGCGTGAATGGGTCGGCGCTCTGGCCGCCACGGCTGGCCTGGCCTCATTCTTGGCGCTGGCCTCGCCCGGGGGCGGCGACCAGCTGCCGGGGGCGGTGGACTGGGCGGCGGTTACGGGGGCCTGCGTGGCCGCCGCTGCGCTGGCCGTGTTGTCCACCAGGCGGGGATCGGCGGCATGGAAAGCGGCCATGTTCGGTGTGTCGGCGGCCATCGCCTTCGCCTTCACGGCGGCGCTGATCAAGGAGATGAACCTCGAGATCAGCCGGAGTTGGTCGTCGCTCTTCGTGCACTGGCCCCCCTACGCCCTAGCCGTGAGCGGTTTGGCCGGGATGTTCCTTACCCAGAACGCTTTCCACGCCGGGCCGGTTACCTCCTCGCAAGCCACCCTCGTCATCGTTGACCCGCTCGTCTCTATCGCCATCGGTATGTCTCTCTTCGGTGACCGGCTCCTCCTGGCGGGGCCGCGGGGCCCTCTCGAGGCGGTGGCAGTGCTCACGTTGTTCGGCGGGGTCTATTCCCTCGCCCGGTCCCCGCTCGTCTCCAGCGTCAAGTCCGAGGATGAAGCCGCCGGCCATCTCCTGAGTCGGCGTCGCTCGACCGGGGATGTCGCCAAGCTGTGCGGGTCATCGTGACGGACCAGGCTGACGTGCCGGCGGCCGCCGAGGGCGCCGCGGCGGCCGCCCCCGCTGGGAGTCCCCTCACCGCCCCCGCTGGGAGATACGACCCCTGGGCTGCCGTGCTCGGGCGTATCGACGACGCCGCCGTGCTGGCCGGGTTGGACCCTGACATCCATCGGCTGTTACGGGTGCCCAAACGGATTCTCGAAGTGTCGGTGCCGGTGCGCATGGACACGGGGCACGTCGAGGTGTTCACGGGTTGGCGCATCCATCACGACACCACCCGAGGGCCGGCCAAAGGTGGCATTCGCTTCCACCCCGACGTCCATGCCAGTGAAGTGGCGGCGCTGGCGGCCGACATGACGTTGAAGACGGCGGTGGTGGACATCCCCTTCGGTGGCGCCAAGGGTGGTGTGCGCTGTGATCCCCGGCTGCTGTCGGATGGAGAGCTCGAACGCCTGACCCGGCGCTACACCTTTGAGATCTCGTCGTTGCTCGGGCCCGACAGCGACGTGCCCGCACCCGACGTCAACACCGACGAGCGGGTAATGGCGTGGTTGCTCGATACCATCGACATGTTGCACGGGCGGTCGCTGCCCGGAACGGTGACCGGGAAGCCGCTGGCCGTCGGCGGGATGAAGCTCCATTCGGGGGCCACGGCGTCGGGCGTCGTCCGATGCGTGCGCTCTGCCTTTGCCGCCATGGACATGGAACTGGCCCGGGCCCGGGTGGTCATCCAGGGCTTCGGCAAGGTGGGAGGCCCCTTGGCCTTCCTCCTGTGGTCAGCCGGGATGCGGGTGGTCGCCGTGGGGGACATCGGAGGGGCGGTGCACAATCCGGGTGGCCTCGACATCAGCTTGCTTTCGGACCATGTCACGGCAACCGGGTCGGTGGCCGGGTTCGACGGGGGGCACCCCATTGACAGCGCTGCGTTGTGGTCGGTGGAGGCCGAGCTTCTTGTGCCCGCTGCCCTCGAGGGCGCCATCGACCACGTGGCCGCTTCTGCGCTGTCGGCCCAGATGGTGGTGGAAGCAGCCAACGGTCCCACCACCCCCGAGGCCGATCGAGTGCTCGACCAGCGTGGCATCCTCGTGGTGCCCGACATCCTGGCCAACGCCGGGGGGGTCACCGCGTCGTATTTCGAGTGGGCCCAGAGCAGACAGGGCTATGCGTGGGACGAAGACACCGTGGCCACCCGTTTGGGTCGCACCATGGATGACGCGTTCGCCGCCGTATGGTCCAAGGCGCAGACTCTCGAGGTGTCGATGCGCCGAGCCGCCGGCGCCCTGGCTGTGCAGAGAGTGGCCGACGCCATTGCGGCTCGAGGTCTATTCCCCTGAGCGGCGGGTGGTGGGCCGGGCCGGGTCGTGGCTAGTGCGCTCCGGTCATGGTCAGCACTCCCACGGCGCCTGCCATGGCCAGTGGTACCGAGATCAGCCCGAGGCGGCTCGCTCGTCGCGCTGAAGGGTGTGCGCCGGCGAGTTTGGCGGCCTGCCACCACAGCAGTGATGACAACGAGCCGGTGAGGAAGAGATTGGGCCCCAGATCGAGGCCCACCAGTAGGGCAAAAGGATGCGGTGGGTGACGGGCGGCTAGTACCGAGGCGGCTGGAAGGTTGTTCGCCAGCACCGCCAGGACGCCGGCTGCGGCGGCCGTACCCCAACTGTCGAGGTGGGCCAGCA
>DATKSG010000018.1:0-59922 GCA_035531775.1 Acidimicrobiales bacterium | reverse complement strand
AGTAGCTGATGGCGTAAGTGTCGTTGGCCGGGTCGAGCAGGAATCCGTCCATGGCCCCGCCGGCGTACTGGATGCGCCCGCCGTCATAGGAGTGGTCGGGGTCGGCGAAACCGCACCCGTTCAATTGATTGGCGTGCCAGGTGTCGTGGGCGGTGCCCTTGGGGTCGAGGTACGACAGCCCGCTCTGGCGCCCGACTGAATTGGGCATCCAGCCCAGGAAGTGGTCGAAGCTGCGGTTCTCCATCATGACCACCACCACGTGGTCGATTCCCGAGCCGGCCGGGTCGGGCAAGGTGGGCAGCGGCAGGCTGAGCAGGCCCGGCGCCGGGCCCACGTTCACGGCCGGGGCCAGGCCCGAGGAACCGGCCAGCCGGGTCCCGATGGCAGCGGCGCCGGCCACGCCCAGGGCGCCCTTCATGAAATCGCGACGTGATGGTGTCACCGGTTGCCGCCTCCGTTCGCCAGCCCACTAGATCGACGCCGCCCCGAGTCCGCCGGAGCAGCCATCTGTGAGGCCAAGGCTAGAGGAGAAGAGTGAACGGCCGCTGATCGCCATGAGACGGGGTGGCCAACTCTCGGTGAACTGTTAGCGGGCCGGTGCGCTTGATGGGACTAGAACCTCCAACCTTCTGATGGGAAATCAGGTGCTCTGACGGTTCCCACCGGCCCTGGGCAGGGGCCGAGAGGCGACCGGTAGCCTGGCGCCGGGATGGCCCGCCGGGAAATCAGCCAGAAGCTCGCCATCGGCGTCGTCTACGTGGGTGCGCTGTTCATGACGATCATGGACACCACCATCGTCAACGTGGCCCTGCCCACCTTGGGGCGCGACTTCCACGTGCGCTCGACGGGGGTGGACACCGTCGTCATCGGCTTCCTGGTGAGCTTGGCCGTGTTCATCCCCGCCTCGGGGTGGTTGGGCGACCGGTTCGGTCCGAAACGGGTCCTTCTGGCTTCGATCGTCATCTTCACCGGAGCCTCCGCCCTGTGCGGGCTGGCCACGAGTCTGGGCGAGCTCACGACGTTCCGGGTGCTCCAAGGGGTGGGCGGGGGGCTCATGATCCCGGTGGGCATGGCCATGATGTGGCGGGCCTTCCCACCCGCTGAGCGGGTCAAAGCGTCGGCCGTGCTGCTCGTGCCTACCGCGTTCGCCCCCGCTCTGGGGCCGATTCTCGGTGGCCTGTTCGTAACAGATCTGTCGTGGCGCTGGGTCTTCTACGTGAACGTTCCCATCGGGATCGCCGTACTGATATTCGGACTCCTCTTCCTCGAGACGCAGGAGAAGCAGGATCCCGGATCGTTCGACCTCGCCGGGCTCCTCCTCTCGGGCAGCGGCTTCGGGCTGCTCATGTACGGCCTGTCGGAAGGCCCCGTAAAGGGTTGGCACACCACGGACGTCATCGCCACGAGCATCACCGGTGCCGTGTTGCTCGTAGGGCTGATCCGGGTCGAACTCCGGAGGGCGCAGCCTCTCATCGCATTGCGGTTGTTCCGGGACCGACTCTTTCGCTCCGCCAACGGGGTGATGTTCTTGGGCTCGGCGGCCTTCCTCGGCGTGCTCTACATGGTGGCGCTCTTCTACCAATACGGACTGGGGCTCACCGCACTCGGCTCAGGCCTGAGCACCTTCCCCGAAGCTCTCGGGATCATGGGGGGCGCCCAGATCGTGACTCGCATCCTGTATCCGAGCTTCGGACCTCGCCGGCTGATGATCGGCGGCCTCCTCGGCGTGGCGGTCGGCATGGCTTGCATGGCCTTCGTCGGAGACCACACCAGCTTGTGGATCGCTCGGGCGCTTCTCTTCGAGATCGGGTTCGCCATGGCGCACGTCTTCGTACCCACCCAGGCCGCCGCCTTCGCCACCATCACCCAAGGCGACATGGGGCGGGCCTCGACGTTCTTCAACGCCCAGCGCCAGCTCGGCGGAGCCATCGGCGTGGCCATCCTCACCACCGTGCTCTCGGGTGTGGGGGCCGGCGCCGCCAGTGTCGGCCATCCGACCACCCACCTCGCCGGATTCCACGTCGCCTTCATCACCGCAGCCGCCTTCGCCGTCCTCGCCGCCATCGCTGCGACAACGGTGAAGGACGAAGACGCGGCGAACACGATCGTCAAGCGCCAACGGCAGGCGGCCACGCCGCCAGCCGGCCAGAAGGCGGTTGTTCCCGTCGTTTGATGATTTGTTTAGCTCGGGGCACCCCAACGCTTTGGCGTGCCGAGGGGTCGAATCGTAGCCAGCCCCCCTTGTGTCCGGGTGCTTTGCCGTCGGTACCGCTGGGACCGTGGCCGGCCATCCGATGATCCGACCCTCAGCCCAGCCCCGCCTTGTCGAGCATGGCGATCAACGTGGGGCGTCGCCGATGCCGGTCTCGCAGCATCTGCATATGGTCGGTGAATTCGGCCGTTCGGTCGGCGCTGGCCGCGACACGGACAGCGCGCTTGAGGATTCTTGTCGCCCGCGTGTACGCCGCTCGACCCGTGGTCTCGAGTTCGCGGTCTGCCAGCCCGAGGTAGACCTCCAGCGCGTCCCCCGGATGGTTGGCTTCTCGGGCCTCGGCCAGGCGCATCCAGCGCCGTTCACCGGCGTCCCAGGCGGTGTCGGCTGTCGCCACCTCCCAGGCGGTGTCGGGCTCCTTGTCGGCCAGGAGCACGTCCACCAACCCGCCGAGATCGTGGTCGGCCAGCACCGCCCTGGCCGCTTCGCGTTCCGATTGCCAGACACCGACTCCGTCGGCCGCCTGCCGCAGGAGGTTGTAGGAGGTCACCGACGGCATACGGTGGTGCTGATCGCGTCGCAGTTGGAGGAGCACCTGATGATCTCCTCGCCGGCCGTGGACCGCGGCGGCAAGATCGTAGAGTTGGGCCAATTGCCAGCCGCTCGTCTCGCCGATCCCGCGCCCGGCCCAGCGAAGGACGTCGTCGTCCCGACCGAGCTCCTCCATGGCCTCTGCCACCCGGATGAAGTCATAGGGACGGTCGAAATCACCGCCGAGGAGGACGACGATCGCGTCGACGTCGCCGTCGAGGACGGCCAGTCGCTCGGTGGCGTACTTGGCGGCGAACGAGTCGTCTCCCGCATGGCGGCGTTGGCGGACCTCCCGGCGATAAGCCGCCAGTCCGAGCTCTCCGAGTGCGGAGGCGTAGCGGAAGGGGTCGACTTCGAAGAAGTCCTGGTCATCGAAGCAGAAGCGAATCATCCAGCGCGCCAGCTTCACCGGATCGGCGACACCGGCGTCGCACGCCTGCGCGTGCAGGTCGAGCAGCTGGCCGGCGAGGTCACCGATCATGCCGTCGGAATCATCGGCCTGGAGTATCACCTTCACCACGCGCCCGATCGCCCGCTCGATCAGCAGCACCAGATCCGCCGAGGGAGACGACGCCACCGCGTTCCGGACCGCCTCGACGACGGGCGCCGCCTGGATCGCCCACTCCCTGCTCTCGTAGTAGCCGAGGAAGCGCCTGGTGCTGAGCCCGCTGTCGATCGCCGCACGCAACGGGTCCATGTGATGGGGTCCGGGCTTGGCGGTCAGTTGGAGCTCCGGAGTGGTGTGTGTTTGCCGAAGCTACCTGTGGTCATGGGTCGCCGGGCTCGAGCAATCGAACCGCATCGGCGAACCGCGGAACACCACAGCGCTCCAGGCGGTTCAGGACCCCGTCGAGATCGCTGGGCGGGTTTCGAAGGTCTCGGGCCTGCTCCGTGAGCACTTGGTATGCAACTCCAGGCAGGAGATCGAGCTGATCGAGGAGGAACTCGTCGGGATGCTCGACCCCGACTCCTGTCGGGAGGAGTCGATCTTCGGGAAAGTCCTTGACGTTGAACGTCACGATGACCTGCGCGCCTCCCCTGACCGCGGCTGCCAGGACGTGCCGATCGTTGTCGTCTGGAAGATCGAGGCCGGCGGACACTTGTTCCCACCCCTCGACGAGGGCGTCTTCGAACGTCGCGTTCATGGCGTCGAGCCGGCGACGAACGCGGAGAGGGTCGAGCTCGGGGTGCACCGTTCGGACTGCCCATGCGGTTTCGTCGAGTATCCGCTCCGACCACAGCGGCCGGTAGAAGCCCCGCTCTGCAAGCCGGATAAGGGTGTCGCACAGCGCGTTGGGAACGAGCACACAGGCATCGAGGAGAACTGAGTACACGGCGGGGTTACGCCAGTTTCTGCCGAGCCTCAGCCAAGGCCGCTTCGTAGTCCTCGGACGTTCCCTCGTAGGTCCCGAGATCCTGAGCCTCCCGGGTCATCTCGGTGAGGGACTCTCGGCGCTCGACTCGCCGAGCCTGCTGGAACGTGAGCAGGTCGATGAGCCTGATCCGCCGATGCCGGTTCGGGGTCTCGTAGGGAATGCGACCCTCTTCGAGCAACTTGACGAGGGTCGGTCGGCTGACTCCGAGCAGTTCGGCGGCTTGCTGAGTCGTAAGCCGCATCGCCCGGGGAGCGAGGGTCACAGCCTGACCGCGGTGCATCGAGGAGACGACTGTGGTCAGGACGTGTCGGAGTTCCTCGGGAAGGACGGCGTCGCTGCCGTCGGCAGCCATGAGCCGCAACGGTTCCTTGCCGGAACTGAGCAGGTGCTCGATTGCGGACAGGATCTCGGCGTTCTTCGGCGGGAGCACGGTCTCTTCACGAGCTGCACTCATCGTCACCTCCGGCCTCGGGTACCCGTCAGGTTACCAGAATTCGAAAGAATCGCAAGAATCGCAAGATGTCCAGGGCTTGGACCCGTCGCCGGATGTGCCCCTCGGGGGTTCGGCCGGCCTAGGCGATGGAAGCCGCTTGCAGGCACCGGCCCGACCTTGGCTCAGGAGCTCGTCAACTGGCCCGGCGTCTCCCCCGGTTCTTCACCGCCACTTCGACATCGGCACCCAGGAGATAGAGCAGTGAACCGAGCTGCTTGAGCGACTTGGCGTAGTTCGTCGGTTCCGGTCGTCTGACGAATTCCAGTAACTCGTGAAACAGCTCTGACTGGTGGTCACGATCTCCGTCGAGCCGTCGGGAAGCTTCCTGATCGTCGTACGCCGCTTCACTCGTCACCACCCTCAGCCCGCATCTCGGCTCAACTCCGCTGTCACTACGCGGTCGTCGAGCACGATGCCGAGCCCACGGTCACGTTGATCTGTTCGCCAGATGACGTGTGGTAGAGGAGGATTCGGACGTAACCGGACGAGTTCGTGGAAGCGCTCCAACTGTCCCCAGCGTCGCTCGCTGTTGCTTTTTGGTTCGGTTGATTCGAGTTGATCGTGACGTAGTAGTCGCCGCTGTAGCCGTCATTGGCCGGGGCCGCGCTCGCCGTGCAAGAGTCCCCGCCGGAGGGCGGCGGGGAGGTGCTCGAGGGGGGCGCAGAGGAAGATTGACTTCCTACATACGTCCGGTACGCGGTCGCCCAGTTGGACGCGATGGCGGCCTGTGCCGCGCCAAGGGAGAGTTGTCCGGAGCACACGAGGCTGTTGAGCCGGTTCTCGAGCACGTCCTTGGAATTCGACGTCGAGGTGGCGTTCGGATTGTCATTCGGCTCGACCCAGAGGTTGGCGGCATCGTTGGGATCCCCGCCCAGTTCCAGCGGTACCAGGTGGTCGTACTCACCCGTCGAGAAGGACCCTTTATAGCCATAGGAGCTGGCCGACTGCTGCTTCTCTGGTTCGGTGATGCTCTCCGGCGGCCGAATGGACGACGTGTAACCGGACCTGCAAATGGTCGAACCGATGGTGCTCTGTGTCACTTGCGGGTTGAGCGCCCCCGGCGTGCAGTGGGGGTCGGGAAGCGGATCGCTCCCGTCGTAGGTGTAATGGCAAGATCCGGGAGGAGGCTGTGATTGGACGGTATAGGTCGCTTGAGGCCCAGGCCCGTATTGAAGGCCTGACGAGGTTGCGGGAGCGGCGCTCACAGTGGTGGGTGGCGACGCGGCCGGAACGCTGGGCGAGGACACCGGCGGTGCTTGAGTTGTCGGCGGGGTAGCTCCCGTGGCGGTGTCTTGACTGCCGCTTGCGGTCCGTGCGTGCGGGGCGCTCTTCCCGCCGGCAATTCCAGCGACGACCAGAAGGGCTACGGCGCCACACGCCAGCCACACCCACCGTTTCTTGAAGATGGACTTCACTGGTTCCTCTTGCTCACTGGCGAACGGCCCTGGCATCTGACATGACTACACCCTTCACTGCATTGGCGTCGATGGAGATCTGTCGTCCGTACTAGTGGAGAATCAGCTGGCGAGCCCGAGGGTTTCGGCGTCGTACAGGACGTCAAAATGGCGCAACGGGGCCGCTGCGCGACGCAGGTCCTGGGCGATTCCCCGGGTCGGAGCCACCACCTCCACGTCCAAGCCCGGCCCCTGCAGCGACTTCACGAGCGGAGCGAAGATGTGGTCGCCACTGGCGATCACGACCCACGAGTACGACTTCGCGATATGGCGGACATCGGTTGAGTCGAGGATCGCCCGGTCAGCGCCGTCGGGACCACGGCCTACCCGGACTCGCGCCCCCGGCCATGCGAGGCCGACGAAGAAGGCGGTTCGGCTAGCGGCGGCCACTACAGCGTGGTCAACATCGCGTACGCCCATGCTGCGGCGGTAGCGCTCCAGCGTTGCCCGAACCAGCGATTCGGACGGTTGCGGACACCCACAGAGGTTCTCGACGTCCACCAGGTGCAGCGTCCGCATCCCAGGCGAGGCCAATCCCTCGCATCCTTGCCTACTCCCTGATCTGTTCCTCGCCCGACAGCCCATGTGAGCGCTCCGCTCCGTTACGGGGGTCCCGCCCTCAGAGCTGACCCCGATCCGACTACGGGAGACAGTGTGCGACCAGGGTGTGTCGATTACATCCTTGTCATTCCATATGCCCTGGCCTCGTCAAGGGGCACGGTGCGCCGCCGGGCAACAGCGACCACGTCCCGCTTGAACTCCGCCGGGAACCGCTTGGGCATGGCTCCATCCTTCCCGAGAGGACAATCGTCTCGAGAGAGATGTCAACCAGACGCGCACCAGACCCGAGCTTGTTCGACGGATGCCCATCTGAAATGGACGGCGGAGGTCAGGGCCGGCATCTAAGACTCCGGGCACCCAGGGGGGCCTCAGCGGCGTAGGGGTCGGAGTTCAGAACGTTTCCTGGTCACGTTCCAGACGCCGGGCCCCGGAGCTGGGGATCGCTGCGCCAGAGAGTGGCGCCGGCCACGAACCGACCTGCGAGAAGCGCGCTTGGAGGGACTCGAACCCCCAACCTTCTGATCCGTAGTCAGATGCTCTATCCAATTGAGCTACAAGCGCACGGCCGTAGCGCAGGCCACGGTCGGCCGACCACCCTACTCGGCCGCTGCTGGGGCTTCACCGTAGGCTGAGCCCCGTGCCGACACCGGTGGGCCCGGCCCCTCGTGACCCCAACGACCCTGATTTCTGGGACTGGGGCGAGGACCTGCCGAGCTACAGCGCCAACGGCGGCTACGACGACGAGGCCTTGGTGGCCGAGCTCGAGCGCCGCCAGCGCCGCCGACGGGTGGTGGCCCTGGTGGTGGCCGCCCTGGTCGTGATCGCCGTGGTGGCGGCCAGCCTGTGACGCACCAGGAGCGCGACCAGGCGAACGACCGTCAGCGGGACCTGGACCCCTGGGCACGCCGCGCCGTCCGGGTCATCGAGCGGCGGGTCACCAGCCCCCTGATGCGCAGCGCCCTCCGCCTCGGGATCGCGCCCCGGGTCTTCGCCCTGCTCGAGACCACCGGCCGTCGCAGCGGGCGGCCCCGCTGGACCCCGGTCGGCAACGGCCTCGTCGGCCGGGTGTTCTGGCTGGTGGCCGAGCGCGGCGAGCGCTGCGACTACGTGCGCAACATCCTGGCCGACCCCCGGGTCCGGGTGAAGGTGGGGCGGCACTGGCACAACGGTACGGCCCAGATCGTGGCCGACGACGACGGCCTGGCCCGGCGCCGCGGTATCGACGCCGTGCACGGCCTGGCCGGGCGCATGGACGGAGCGCTGTTCCGGATGCACGCCGAGGGCGTTCTCACCATCCGGATCGACCTGGATCCCGACTGATCGGGTCGTTTGCCGGCTTCGGGCGTCCAGCCGGCGCCGGCCTCGGGTGGCAAATCTGACGCGGCGTTACACTCCCCCGGTGGCCCCCACCAAAGCGCAGGTACCGGCCGTGCCCGGGTGGTTCACCACCGACCAGGGCGAGCCGGCACTCCTCGGGAGCCGGTGCCAGGGGTGCGGCACCTTCGCCTTCCCCAAGCAGGCCTTTCTGTGTCGCAACCCCGACTGTGACAGCGACGCCTTCGACGAGGTGCCCCTGAGCCGCACCGGGACCATCTGGTCCTACACCGACGCCCGCTACCAGCCCCCGCCCCCCTACGTGGCGGCAGATCCCTATGAGCCCTTCTGCATCGCAGCCGTCGAGCTGGCGGCCGAGAAGATGGTGGTCATGGGCCAGGTCGTGCCCGGGGTGTCGGTGGGCGACCTGGCCGTCGGCACCGAGGTGGAGCTCGTGATTTCCACCTTGTACGAGGACGACGACCACGAGTACCTGGTGTGGAAGTGGAAGCCGGTGGGAGCGTCCGGTGCCTGACGACCGCCGGGTGGCCGTGCTCGGCGCCGGCATGCACCCGTGGGGCAAGTGGGGCCGCAACTTCGTCGAGTACGGCGTGGAGGCGGGCCGCCGGGCCCTGGCCGACGCCGGGATCGCCTGGCGCGACGTGCAGTTCGTCTCGGGCGCCGACACCATCCGCAACGGCTACCCCGGCTACGTGGCCGGGGCCACCTTCGCCCAGGCCCTCGGGTGGAGCGGGGCGCAGGTCTCCAGTTGCTACGCGGCGTGCGCCTCAGGAGCCGCCGCGCTCTCCTCGGCCCGGGCCCAGATCCTGGCCGGGCTGTGCGACGTGGCCCTGGTGGTCGGGGCCGACACCACTCCCAAGGGCTTCTTCGCCCCGGTGGGGGGCGAGCGCAAGGAGGACCCGGACTGGCTGCGCTTCCACCTCCTCGGCGCCACCAACCCCACGTACTTCGCCCTATACGCCCGGCGCCGCATGGAGCTGTTCGGAGCCACCGAGGACGACTTCGCCGCGGTGAAGGTGAAAAACGCCCGCCACGGGCTCGAGAACCCCAACGCCCGCTACCGCAAGGAGGTCACCGCCCAAGAGGTTCTGGCCTCGCCCATGGTGGCCGACCCGCTGCGCCTGCTCGAGATCTGCGCCACCTCCGACGGCGGGGCGGCGCTGGTGCTCACGAGCCTCGACTTCGCCCGACGCCACGGCCACGGCGACCACCTGGTGACGGTGGCCGGGGTGTCCACCGTGACGCCGCGATTTCCCCAGACGGTGATCGAGATGCCGGACTTCGCCACCGACTCGGCCGTGGGATCGGTGGGCGGCCCGGGGCCGAGCTTCCGCCAGTCGATCGCGACGGGCGCCTACGAAGAAGCCGGCATCGGGCCCGAGGACGTGGACGTGGCCGAGGTCTACGACCTGTCCTCCGCACTCGAACTCGACTGGTACGAGGACATCGGGCTGTGCAAGGAGGGTGAAGCCGAGCGCCTGCTGCGCGACGGCGACACGGCGGTGGGGGGCCGCATCCCGGTGAACCCGAGCGGCGGGCTGTCGTGCTTCGGCGAGGCCATCCCGGCCCAGGCCATCGCCCAGGTGTGCGAGCTGGTGTGGCAGCTGCGCGGCCAAGCCACCGGGCGCCAGGTGGAGGGGGCCACGGTGGGCGTCACGGCCAACCAGGGACTGTTCGGCCACGGCTCGAGCGTCGTGGTCACCCGCTGAGCGGTGACGTGGTCATGACCGACACACCGGTGCTGCTCGAGGTGCACCAGCGCGTGGCGGTGGTGACGCTCAACCGTCCCGATGCGCGAAACGCGCTAAGCCGGCGGCTGCTCAGCGAACTGCGCCGCACCATGGCCGATCTCGACGAGCGCCCCGACGTCGACGTGGTGGTGCTCACCGGAGCCGACCCGGCCTTCTGTGCCGGCTTGGATCTCAAAGAGCTCGGACGCGACGGCGGGGTGCTGAACGACGACCGCCCGGCTGGTGCCGCTACCACCCCCGCTACCACCCCCGTTACCACCGCCGCTGCCCCGAGTGCGGCCGACGGGCCTGGCCGGCGCCGGACGGTGCTCGCCTCCTCCAAGCCCGTCATCGGGGCCGTGAACGGGGTGGCCGTCACCGGTGGCTTGGAACTGGCCCTCAACTGCGACTTCCTGATCGCCTCGGAGCGGGCCCGTTTCGCCGACACCCACGCCCGCATCGGCGTGCAGCCGCTATGGGGCCTCACCGTGCTGCTGCCCGAGGCGGTGGGCCTGCGCCGGGCCCGGGAGATGAGCGCATCGGGCAACTTCGTCGACGCCGCCACCGCCTTGACCTGGGGGCTCGTAAACCACGTCGTTCCCCACGACGAGCTGCTCCCCTTCGCCTGCCGCCTGGCCGCCGACATCACGAGCAGCGACCAGCACGCCCTGCGCACCTTGCTCGAGACCTACCGCCAGTCGAGCCTCCTCACCGGAGCCGACGCCTGGGCCTTGGAGACGGCCCGAGCGGCGGAGTTCCACGGACCCGGGGTCGACCCGGCCGAGATCGAGCGTCGACGCGCCGGCGTGGTGGACCGGGGCCGGTCGCAGGTCTGAGGTTGGACCGCCCGACGGTCGCACCGTCCACCTGGTTGGAGCGCGACGCCGCGGTGGTCTGGCACGGCTTCACCCAGATGGCCGCCTACAGCGACAGCTCGGCCATCGTGGTGGAGCGGGCCGAGGGCCGCGAACTGATCGACGTGGAGGGCCGGCATTACCTGGACGCCATGTCGTCGCTGTGGGTCACCACCCTCGGACATTGCGTCCCCGAGCTCGACGACGCCCTCCGGCGCCAGCTGGAATTGGTGGCCCACTCCACCATGCTCGGCAACGGCAACCGGGTGGTCATCGAGTTGGCCGAGGCGTTGGCGGCCGTCGTCCCCGTCGAGCACCCGCACTTCCTCTTCGCCTCCGACGGGGCGGCCGCCGTGGAGCAGGCGCTCAAGATCGCCCTTCAGTACTGGGTGAACCAGGGCCACCCTGAACGCCGGAGCTACCTGGCCCTCGGGAGCGCCTATCACGGCGACACGGTGGGCTCGCTATCGCTCGGTGACGGCGGCTTCGGCACCGACCTGTTCGACCCGCTGCGATTCCCGGTGCTGCGCACCCCGGGCTACGACGACCCGGGCTGGTTGGAAAAGGCCCTGGCCACCGTGGAGCGCAGCGCCCACGAGCTGGCCGCTGTCGTGGTGGAGCCGCTGGTCCAGGGGGCGGCCGGAATGTTGGTGGCCGACCCGGCCGACGTGGAGCGACTGGGACGGGCCTGCGCCGAAGCCGGCGTGCTGCTGGTGGCCGACGAGGTGGCGACCGGCTTCGGTCGCACCGGGCGGCTCTTCGCCAGTGAGTGGTGCGATCTGCACCCGGACCTTCTGTGTCTGGGCAAGGGTCTCACCGGGGGCTACCTGCCCATGTCGGCCACGGTGGCGACCGGTGGCGTCTTCGACGCCTTTCTGGGCGAGGACCTGAGCCCGCGCACGTTCTTCCACGGGCACTCCTACGGCGGCAACGCCCTGGCCGCGGCGGTGGCCCTCGAGCACCTCCGCCTGCTCGGTGACGGGCAGGTGCTGGCCAACGTCGGACGGCGCGCCGAGCAACTCGACCGCCTGCTCCAGGTCCGCCTCGGCGGTCACCGGGCGGTGGCCGCCATCCGCCAGCGCGGCCTCATGGTGGGCGTGGAGTTGGCCCCGCCCGTCGCCGGCCTGCGCTGGGGGCGGCTCGTGTGCGCCGCCGCCGTGCGCCGCGGCGTGCTGCTACGCCCGCTCGGTGACGTGGTGGTGGTCATGCCACCGCTCACCATCACGGCCGAGGAGATCGACTGCATCGTGGACGTGCTCGGCAAGGCCGTGGACGAGGTGACGGCGTGACCAGCTGGGCCGAGCGGGTGGCGAGCAGTTGCGACGAGGTGCGCGCCGAGTGCCGCTGGCGCGCCCCGCGATCCTTCGACGCCACCGGGCCGTCGGGCACCCTCACCGACAGCGGACAGCGCGTGGTGTCCTTCGCCTCCAACGACTACCTCGGCCTGGCCTCCCACCCTGCCGTGATCGACGCCGCTCGCCAGGCGCTCACCCGTTGGGGAGCCGGAGCCGGCGCCTCGCGACTGGTGACCGGGTCGCGGCCGGTGCACCACGAGCTCGAGCGCGCCCTGGCCGACGCCGCAGGGTGCGAGCGGGCGGTGGTGTTCCCGACCGGCTACAGCACCAATCTCGGGGTGCTCACCACCTTCGGTCAAAGCGGTGTGCGCATCTGCTCCGACGAGCGCAACCACGCCTCGATCATCGACGGCGCCCGGCTGGCCCAGGCCGAGGTGGCCGTCTATCCGCATCTCGATATGGACGCCCTCGACGCCGCGCTGGCCTCGGCTCCGGGTCCGGCCATGGTGGTGAGCGACACGGTGTTCTCCATGGACGGCGACGTGGCTCCTGTGGCCGCCATGGCCGAGCTCTGCCGACGCCACGGGGCGCTGTTGGTGCTCGACGAAGCGCACGGCGTGCTCGGGCCCGACCCGGGCCTCGACCTGGCCGGCGTGGAAGCCCTGCGGGTGGGGACCCTGTCCAAGGCGCTCGGGTCGCTCGGTGGCTATGTGGCCGGGCCGGCCCCCTTCATCGAGTTGGTGGAGAACCGGGCCCGCTCCTACATCTTCACCACCGCCCCCACCCCGGCCGACAGCGCGGCGGCGCTGGCCGCCCTGGCCATCGTGCACTCGTCCGAAGGAGACGCCCTGCGCAGTCGCCTGCGCCGCTACGTGGACATGGTGGCGCCGGGGCACCCGAGCCCCATCGTGCCGGTGGTGCTCGGCAGCGAGGAGGCGGCGCTCCACGCCGCCGAAGCGCTACTGGCCCAGGGCCTGTGGGTGCCCGCCATCCGCCCTCCGACGGTGGCTCCAGGGACGGCGCGCCTGCGGATCACGCTGTCGGCCGGCCACGACCAGACTGACGTCACTCGGCTGGCCGAAGCCCTGGGGCGGCTACCTCGGTTGCCTCGGGTGGCCTCGCCGGTCCACACGTGACCGGAGCCCGCCCGCGGCGCGTGGTGCTCGTGGGCGGCACCGGCACCGAGGTGGGCAAGACCTGGGTGGCGGCCCGCCTGCTCGAGACCTGGCGGGCCCAAGGCCTGACGGTCGCCGCGCGCAAGCCGGCCCAGTCCTTCGCCCCCGGGTCCGGGCCGACCGATGCCCAGGTGCTCGGCCTGGCCAGCGAGGAGCCGCCCGAGGTGGTGTGCCGCCCCGAGCGCAGCTACCCGGTGGCCCTGGCCCCGCCTATGGCGGCCCGCCTCCTCGGGCGCCGGCCGGTGCTGGTGGACGAATTGGCCCACGAGCTGTGTTGGCCCGACGACGCCATCGACGTCGGCCTGGTGGAGTCGGCCGGCGGCCTGCGCTCACCGCAAGCCGACGACGGTGACACCCTCGACCTCGCCGCACGCCTCGGTGCCGACGTGTTGCTGGTGGTGGCCGACGCCGGCCTCGGGACCATCAGCGCCGTGCGACTGTGTGCCGACTCGTTGGAGCGACGGGGGTGGGCCGGCGTAGTCGTGCTCAACCACTACGACGAGGCCGACCCGCTGCACGTGGCCAACCTGGACTGGCTGCGGCGCGTGGACGGGCTCGATGTGTGGCCGGCCGCCAAAGCAACCTGGGAGCACCTGGCCACCAGGTTGGCGGCGCATCCAGGCGCACCACGCAGCTGACCGCCGGGGCCCGACCGCTCAGGGAGCCGAGGCCCAGCCGCTGGCCGAGGCCTGGACCACCTGGGCGCCGTCGTTGGTCGTTCCCTGGTAGTCGAAGAGGTCGTTGCGCCACGACCGCGACGCCACCGACGACAGCGACACCGAGCCGGCCTGGCGCGCCACCTCCACCGCCATCTCCACGGCGGCGAAGGACACGAGGGCACGATACGAGGTGACGCCGGGCAGCTCGCGTCGGAACCGCGCCGCGCCGGCTGAGGACGACTCGGGCCACGGCAGGCCGAGGACGGTGAAGACGTCGGTCCCTCCGACCACCCCGGCCGAAGCCACCCCGCCGTAGGCGGCCGACGGTGCCACCAGGACCCCGCCCGGGGGCGACCACGACAAGGCTCCGAGGGCCGACACACACGAGGTCGACAGGGCCGGGGAGCCGGCCACGGCCACTGCCACCACGCCCTGCTGCTCGAGGGCGCTCACCGCCGGGAGACAGGCCCCGTCGGCCGGCGCCTGCACGGTGGTGGTGGGGACCACGGCGGCCAGCCCGGTGGCCAGGGCGGTGTCGGGGCCGGTGCCCTCGATGATGCCGACGGTACCGGACTGTCCCCGGTGGATCAGGTCCTGGCCCAGACGCTCACCGGCCGCCTGAGGGGTGAGCTCGGCCGCCACCACGCCGGGCCCAGTGGCCCACGGGTCGGCCGGCAACATCCACGGGACCCCGGCCGGGGCCGGTGCCCCGAAGCCACCTACCACCACCGCGGGCTCGCTCGACAGCGCGGCCAGGGCGCCGGTGTCGTCGGCCGACACCACGGTAAGGCCGACCGGAGCGTGGCCGACCCCACCGGTGGCGTTGGCATCGGCCACTGCTTGGCGCACCGCTTGGGTCACCTCGGTGGCGTCAGCCGAGTCGGGGCCCTGGGCCGGCACGATCACAGCCAGCTCCAGCGCCGCTCCCACCACCGGCGACACCGCACCGCTTGACCGTCCGGCGCGCTGGGTGCGTCGCCCGGACGGGGACGGCGGCCCATCGGGGACGACGGGCGCCGACGCCGGGTTCTTCGAGGAGGTGGCACCGGCTGCGCCCGGCGCGCCGGTGCCCCTATGGGTGACACTGGCCGGTAGCGAGCCACTCGCCGCCGACAGGGTGCCGTGCACCGGTCGCGGTCGGAGCCCGACGGTCACGCCGGCCACCACGAGCGCCGCGGCGCCGGCCGCCACCAGCACTAGCCGGCCGGCTCGGGTTGTGGCCGGCACCGAAGGCCCTGTGCTCACTGGCTCGGTGCCCCCGAGCCCCGTGCCGCCCAGCACCGGAGGCCGGGCCGTCGTGACCTCGCCCAGACCGTGGCGCACCCCGGCGCGGATGCGCGACAGCGTCTGGAGGTGCGAGAAGCACGACGCGCAGCTGTGGAGGTGCTCGGCCAGCCCGTCTGGCGCCTCGCCGTCGAACCATGCTTCGAGCTGCATGCGCCTTGGATGCCGTCTGATGCGGCCCATGGTGCCCCCGGCTCCGTCGTCCCCGGCCCGGCCGGGCCTACCCGACGAGCTTACGTGCGAGTTTGCGGCGAGCCGAGTGCAGCCGCGACATCACCGTTCCGATGGGGATCTCCAAGGTGGCGGCGATCTCGGCGTAGCTGAGACCCAGCATCTCCCTGGCCCACAACACGTCACGCAGATGGTCTGGCAGGCGCCGAACGTGCTCGCCCAGGGCGATGGCCTCGGCCCGGCGCACCACCAGCTCGTCGGGCTCGGGGCCCGGCGCCGGGGTATCGACAGAAGGGTTGGCCTGCTCGCCGCGGGCTTGGCGCCGGTCGATGCAGCAGTTGCGCACCACCTGACGTGCCCAGGCGTCGAGTCGCTCGTCGTCGGCCGATCCCCAGGCTCGCCACATGCGGAGCCATGCGTCCTGGCAGGCATCGTCGGCCAAGGAATGGCCGGCCACCACCGTGGCGTAGCGGTGCAGCGCCGGTGCCCGGGACCGGTAGAAGTCCTCGAAAGTGATGGTGCTCTGCGTGGTCGTGCCCATGAGGCCGGATCCCCCTGATCCTTCGCCCCGGACGACAGCGTTATGTGGTGAGCCGACTTCTATGCGCATTGTCCGGGCGCTATGAGGAGGAACTGCCGGGCACGGGTGTTCTGGCGGTCCAGGAGCACGATTTCCCCACGCTCCGTCAAGAATTTCCCCTCCCCTGCGAGAAACCGCGAATACGGGCCGTGTTCGTGAGGTCAGTTGCAGTGCCGGGTGAGACCCGTTGGAGTTCCGCTCGCTGGTCCTGACGTGGGGAGAGATCGCATGCTGCCGTCCAATGGGGCGACAAGGCTCGTAGGCAAGTTGCTGGGCGTGGGAGTGGCGTCGGCCGCTCTGGCTTTGGCCCCCTTCGCCGCCGGCGTGGCCGGGGCGGCACCGTCGCACGTGGCCTCCTCGGCCGCCGCCGGGCCCCAGTGCCAGCTCTTCTCCCCCCTCGAAGGCGCCTTCTACCAGTTCGAGGCGGCCTGGAACGCCCAGGCCGGATCGCAGGGTGCCCCGTCGTTCGGCGCCCCCAGTTTCGCCAGCTCGGGCCAGCTTCCCGATATCGCCGGGCAAATGGCCGCCGGCAGCGGGTGCCCGATCTCGACTGGATCCTCGGGCACCCCGGCACCTCCCTCGGGTGTGCCCGCCCCCCCGTCGTCGGGCGGTGGCAGCGGCGGCCCGCAGTGCCAGCTCTTCTCGCCCCTCGAAGGTGGCATCGAGCAGTTCGAGCAGGCCTGGAATTCCCAGGCCGGGTCCCAAGGAGCACCGGAGTTCGGCGGCAAAGGGCCCTTCCCCGACATCGCCGCTCAGATGGCGTCGGGCTCGGGGTGCCCCATCAGCTCCTCGAGCGGCGGCCCGGGCCTGCCCTCGGCTCCGTCCTCAGGCGGCGGCAGTAGCTCAGCCCCCCAATGCGCCCTCTTCACACCGTTGGCCGCCGGCGTCGAGCAAGTCGAGCAGGGCTTCGACTCGGGCTCGGGCCAGAGCACTTTCACCGGCTCCAACGACATTGCAGCCCAGATCCTCACCGGCTCGGGCTGTGCCCCGACCAGCGGGTCGGGAAGCAACACGACTTCGGGTGGCGGGAACACCCAGAGCAGCACCGGCAGTCAAGGAGGGTCCAGCGGCGGCGGTTCGGCCACCAGTCCCAGCAGCGGCAACTCCGGTTCTTCGGGGGGCGCCACTCTGGCCGACAACAGTGTGACCGGATCGGACGCGGGCACCGGTGGCGGGAGCGGCTCGCTCCCCTTCACCGGCGAGCCGTCGTGGATCCCCCTGGCCGGCTTGATCGCCCTGGTGCTGGCAGCGATGGCAGCGTTGGCCGCCATCGCCCTGCGCCTGGCCGGACGTCTGCTCGCTTGAGGCGATGACGACGCTTCTGCCGTCGTCGCCTGAGGCCCCATCGCCGCCAGGCGAGCGTGGCCGGCACCCCGCGGCGGCGGGGAGCCGGCGCCGCGGGGTGCTGCGACTGTCGCAGTCGCGCTGGGCCAGAATCGGGCTACCGGCGCTGGCTGTGGTCTGTGCCGTCGCTGCTGCGCTGGCTCTGTCGTTCCCCGCGCTGTCGAACTGGTACGCGGCGAGGGCCCAACGCGCCCTGGCCGCCCAGATCGACGACCCCACCGTGGCCGGCCAGCCGGCCGCCGCCGCAGGCGGCGAAGGCCACGCCCTCGGGCGCATCGTCATCGCGGCCATCGGCCTCGACATGGTCATGGTGCAAGGCATCGGCGCCGGCGACCTGGCCGAGGGCCCGGGGCACTACCCGGCGACGGCCATGCCCTGCACGGCCGGCGACGCGGCGGTGGCCGGACATCGCACGACGTTCCTCCACCCTTTCTACGACCTGAACGAGCTCGTCCCCGGCGACCTCATCAAGGTCACGACCCCCCCGGCATCGTGCACGTACGTGGTGAGCGGCATCCCCTTCGCCGTGGCACCCGGTGACACCGCCGTGGTGGCCCCCACCCCCGGGCAGTGGATCCTCACCCTCACCACCTGCACGCCGCGCGGCTCGGCCCGCCAGCGTCTGGTGGTGAAAGCCGTGATGGTGCCCTCCAGTCTGCGCCCCGCGCCTTCGTCGGTGGCAGGCAACGCGGCCTGAGCCCCCGCGTCGCAGCGGCTCGCCGAAAACCCCACCGGCGGCCCACCCCACCAATCACCGACGAACGGCGCGGCGGCGCAGGAACGCGCCGAGCTCAAGCCCGGACCAGGACGACCTTGCCGAACTTGGCGCCCTGGGCGAAGCGCGCATAGGCCTCGGCCCCCTGGGACAGGGCCATGCGCTCCACGATGGGGACCCGCACCCGGCCGCGAGCCACGAGCGGCACGACGTGGGCCTCCACCTCACGGGCGACGAAGGCCTTGTCGGCCGACGACCGCGCCCGCAGGGTGGAGCCGTGGACCCGGGCCCGTCGCTGCATCAGGGTCAGCAGGTCGATCTCGGCGCTGGCCCCGCCCCCCACGCCGATCACCGACAGGCGCCCACCGGTGGCCAGGGCGGCTAGCGACGTGGCGAAGCTCGGCCCGCTCACCAGCTCGAGGACCACGTCGAAGGGACCGCGCCCGGCCGCCTCGTCCGGGGACAGCGCGTGGGTGGCGCCGAGCGACAGCACCGCATCTAGCAGCGACGCGTCGCGCACCGAGGCCACCACCGACGCCCCGGCCGCCGCCGCCAACTGCACGGCCGCCGTACCCACCCCTCCGGCCGCCCCGGTCACTAGTACCCTGTCGCCGACCATCAGCCCGCACTGGGTCACCAGGGCGTCATAAGCGGTCGAGAAGGCCTCCGGGAAGCCGCCGGCCTCGTCCCACCCCATGGAGTGCGGAACGGCCATGGCGTGGCTCTCGTCCACCACGATCAGCTCGGCCTGAGCGCCGCCGCCCACCACGGCCATGACGCGGTCGCCCACGGCGAAGCGACCGGTGCCCGGCCCGACGGCCATCACCTTGCCGGCCAGCTCCAGGCCCGGGATGTCGGGGGGCGAGCCAGCCGGAGCCGGGTAGAACCCGTCGCGCTGGAGGAGGTCGGCGGCGTTCACCCCGGCGGCGTGCACCTCCACGAGGATCTGGCCCGGGCCCGGCGCCGGGTCGGGATGGAGCACCCAATCGATGCGACCTTGGTTGATGGTGAGGGCGTGCACGGGCTGGCTCCCTCTAGCGAGCGTCCGCCGGCGGGCGTTCGCGTCGGGCCCGGCGCCGGCGCACCGGTCGACCGATGGCGAACCCGGCCACCACCCCGGCCAACAGGCAGCCCACCACCACCCAGATGAGCTTGGGATGGGCCGTGAAGAACCAGAATCGCACCGGCACCGCTTTGGCGTTCTCCACGGCGAAGACCACCACCAGCACCGCCACGGCCAGCACCACCACCGCCCTGGTCACGCGCCGTCGGCGGCGCAGGTGCTCGGGACGTCCGGCGTCCGATGTCGCGGCGCCCACTTCGGCCATAAAAGCGAGCCTAACCCTGCAGGGCCAGGTGATCGCCTTGCCACAGCTTGATGCCACCGAGGATGCCGGCTGTGTTGTCGACGATGGTGATGTCGGCCGCCAGCTCGCCCTCGATCCGCCGGGCGTTGCCGCCGCCCACGTAGCAGTGGTCGAAGAAGCACAACGCCCGCAAGATGTCGAGAGCGCGCCGCACCCGCTTGTTCCAGCCCTCGCCGCCCACGTCCTTGCGGGCGCGATCGCCTAGCTGCTCGTTGTAGGTCTCGCCTTTGTGCAGCGGATGATGGGCCAGCTCCAGGTGCGGGAGCAGCTCGCCGTCGAAGAAGAACGCCGTCCCCACCCCGGTGCCCAAAGTGACCACCAGCTCGAGCCCGTGGCCGGCCACCACCGCCGCGCCTTGCACGTCGGCGTCGTTGGCCACCCGGGTGGGCTTGCCCAGGCGCGCCGCCAGGGCACCGGCCAGGTCGAAGGAGGACCACTGGGTCACCAGGGCCTCGTCGACGTCGCTGCCCGGCCCGCTCACGGTGACGAAATGCGGGGCCGACAAGATGCGGCCCTCGCGCACCATGCCCGGGAAGCCGGCCGACACCCGGTCGAAGGCGGGCAGCGACGCCACCAGCGCCACCAGGTCGTCGACCATGGTGGCCGGAGAGCACGGATAGGTGGTGTCGACGCGGACGCGATCGGCGACCATGGCTCCCGCCGAGTCGAGCACCGAAGCCTTGAGCCCGGTGCCCCCGATGTCGATGGCCAACGTGAACGGGGCCGTCGGGTGGGTGACAGGCGCCGTCACGAGGGTCGGCCGGTCACGGCGCCACCGAGCTGGTCCATGGATTCGAGCTGCGCCAAGGTGTCATCCCCCGCCCACCGCTCGGCGTGCAGGACGTCGCCCAGTGCCAGGCGCTGACGCCACCCGGCCCGCTCGAGGTCGGGGGTCTCCTGAAGGTGTGAGACCGGGCCGATGCACAGCCATGCCACCGGTCGCACCTCGTCGGGGATGCCGAGCAGGTCGCGCAGGAACGCCTCGCGGTAGAACGAGACCCAGCCCATCCCCCAGCCCTCGGCCGTGCAGGCCAGCCACAGGTTCTCGATGGCCAGGCACACCGAGTACAGCCCGGCGTCGGCAATGGCGTGGCGGCCCAGCACACTCGGCGCCCCGCGAGCGGCGTCGTAGGTGACCACCAACGACACGCTGGCCTCTAGGACACCGTCGATCTTGATGCCGGCGAAGCGTGCCGCCAGCTCGCCCTCCAAGGCATCGGCGAACACCTTGCGCTCGCCTTGCACGTGCTCCCAGAAGGCGAGGCGCGCCTCGTCCTCGGTGACCAGCACGAAGTCCCAGGGCTGGCTCAGGCCGACGCTCGGAGCGCTGTGGGCGGCGCCGAGCACGCGCTCGAGGACTCGGCCGGGCACCGGCTCACCGGTGAACTCGGCCCGCACGTCTCGACGGCGGTGGATCACCTCGTAGAGGCCGGAGTGGGAGGAGTCCATCACCCGCCGACCTTACCGGGGGTGGGCACCCCGAGGCCGACCGGGGTCACCTCAGCCAGCGCCGGGTAGCCTCGGCTGATGGCTGACCAACCGTGGCTGGGCGACGCCTGCTCCCTGGTCGACGCCCTGCGCGCCGGGCAGATCACGCCCCCCGAGGCCCTCGAGCTGTCGCTCGCCGCCATCGAGGGATCGGCGCTCAACGCCTTCTCGCACCTGGACGTGGACCAGGCTCGCGCCGACGCCGACAGAGCGGATGTGGCGCTGCCCTTCGGCGGCGTCCCCATCGGCATCAAGGAGCTCGAGCCGGTGACCGGGTGGCCCTTCACCGAGGGCTCCTTGGCCTTCGCCGAGCGCCGGGCCGCCTTCACGAGCACCCACGTGGAGCGCCTGCGCGCCGCCGGGGCGGTGCTGGCCGGGCAGACCACGGCCAGTGAGTTCGGTGGCATCAACTGCACGAGCACCAAGCTGCACGGGACCACCCGCAACCCGTGGGACGCGGCGCGCACGCCGGGGGGGTCGTCGGGTGGCTCGGCGGCAGCGGTGGCCGGGGGCCTGGTGCCGCTGGCCTCGGGGGGCGACGGCGGTGGGTCGATCCGCATCCCGGCCGGCTACTGCGGGCTCTTCGGGCTCAAGTCCACCTACGGCCGCATCCCGAAAGGCCCCCACGTCCATCAGACCCCGCACACGGTGACCCTGGGATGTGTCAGCCGTTCGGTGCGCGACACGGCCCGGTGGTTCGACGTCTGCAACGGCTTCGACACCCATGACACCTTGAGCCTGCCCAAGGTGGAGGGCTGGGAACGCGACCTCGGGACCCTCGGGGACCAGCTACGCGGCAAGCGGGCCGTCATCTCGGTGGACCTGGGCGTGGCCGTGGTGCATCCCGACGTGGTGGCGCTCGTGACCGAGGCGGCCGAAGCTCTGGTGGCCGAGGCCGGCTTGGCGCGCGTCGACGTGGCGGTGCAATTTCCGCCGGCGCTCATGGAGTGGGCCATGTCCAACCTGGTGACGCTGGCCGCCGATCTCGGGGAGCGCTATCCGGAATGCGAGAGCGATCTGACCCTCGAGATCATGCTGGGGATGAACATCGCCACCCATCACTACGACCTGGCCATGGCGGCATCGGCCGAGCGGTTCCGTGTGCACGTGCACGAGGTGATGGCCGACGTGCTCGACCAGGTCGACTTCGTCTTGGCCGCCACCAATCCCGATCTGGCCTTCGCCGCCGAAGGGCCGGTGCCCATGACGGTGGGAGACCGCGACCTGCTGGCCGAGTTCGGCGACGTGGTACGAGCCGGGGGCAACACGGGGGTGCTCACCATGCCGGCCAACTTCGCCGGCAACCCGGCCGTGTCCATACCGGCGGGGACGGTTAACGGGGTGCCGGTGGGCCTGCAGGTCATCGGCCGCCACCACGAGGAGCAGCTGCTGCTGGAGCTGTCCGCCGTGGCCGAGCGCAGCCGCCCGTGGCCACTGGTGGCCCCGTCTTCCCCGCACTGAGTCGGCCCGAGCACTGAGCCGGCCCGAGCACTGAGCCCCCGGGGGGAGCGGCGGGAATCTCAGGCGACGAGGTCTACCGGCAAGGAGGCCAGGCCCCGCAGCACGATGTTCTCCTTGTGTGCCAGCTCACCCGGACGCACCTCGAGCAGGCGGGCCCGGTCGAGGAGGGCCCCCAGCGCTATCTGGGCCTCGATGCGAGCCAGAGGGGCTCCCAGGCAGTGGTGCAGCCCGAAGCCGAAGCCCAGGTGCGGGTTGTCGGCCCGGGCCACGTCGAAGTCGTCGGGGCGGTCGAAGACCTCGGGGTCGCGATTGGCCGAGCCGATGAGCAGCATCGAGAAGTCCCCCGGCGCCAGTTCCACCCCACCCACCTCCATGGCCTCGGTGGTCACGCGCCCGGTCAACTGCACCGGGCACACGTAGCGCATCATCTCCTCCACGGCGCTGCGCCCCACCGACGGGTCGTCACGAAAGCGCGCCAGCTGCTCGGGATGCTCCATCAATGCCAGGGCACCGCCCGAGATCAGGTTGACGGTGGTCTCGTGTCCGGCCACCAGCAGCAAGATGCACGTGGCGAGCAGCTCGCCCTGTGACAGCACGTCACCTTGCTCCTCGGCCTGGATGAGGCGCGTGAGCAGGTCGTCGCCGGGGTGGGCACGACGCTGCTCGATGAGCCCGGCGAAGTACTGCACGAAGGACAAGATGCCGGTCAGGCGTTGCTGGACGGCCTCGGGCGGCAGCAGGAAGTCGGGGTCGAGGCCACGAGCGAGGGCGTCGGACCACACCCGGAAGTGCTCGTGGTCCTCGGGCGGCACCCCGAGCATCTCCACGATGATCTGCACCGGCAGCGGATAGGCGTAGTCGGCCACCAGGTCGCCGCCGCCGCTGGCGAAGAGGTCGTCGAGGAGTTGGTGACAGATCTCCTCGATCCTGGGCCGCAAGCCGTCCACCACCTTGGGCGTAAAGGCCTTCTGCACCAGGCCCCGAAGGCGCGTGTGGTCGGGCGGGTCGCGGAAGAGAAACGGCGCCATCTCGGCCAATGCCTCGGCCATGGCCCCTTCCGATTGCGTGGCCTCGAGGTTGCGAAGGGCGGAGAATTCGGCCGGGTCCACGTTGCGGGCGTCGCTGCTCGAGCGCTTGTCGCGCAGTATGGCCAGGCAGTCGGCGTGGCGGGTGAACACCCAGAAGCCGAGCGGGCTGCGGTGCACGGGATTGGTGCGGCGCAGCTCGGCGTAGACGGCGTACGGGTCATGTCGCCAGGCCGGGTCGAAGGGGTCCCAGGCCAAGGTGCCCGACGCCGCGGCGCTGTCGCGGGCCCGGCGAGCCTGCTGCTTGATCTCGGCGTCGCGTACGGCCACGGCGTCGGCCAGGCGCCGGCGCTCGTCCACCGCGCTCTCGTCGCTGGCCACGAGGTCACGATACCGAGGGGGAGGCCACGGCGCCCATCTGCGCCCGGCGTCGTAGGGCCACGTCGCGCCACCATGGGCGCAGCGCCAGGCGCAGCGGGGGCAAGTGGCCTGAGATGACCACGCCGGTGCCCGGGGGGAGCCGGCGCACGGCGTCGGGCGGGAGCAAGCGGCGGCTCACGGGAGCCTCGGTCACCGAACGCCCGCCGCGCCCGTCGGAGGTCACGGTGCGCTGCGGGCGGTGCGACTCGCCCGCCAGCGTGCTGGCGTGTTCCAAGGTGGCCGTGTCGGCGATGCCCGACAGGAACACCTTGACCCGGTGGTTGTTGATCACGCTGCCGGCCCGCCCGCCGTAGCGGGCCGTGATCTGGGCCAGGTCCTGCCACACGGTGACCAGCTGGATGCCATGTCCGGCGGCGGTGGAGGCCAGCACGTCGAGCTCGGCCAACGGGGCCACATTGGCCGCCTCGTCCAGCACCACCAGCAATGGTGGGTCGAGGGTGCCTCCGTGGCGAACAGCCAGATCGAAGGCCCCTTGGAGCACCTCGGTGGCCAAGGCGCTGAACAGCGGTCGCAGGCGCCGCTGCTCGTGGGCCGGGGCGCACAAGTACAGCGTGTGGCGACCTTCGAGCAGCACGGCGGGGTCCACGCGGTGGTGGTTGCCTTCCCCTGCACCGGATGCGGCCCCGCCAGAAGCAGGCGGCTCGGCGAACGCCTCGACCACCGTTTCGGCGGTGGTATAGACGGCACTTCGTTGGCGCTCGTCGCGGCCCCAGGTGGCACGGGCCGCCTGCAGGGCGGCGTCGGCGCCGAGTTCGAAGAGTGCTTCGGCGACCTCGGCCTCCTCCTGCTCGTCGAGCCAGCGCACCACGTCGGCCATACAGCGACCCGAAGAGGCGGCGGCCAGCAGCAGCGGTCCGAGCAACTTGGCCGCCGTGGCAAACCAGAAGTCGGCGTCGGGCATGGATCCCGCCGCCGGTCGAGCCGCCTCGGTGAGGCTGTGGGCCACCCGCCGGGCCGCCGGCCAGGTGATGGCGGCATCCAGCGGCGACCACGCCGAGGTGGCCAGGCCGGTGCTGCGGGTCGGATCGAAGAGCCACACCTCGCCCTGGGTGCGTCGCCAGTTCATGGTGTGGCGGGCCAGGTCCGCCTTCACCGAAGCGGCCATCACCGGACCCTCCCACTCCAAGATGGCCGGGATGGCCAGGCCGGTGGTCTTCGCACTCTGGGTCGGCCCCACCACCAGCACCGACTGACCGCGCTCGGCGGCCACCAGTCGCCGGCCGGCCGTGCCGAGCACGAGCCGGCCGGGAGACGGCCCCTTGACCGTCAACGCGGCGAGGTCCCGGCGTCGGGCCCAGCGCGCCCCCTCGGCTTCCCTGTGCACCGACGGGCGGCCACCTCTGTTGGTGGCGAGCGCAGCAATGAGCAGGGCCACCAGGGCGGCCCCGAGCGCCGACCCGGACGTCAACGGGCCCCCGTGAGCGGGCCGAGTGCCTCGGCCATGGCCCCGTCGGTGTCGACCAGGGCGGCCTCGTGCGGCGACAGTCGGTGCTGGACCAGAAACGACCGCGTCCCCACCTTCCACAGTGCCGTGCCACGCCCCAGATGGGGCACAAGCTCGCCTTCGGTGCCCGATAAGCCGAGCAGCGACACGGCCGCCTCGACCTCGCCTGGTGCCTGGCCGTAGAGCACCCGCGTCTCGGAGTCGGCCAGCAGTCCGCGCGACAGCATCACCTGCTCCGAGCCCTCGGGCCCGGCCGACGCCAGGTCCGACACGCGGTGGAGCACCGCCACGTTGGCCACGCCCCAGGCGCGCGACAGCTTCCACGACGCCTGCAGCCACCGGGCCACGCCGACGTTGGAGAGGATGGCCCACGCTTCGTCGACCACCAGGATGACCCCGCCGGACATGTCGGCCCGGGCGCCGGACAGCGCCGCCTGCAGCCACGACGCAGCGCACGTCATCAAGATGCCGAGGGCCGGCGAGTGGTAGACGGCCGACATGTCGAGGACCACGAAGGGATGGTCGAGGCGCACGCCGGGGGACGTGGGGCCGTCGAACATCCCCCGGAGGTCGCCGGCCACCAGCCGGCGGAGCTCGAGCGCCACCTGGCGTCCGTCAGCAGCCAGGTCGGCCACGCCGGTGCGCACCGACGATGCCGAGTGCGCGGTGGGTTCGAGGAGGCAGTCGATCACCAACGGCAAGGTCAGCCCCGCGCCACCTGGCCCGGCGCGATGCTCGGCGTCGACCACGGCCAACTCCACTGCCGTGCGTTCGCTGGGCAACAGCGAGCGCCCGAGACTCGACGAGGCCAGCGAGACGAGCAGCTCGCATCGCCGCCGGCTGTGCTCGTCGGGGTCGAGTCGCTGCGTCCCCGCGGGATCCGGAGCAGCCAGTGGGTTGAGACGCACCGACCCACCCGGGCGCAAAGCCACCGGCTCACCTCCACATGCCCGAGCCAGGGGCCCGTACTCGCCCTTCGGGTCGATGACCCAGGCCCGGCGGCCGAACACGGCCTGGCGCCAGAGGTAGCTCTTCACGAAAGCGCTCTTGCCCCGCCCGATCTGGCCGAAGACGACCATGTTGGGGTTGGTGAGCACGCCGCGCCGGTACAGGACAAAGGGGTCGTAGACGAAGGCCCCACCGAAGAGGTCCCGACCCACGAGCACCCCTTCGCCCCCAAGGCCCGGCTCGGCGGCGAAAGGGTAGGCGGCTCCGAGGTGCCGGGTGGTGGCCTGGTGGGCGGCGACGGACACCGGTCAGGGCAACCCGCGCCCGAGTGGCATGGTGCAGGAAAAGGCTCGGGCCTGGTCCCCGTAGCAGCGACGCAGCTCGAGCCCGGCTCGTCCGGCGGCCTGCTCAGTGCGGCTGCAGGCGTCATCGAGGGCAGCGGGGTCGTCAGCGGTCACTGTGACGTAGCCGGCGAAGCGGTAGTTGGCATGTCCGTCGGCCAACTCGACCTCGCGGCGGGCCAGCACCTCTTCTTCCCTACGGCGGCGGGCGCTGTGGAGAAAGCCGCCGCGCCGACGCAACTCGGCGTCGGCCATGTCGGCGGTGCGCGCCCGCTCGATGCGCCGGGCCGCATCGACAGCACTGATGGGTTCCATGACCAGCGCCATGGTGCGACGAACATCGGAGACGAGCAGGGGGCCGAGGAAGTCCGGGCCGATATCGCGTCGGGGCCACTCGGCCACCCAGTAAGTCACGTGCCACGTGCCGTCGACCCGGGCATGGCTCCACGCACCGTGGACGGCCATGGGCCACGGCCACCGGGCGCCGCCCGGCGCGCCGCGGCGACGGGCCGCCCTGGTGGCCGGCTGACGGTCGTAGCCGTGGCGCATGGCGACGGTCAGGTCTTCCACGTCGAGGACGGGCCCGCAGTCCACTCCGGCCTCGCCCAGCAGACGGCGCAAGGCGGACATCTCCCGCAGGACCACGGTGCAAGCACCCCGGTGCCCACCGCCGGCCGCCTTTACGGCGCGCGCACCTCGCCGGGCGTCGACGGTGAGCGCCAGTTGGACCTGGTGGGTGTGCGCCGTCGCCGACTCGGCATCGAGCAGAGCGCCATATGAGCGGTACGGGGCGCTGGTGGTGTCGAGCACCGCGCTCGATCGGAGATGGCGTCGCACCTCCCGACCGTCGTCGGGCAGGCTGCGCGCCGACCACTGCAGGCGGTGGACAGCCGAGCCCTGGCGGGCCAGGGCAGCCAGGACACCGGACCAGGCGCTGATGCGGTGCTCTTTGTCCTGAGGGCCCAGGAGGACGAAGCCAGGGCCGGTGGCCACCACGACTGCCGTGTAGGTCCCCCGGTCCCGGTCATGGACAACCGCCGCCGAGCCGTGTTCGTCGGCCGACTCCACGCACAGCAAGCGCAGCGATCCGAAGATGTCGCTGCGCGCGGCGCGCCGTCGTCCGGTCTGGTCGACCACATGACGCACAGCGTCGGGCGCCCACTCCTCGGCCGTGCGACCGGCCAGAGGCCACGTGGCCAGGGCCACCGAGGCGCCCAGGACGACAAGAGCCAGTGCGATGCCGGCCAACGTCGACGCGGCGCGCAGCACGAGCACAGCCAGCACCAGACCACCGGCCACGGCCCCGATCTGGCCGCCTCGCCATCCGGCTACCACCCCGCGGCGCTCGAGCGGCCCGAAGTGGTAGCGAGCCACCTCTCCGTCACTCTCCATCGTCATCGGCGGCATCGGGGTAGTCGTGAGGGTCGAAGTGGAGGCCGGTGAGGGCGCTGGCTTGCGCGGCGGGCATGCCGCGGAGCATGGGCAACGACGACGACGCCGGTGAGCTCGGCGTGACCGTCTCCGAAGCTGCGGCCGTGGCCGCCGCGCCGGCGTCACGGGCCACGTCGAGAGCGAAGTTCCCGGCCCGCAGGGGAGCGGTGGCGGCCGATCGCAGACGGTGGCGCGCCGCCTCGAGGTGCAGCATGGCGCCGGCTTCCACCGCCGGCACCAACCGCAGCAACATGAACGGCGCCGTGGTGGCGATCACGAGCAGGGCGATGCCCATGACCACGGTGGCGAAGCCGCCTGTGATGTCGCCCGAGGCGCCTTCAGCCGCCCCGCCGGCCACGGCCCCTGCGGCCAGCGACAGCACGGCGGCCACCACCAACTTGGACAGCACCAGAGCGGCGATGGTGTCGGCCAACCTGCGACACCAGTGCGACACAGCCGGCCATACCAACCCGGCCAGGGCCAGCGGCAGGAACAGCGTGGCGGCAGTCACCGCTGCGCTGCGCACCACGAGCTCCAGCCACAGTGCCATGGACGCCATGGCCACCAGCAGGGCGCCGACGAAGACAACGAAGGCGGGCGCGACGCCGGCGGTGGCTGGAGCGGTGATTACGAGGAAGCCGGCCACCGGCGTGAGGAGATGCTGGGTGTCGGTGCCGCCGGCGGCGAGGACTTGGGCCGACAGGGAGTCGCAGATCGACAGCGACAAACGCACGAGTTCCACAGCCACGCCGGTGAGCAGCAGCGCCAGGGGCAGGTGCACCAGGAACGAGCGCGCCAGCATGGAGGCGTCCTGGCGGTAGACAGCCGACACCGCCGCGCAGCAGACCATCGGCAGCACCACGGCAGCGGCCAAGGTGGCCATCACCCGCTCGTGCTCAGAGAACCAGCCGGCCCCGAGGTCGACGGCCGTGGTCGCCGTCATGGCATGACCAACCTGGCCGAGCAGCCACACGGCCCCGGCTGCCACCCACTTCCCCGCCGCGTCGAGTGCCGCTGCCGCCGTGGAGCCGATGACCGAGCCCACCACACTCACGTCAGTGGACGCCTTGGCCGGCGTGGAAGAAGAAGTTGACCAGCGCCGGCGCCGCCCCCACCAGCAGGGCGGCCAGGGCCGAGACGATGACGGTGCGTCGGCCGGTGAAGGACTGTTGGTAGTTCTGGGCGTGGGATCCGAGGGCCCACACGGCGGCTCCGATGACCAGGCCGGCCAGCGCAGCCAGCAGCGCCCATCCGCCGAGCCCATTGCTCAGGTGCTGCAACACGTCGCCCCCGGGCAGGCTTCCGGGGTCCGGCGTGAGGCTCACATCGGCCAGGGCCTTGCCCGCCGTCCAGCCGCCCATCGGCTTCTCCTTGTCCGCCCCGGCCGGACCGCCCGGCCACCGGCCCCGGCCACGCTATGTGGTCCATGACAGATTTACAAGATGTTTCATGATGTTTTATGTTTTTCCATCTCGGTAAGCCGGGCCGGCACCTCCATCACGACGGGCGTTCACCGGCTGTCATGCTGGTGCCGATGCCCGCCGCCGCTGCTCGAATCTCCGAGAGCCTCGCCATCGCCGGGATGGCAGCGGCCGGAGCCGTGGCTGTCCTCGGCATCGTGATCGCCACCGTGCTCGGGCGCCGGGCCGGGCGCCACTCCCTGGAGCAGCGGCTGTCGGCCCTGGCCTCACGTCTGGGGGTGGACGCCCCCGAGGAGGAGCCGGCCGGCGTGGAGCCGGCCCTTCACCACCTGGAGCTGGTCACCGACCGCGCCGCCGAGGCCGTGGCCGAATCGTCGGCCGACGCCATTCGCCTGCGCCGCGCCCTCGACACCCTGCCCCAGGGTGTCATCGTGTGCGACGAGAACGGCGAGGTGGTGTTCAGAAACGCCCGGGCGGTGGGGCTGATGGGCGGGCGCCACGGCGATGCCCTGGCTGCCCAGGCCGTCGTCGAGCTGTTGGCCGACGCCTGGAAGCAGGGAACAGCCGAGCGCGTCCTCGACCTCTACGGTCCCCCTCGGCGCACCCTGGCCGTGCGCACGCAGCTCATCGACGACGGTCGGCGCACGCTCGGGGTCATTGCCGTGATCGACGATGTGTCCGAGCGCCGCCGCCTCGAGGAGATCCGGCGCGACTTCGTGGCCAACGTGAGTCACGAGTTGAAGACGCCAATGGGCGCGCTCGGCTTGCTGGCCGAGACCCTCATATCGGAGGCCGACCCCGCTGTGGCTCAGCGTCTGGCCAGCCGCATCCACACCGAGGCCTTCCGGGTGAGCCGCATCATCGATGACCTGCTCGACCTGTCGAGGATCGAATCGGAAGAAGCGCCACCTCGCGAGCCCGTCCTCGTGAACCTGGTGCTGGCCGAGGCCGTGGAGCGGGTCCGGGCCGCCGCCGAGCAACGCGACGTGAAGCTGGTGCTCGAGGAGCCCGAGCCGCCGGTGGCGGTGATGGGCGATCGCAGGCAGCTGGTCTCGGCCCTCTACAACCTGCTCGAGAACGCCGTGAAGTTCTCCTACGACGGTGGCTCGGTGCGAATCGGCGGCCGGTCCCTCGACAACGCGGAGGTCCAGCTCGAGGTCGAGGACCACGGCGTGGGCATCCCGGCTCGCGATCTCGACCGCATTTTCGAGCGCTTCTACCGCGTCGACCAGGGCCGCAGCCGCACCACCGGCGGCACCGGGCTCGGGTTGTCCATCGTGCGCCACGTGGCCGCCAACCACCAGGGCCGGGTCGAGGTGGACTCACGCGAAGGAGAGGGGTCCACGTTCCGGCTTATCCTGCCGACGCAGATCGAAGTGGGCTCGTGACCCCGGCCAAGACCCCGCCCCGACAGGCCGATCGGGAGCGGGCGCAGGACCTGACAGGACGCCCCGTGCGCGTCCTGCTGGCCGAGGACGAGGAGTCCTTCGTGGAGGCGCTCGTCATCGGCCTCGGGCGTGAGGGTTTCGACGTGAGCGTGGCCAAGGACGGAGCCGAGGTCCTGGCCATGTTCGACAGCGTCGCCCCCGACGTCGTGCTGCTCGACATCATGCTCCCGAAGCTGTCGGGCATCGACGCGTGCCGGGCCATCCGGGCCCGCTCGACCGTGCCCATCATCATGGTGACGGCCAAGGGCACCGAGATAGACACCGTGGTCGGCCTCGAAGTCGGCGCCGATGACTACGTGACCAAGCCCTATCGGCTGCGAGAGCTGGTGGCCCGCATGCGGGCCGTGCTGCGCCGCACACATCTGGAGGAGACGGCTGAGGCCGTGGGCGCCGACGGAGCGGTGTTCGAAGCCGGGGAGATCAGCGTGGACCCCGAGCGGCACCGGGTCTTCGTCCGCGGCGAGGAGGTGGTGCTCCGCCGCAAGGAGTTCGACCTCCTGCTCCTTCTGGTCGAGCACGCCGGGCGGGTGCTGACGCGCGACACGCTCATCGACCGCGTATGGGGCACCGATTATGTGGGCGACACCAAGACCCTCGACGTGCACGTGAAACGCCTCCGGGCCCACATAGAGAAGGACCCCTCGGCACCGCAGATCATCACCACCGTAAGGGGAGTGGGCTACCGCTTCGAGGTGCCTCCCCGCCGGTGACCGTCGCCTCCGGCCCCCGGCCCGAAAGGGTCGAAGCCCTGCTCGATCGGATCCGTCGCCGCGGCGGGCGGGTGACCAGCGCCCGGCGCGCACTACTCGTGGCCCTGCTCGGGGCCGACAACCACCACCTGACCGCCCAGGACCTCGCTGACGCCGTGCAGCGCGCCGTGCCCGACGTGCATCTGTCCACCATCTACCGGTCGCTCGATTCGCTCGAGGAGATGGGCATCGTCGACCATGCCCACCTGGGCCACGGGCGTGCCGTGTACCACCTGGTGGACGAGCCCCACCAACACCTGGTGTGCGAGCGCTGCGAAGCGGTGGTGGAGGTCCCCGACGACGTCTTCGCCGAGTTGGCCGCCACTGTGCACCGGGCCTATGGATTTGTGATCCGGGCTCATCACTTCGCCGTGGTCGGCCGCTGTGCCGCCTGTGCGGGGGCGCCTGAGCTCAGCGACCAGGAGCCGGCACCGTAAGGGTGCCGCCCAGGTACGGGGCGAGGGCTTCGGGGAACACCACCGAGCCGTCGGGGAGCCGTCCCTTCTCGACCAGTGCCGCCCAGATGCGGGCCCAGGCCAGCGCCGAGCCGTTCAGGGTGTGGACGAATCGGGGTGCCCCGCCGTCGGTCGAGCGGTAGCGCACGTTGGCCCGCCGAGCCTGGTAGTCGCCGAACCAGCTCACCGACGACACCTCGAGCCACATGTCGCATCCCGGCGCATAGACCTCGAAGTCGAAGGTGCGCGCCGCCGAGTTGCCGAGGTCCCCGGTGCACAGGTCCACCACCCGGTACTCGAGCTCCAGGGCTCGCAGCAATCCCTCCACCCGCTCGACCATGTCGGCGTGCACCGCCGGAGCCTGCTCGGCCGTGGCATAGGCAAAGAGCTCGACCTTGTCGAACTCGTGCACCCGCAGCAGTCCGCGGGTATCACGCCCGGCCGCTCCTGCCTCGCGGCGGAAGCAGGCCGTGGATGCCGTCAGACGAAGGGGAAGCTCGGCCTCGTCGAGGATGTCGCCACGGCGCATCGAGGTGAGCGGCACCTCAGCGGTGGGGATGGCCCACAGGTCGTCGCGCTCCATGTGGTACGCCTCGTCGGCGAATTTCGGCAGGTGACCGGTCGACACCATGGTCTCGGTGCGCACCATGGTGGGCGGCCGGATCTCCTCGTAGGCATCGGCATGACGGTCGAGGGCGAAAGCCGACAGCGCCCGCAACAACCGGGCCCCCTGCCCGCGATAGAGCGGGAACATCGACCCCGACAGCTTGGCGCCGCGCTCGAGGTCGAGCAGGCCCAGGGCCGCCCCCACATCCCAGTGGGCCACGCGCTGATGCCCGCCGTAGGAGACCTCGGCCTCCGGCCACCGCCGCACCACCGGGTTGTCCTCGGGCCCGGTCCCGTCGGGCGCCTCGGGCGAAGGCAGATTGGGAAGCCATAGGAGGCGCTCGCGCACCTCGGCCTGGGCCGTATCCGCTTGTTCGTCGAGGGCCTTCTCCTGCTCGCCGAGGGCCCGGCTCTCCTCGCTGCGGGCCGCTGCGGTGGCCTCGTCGCCGGCCCGGCGCGCCTCACCCACCTGGCGCGACAGCTCCTTCACCTGACTTCTCACCTCGTCGCGCCGGCCGACCGCAGCCCGGGCCCTGCCGTCGGCGTCAAGGAGTCGGGTGACCTCCTCAGAGGCCACGCCGCGGCGCCCGAGCGCTGCCGCCACGGCCGACGGATCCTCGCGGACCAAGCGGATGTCGATCATGGTGCGCCCAACGGTAGCCTCGCCGGCGTGTCTCCCGGACCTGGCCACGACATAGTCATCTCATGCGACGACCTGGTCGTTCGGTATGGGCAAGCGACGGCCGTGGACGGGTTGTCCTTCACCGTGCGCCGAGGCGAGGTAGTGGCCCTGCTCGGCCCCAACGGGGCGGGGAAGACGTCGACGGTGGAGACGCTCGAGGGCTACCGCCGCCCGTCATCGGGCAGCGTCCGGGTGCTCGGCCTCGACCCGCGCGCCGACAAGGTGGCGCTGGTGGCACGCATCGGGGTCATGCTGCAGCGCGGTGGGGTCTATCCGACCATGGGGGCGCGGCGAGTGGTGGAACTCTTCTCCCACTACTACGACGACCCCGAGAGCCCGACCGATCTGCTCGACCAGGTCGGCCTGACTGCCGTGGCGTCCACCCCGTGGCGCCAGCTCTCGGGCGGGGAACAGCAGCGCCTGTCGCTGGCCCTAGCCCTCGTGGGGCGACCCGAGGTGTTGTTCCTCGATGAGCCGACGGCCGGCGTCGACCCCGAAGGCCGCCTCGCCGTGCGACAGGTGATCGACGAGCGGCGCCGGGCCGGCGCCGGGGTTCTGCTCACCACCCACGAGCTGCCCGAAGCCGAGCGATTGGCCGACGAGGTTGTCATCGTCAAAGCAGGACGTTCGGTGGCCCGGGGCTCGGTGGCAGAACTGGCCGCCGCCGGTGGCGACGGCATCCACTTCGACGCCCCCGTCGGCCTGGACCTCGACGATCTGAGCCGGGCCCTCCAAGTGCAGCGGGCCGACGTGCGGGCCGGCCCGTCCGGGCGCTACGTGGTGACGGGTACTCCGACGGCCGCCCTCGTGGCCGCCGTGGCTCGATTCCTCGAAGCGCGCCAACTGCCGGTCACGGGCCTGCGGGCCGGAGGCCGGTCGCTCGAGAGCCTCTATCTCGAGGTCACCGGGTCGGGGCCCGGTCACGGGGCCCCGTCGGGCGATGACACCGATAGCGCGGAGCAGCGATGAGCGCCGGGGCTTGGCGCCGCTTCGTGGCCCAGACAACAGCCGAGCTGACCATGACCATGCGCCGGGGCGAGTCGCTCCTACTTACGCTGGGCATCCCGGTGGTGCTGCTCGTGTTCTTCTCCGAGGTGCACCTCCTCCCCACCGGCACCACGCATCCCGTGTCGTTTCTGGCCCCGGGCATCCTGGCGCTGGCCGTAATGGGCACGGCTCTGGTCAACCTGAGCATCGCCACCGGCTTCGAGCGCGGATACGGCGTGCTCAAGCGGCTGGGCACCACGCCGCTCGGCCGCCCGGCCCTGCTCGGCGCCAAGATCGCCGCCGTGGCCGCCGTGGAGCTGCTCCAAGGAGCGGTGCTCGTGCCGGTGGCCCTGGCCCTGGGTTGGCGGCCGAGCGCCGGAGGTGCGGGGGTGGCCCTCGTCGTCGTCGTACTGGCCACAGCCGCCTTCGCTGGCCTGGGTCTGCTGCTCGCCGGCGTACTGCGGGCTGAGGTGAACCTGGCGGCGGCCAATGGGCTGTGGCTGGTGTTGCTGCTCGTGAGCGGGATGCTGGCGCCGCTTTCGAAACTCCCGGGTTGGCTCCAGGGCGTGGCCAAAGCGCTACCGGCGGCGGCGTTGGCCGACGGGCTGCACCGCTGTGTGGGCCTCGGCACCCATGTGGCCGCCTGGTCCTGGGTGGTGCTGGCAGCCTGGGCGGTGGCTGCCCCGGTGGTGGCGGCGACGTTCTTCCGATGGGAGTGACATGGATGCATCACGACCGGCGGCACGCCTGCACGTAGCGGTAGTGGGATCGGGACACGCCGAGGCCGAGGAGTGTGAGCAGGCCGCCCGCCTCGGGCGGGCCCTGGCCGAGGGAGGGGCGGTCGTGGTGTGCGGCGGCCTGGGAGGCGTCATGGAGGCGGCCTGCCGAGGGGCGCGCGACGGAGGGGGCATGAGCTTGGGGATCCTCCCCGGCGATGACCGGGGGGCGGCCAACGCCTTCGTGGACGTGGCCGTGGCCACCGCCATGGGTGAAGGCCGCAACGTGCTCGTGGTGCGCAACGCCGATGCCATTGTGGCGGTGGGCGGCGAGTTCGGCACCTTGTCGGAGATGGCGCTGGCGCTGCAGGCCGGCATCCCCGTTGTCGGCCTCGGGACGTGGGAGTTGGCCAAAGGCGGCCGGACGGTCGACCCCGTGCTCCGGGCGATAAGCCCCGAGGAGGCGGCGGACATGGCTCTTGCCGAAGCGGCCCGCCGGCGGCGGGCCCTGCGCTGACCGCCATGCCCGGCGAGGGCCGACACCTGGCCATGTTCCCCCTGCAGACGGTGTTGTTTCCGGAAGCCCTGTTGCCGCTCCATGTGTTCGAGCCTCGCTACCGGGCGCTGCTGGCCGACTGTCTCAGCGCTGCTGAGCCTGAGTTCGGAGTGGTGCTGATCGCCCGGGGCTCCGAGGTCGGTGGTGGTGACACACGCCACGAACTGGGCACCGTGGCCCGCGTGGAGGCGTCCTCCACCTCGGCCGACGGGCGGTCCTTGGTGCTGGCCAGAGGCGTGAAGCGCCTCCGGGTCCGCTCGTGGCTGGCCGACGACCCCTATCCGATGGCCTTGGTCGAGGAACTGGCCGACGAGCCGGGGGACGTGGCCGGCCCGGGGCAGGCGGCGACGATGGCCGTGCGACGGGTGGAGGCGCTGCTTTCAGAGCTCGGGGACATGCCCATCGGGGAGCCCGAGCGGCCCGGACGCCCGGTGTCGCTATGGCAACTCTGCCACCGGCTGCCGGTGAACCCGCTCGACCGCCAGCGCCTGCTCGAGGCCGACGCCTCTGACCGCCCGGCCCTGCTCGTGGAGTTGGCCAACGCCCTGAGCGACGACATGGAGCGCCTCCTGGCCCAAGGAGGCTGAGGCGCCACACCCGGCTCAGCCTTTGGCGCCCCGTGCCATGTCGGCCATGCCCTTCAGGAAGGAGTCTGGGTCGGTCGTCTTCATCTCGATGATGGCCTTCATGTCCGGCACGTAGTGCTCGAACGTGTCGCCCTCCATGGCCGCCACGATGCCGACCGCCATGTCGTCGGCGGAGATCTTCGGCACATCGATCAATGGCTCGTCGTTGCCGGGCAGGTCCCAGATCTCGGTGTCTATCGGTCCGGGATTGACCAGGCGCACCTTGACGCCCGTGTCCCACAGGTCCACGGCGGTGGCCTCGCTCCATCCACACAGCGCGAACTTGCTGGCCGAGTACGCCGCTTCGTTGGCGTTGCCGAGGCGGCCGGCCACGCTCGACACGTTCACGACCATGCCCTGGCCGCGTTCGAGCATGCGCGGGAGGATCGCCATCATCATGCGCGCCGGGGCCAGGAAGTTGACCCGCATGACCCACTCGAGCGTCTCGGCGTCGAGTTTCGAAGTATGCCGGCGCATCGGCACCCCGGCGTTGTTGACGAGGCAGTCGAGGACGCCGAAGGAGTCCCAGGCCTCGAGGACCACACGCTCGGCCAGCTCCACATCGGACAGGTCGGCCACCCACATCTGCGACTCGGGAGCATGGCGACGGCAGTCGGCCAGCACCTCGGCCAGGCGGTCCTCACGCCGGGCCACCACCCCCACGGTGGCACCGGCGCCAGCCAGGCGGCGGGCCAGAGCGGCGCCGATCCCGGAGGAGGCGCCGGTGACGAGGACCTTGGAACCGTTGATCTGCATGGTCGCATTGTGGTGGAAATCGCTCCAGCGTTGGAATTGGGATGGTGGCCGGCCCGAGGCCGGCCCGAGGCCGGGCTGCCCTTCGGCGGGTTGCTAGAACACATAGATGGACGACCTCGAGGAGATACGTCGGTTCTGGGATGCCGACGCCGCCACCTACGACAACGCCCCGGGCCATCACCCTCGCCATGGCGCCGTGCTCGCCGCCTGGGCCTCCGCCCTGGCCGGCATGCTGCCCGCTCCCCCCGCCCGCGTCCTTGACTGCGGGGCCGGGACCGGCTTCCTGAGCCTGTTGGCGGCGGCCGCCGGCCACCAGGTGACAGCGCTCGAGTTGGCGCCCCGGATGCTCGAGCGTCTCCATGCCACCGCCGCCGGCCGTGGCCTCGACATCGAGACCGTGCTGGGCCCGGCGCACGACGTGCCGCCCGGGCCCTTCGACGCCGTAATGGAGCGTCACCTGGTGTGGACGCTGCCCGATCCGGTCGGCACCCTCCGGGCTTGGCGCACGGTGGCCCCCGCCGGGCGCCTGGTGGTCATCGAGAGCATCTGGGGCACGGCCGATGCGCTCGAGCGTCTACGAGGTGCCGGGCGCGACGCCTTACGGCGGGCCCGAGGGATCGCTCGCGACCACCACGACGACTACCCCGCCGAGGTACGGGGGCGCCTGCCCTTCGGGCGGGGAACAGCCCCGGGCGACGTGGTGGCGGCGGTGGCCGAGGCCGGGTGGAAGGCGCCCCGGTTGGTCAGGCTCCGCGACGTTGAGTGGGCTGAACGCCAGGCCATGGCCCTGCCCGAACGGTGCCTCGGGGTAGCGCCGCGCTTCGCCGTGTTGGCCGGCTGATCCTCACGCGCCCCGGCACGGGCGCCGGGGCGATCAATGGAAACGGACGAGCACGTCGCCGGCCATGGCGACGAACAGCAGCGTGAGGTACGTGATCGAGTACCTGAACAACGCCATGGCGGCGCGCGGCGTCTCCTGGAGGCGCAAGCGCACGGCATAGGCCACGAACACGGCCCCGAGGACGACGGCGGCCACCAGGTAGGTCGGGCCCATGTGCCCGACCACTGCAAAGAGCACCGTCACCGCCACCAGGGCCACGCTGTAGAGGAAGATCTGGCGGGCGGTGCGGGCGAAGGTGGCCACCACCGGCAGCATGGGCACGTGCGCCGCCTCGTAGTCGTCGCGGTAGCGGACGGCGAGGGCCCAGAAGTGCGGCGGCGTCCAGATGACGATAACGGCGAAGAGCACGACGGGGGCCCATCCGAGGCTGTCGGTCACCGCCGCCCATCCCACCAGCACGGGCACCGCTCCGGCGGCGCCCCCGATGACGATGTTCTGGCTCGACGTCCGCTTCAGCCACATGGTGTAGACGAAGACGTAGAAGGCGGTGGCTGACACGGCCAGGACCGCCGAGAGCAGATTCACAGCCGCCGTGAGCTCGACGAAGGCAGCCACCTCCAGCGACAATGCGAAGACCAGCGCAGCGCCCGGGGTTATCTCACCGGTGACGAGCGGGCGGTGCCGGGTCCGGTGCATGACGCTGTCGATGTCGCGGTCCACCACCATGTTGATGGCATTGGCTCCACCGGCAGCCAGCGTCCCGCCCACCAAGGTCGCCAGCATCAGCGTCACCGACGGCACGCCGCGCTGGGCCACGAACATGGTGGGCAGCGTCGTGACCAGCAGGAGCTCGATGATGCGCGGCTTGGTCAGCGCCACGTAGCTACGCAGCGCCTGGCGCGCCGTGGTGGCAGTGGACATGGGGACCGAGCCTACGGCCCTGCTGCGGGCCGGACCAGCCCCGGGGCCCCTTGGCCGGAGGGGATCCGGGGCACCCCAGGTACCATGGACCTCCGGTGCAGCTCCCCCGTGTCGGCCCCGTGGCCTTCCTCCGCCTCGCCCGGGCCGGCGTGGCTCTGGTGGTGCTCAACATCGTGACCGGTGGGGCCGTGCGTCTCACTGACTCCGGCCTGGGATGTCCCGACTGGCCCACGTGCTCGCGGACGTCGCTCACGCCGGCGCTGTCGTTCCACCCGGCGGTGGAGTTCGGCAACCGCCTGGTGGTGGTGGCCCTGTCGGTCGTGTGCGTGGCCCTGGTGGCCGGCGCCTGGCGCCGGGCCCCGGCCCGGCGGGACCTGGTCGGGCTGGCTGCGGCCATGGTCGGCGGGGTCATCGCAGAGGCGGTGCTCGGCGGGGTGGTGGTGTATACGAAGTTGAACCCATACGCCGTGATGACCCACTTCATGCTGGGAATCGCCTTGCTCTCGGTGGCGGTGGTCCTCATGACAAGAGCCGAGCGGGCCCCCGGGCCGGGTCGGCCCCGGGTGGCGAGGGGACAGTTGCGCCTGGCCTGGGTGATCCTCGGCCTGCTGGCTCTGGCCGTGGCCGCCGGCACCGCCACCACCGGTGCCGGGCCTCACGCCGGAGGCCCGGGGGCCAAGCGCCTGCCGGTGCCCTTGGCCGACATGGCCAGGGCCCATTCGGCCATCGTGCTGGTCCTCGGCGCAGCCACGGTGGTCGAGCTGATCCTGCTGGAGCGGGCCGGCGCCCCGTCGTCGGTGCGCGTACGCGGTCAGATGCTGCTCGCCGCCATGGTGGGCCAGGGGGTGGTCGGCTACACCCAGTACTTCACCCATCTTCCGGCCCTGCTGGTGGGGATCCACGTCCTCGGGGCCACCACTGTGTGGGGGGCGGCGCTGTGGTTCATCGACGGCCTGTTCGACCACGCTCCGGAGCGATCTACGGTCGAACGTTCCGCCAACGCCGTCTGCGGGCCAGCGGTGAAGGGCACAGCCCGAGCCGGATCGTCGTGACTACGCAACCTGTCATCGTCGACCGCCCGGTCGGCGGCGAAGACGTCACCGCTGTCCGACCGTGGCTGGTCATCGTCTGGAACGATCCCATCAACCTCATGTCATACGTCACCTATGTGTTCCAGAAGCTCTTCGGATACAGCTGGGACAAAGCCACCAAGTTGATGCTGGACGTGCATCACAAGGGAAGGGCCGTGGTCAGCTCGGGGCCCCGCGAGCGGGCCGAGCTGGATGTTTCGCGCCTCCACGAGCACGGACTGTGGGCCACGTTGGAGCAGGCGTCATGACGGCCGGTGCATGATGGCGCGCCGACGCTTCAGTCGTGACCGATCCGGGCGCTTCCACCCTCACCTCGGCCGCTCCGAGCAAGAGCTCCTGGAGGACCTGCCCCGCCAGGCTCGGAGCTCGTTGGTGGCCGAGGACCCGGCGGCATCCCGGCTGTTCCCGGTGGCCTACCCCGACAACGACGAGGCCGAGGCCGAGTACCGGTCCCTCATGGGGGAGGGGCTGCTCGCCCATCACCAGCACGCACTCGACACGTTGGCCGCCACAGCGGGGGCAGACTCGGTCGATGAGGATGAGCTCCAGCAGTGGATGGGGGCGCTCGAGGTGCTGCGCCTGCTGCTCGGCACACAGCTCGAGGTGAGTGAGGACATGACCGAGATCGATCCGACAGATCCCCAGGCGCAGCACTACGCCGTGTACGGGTACCTGAGCATGCTCCAGGGCGAGATCATCGAGGTGCTGTCCGGCGCTCTCGACGGTCGGCACACCTCGAACCCGGGCGAAGAAGGATGACCATGGCCCGCCTCCTCACCATCATGGGCTCGGGCGAGACGGCGCCCACCATGGTGAAAGCCCACCGGTCGGTGCTCGAACGGCTAGGTCCGGGGCCCTCGTCGGGGATCCTGCTCGACACCCCCTTCGGCTTCCAGACCAACGCCCGGGAGTTGGCCGAGAAGGCCGTGGTGTACTTCCGAGACAGCGTGGGGGCGACACTGGAGATCGCCGGGCTGCGCTCGGCGGCCGACCTCGCCGGAGCCGGGGGTGACGCCCTGGTCGGACAACTGGTCGCCGCTCCATTCGTGTTCGCCGGGCCCGGCAGCCCCACCTACGCCCTGCGGCACTGGCGCGACACCCTGGTGCCGACCCTGCTGGCCGAGAAGCTCTCCCACGGAGGGGCGGTCACCTTCGCCTCGGCGGCCGCCCTGACGCTGGGCTTGCGGACCGTGCCCGTCTACGAGATCTACAAGGTGGGTGACACGCCTCACTGGGAGGACGGTCTCGACCTGCTCGGACCGCTTGGCCTTTCGGTGGCGATCATCCCCCATTATGACAACGCCGAAGGCGGCACCCATGACACCCGGTTCTGCTACCTCGGCGAGGAGCGGTTGGCTCTTCTCGAGCACGACCTGCCCGAGGACACCTTCGTCATCGGGGTGGACGAGCACACGGCGCTCATGCTCGACCTTGAAGCGGGTAACGCCGAGATCATGGGCCGCGGTGCGGTGACCATCAGGGCCCATGGGCGCTCAGCCCGCCTCGAAGCCGGAGAGCCGGTGCCGGTGCTCCGCCTGCGGGAGATGGCCGAGGAGCTGGCCCACCGGAGCCCCGGGGGCCCTCGGGCGCCAAGTTCGGGGTTGACCGAAGCCGAGCCATTCAGGACCGCACCAGCCGCCGACGTGGCCGGGGGATCGCCGTTGCTAGAGGCCATCCGCCGGCGGGAGGAGGAGTTCCGCCTCGCTGTGGCCGACCGGCGGCCCGAGGCCATGGTGAGCGCGCTGCTGGGCCTCGAGGAAGACCTGTGGCAGTGGCGGGCCGACACCTTGCAGTCCGACGAGGCAGACCGTGGGCGAGCCGCGCTTCGGGCCATGGTGGTGGAGCTCGGGGCCCTGGCCGAACACGGGGTCGGAGATGTGGCCGAGGTGGTCGGGCCGTACGTGGAGCTGGCCCTGGCCCTGCGCGACCGGGCCCGCCAGGACCGCCGGTTCGCCGAGGCCGATGCCGTGCGCGACGGCTTGGCCGGACTGGGCGTGGAGATCCGTGATGAGCCCGAGGGGACGACCTGGTCCCTTGCTGACCAGGGATGACTCGGGTGGGCCCCGATGGGGCGGCGGATGGACCTGCTATCGTGCGGACCGCCCTGATGGGTCGAGCCCCCATCGTCTAGCGGCCGAGGACGCCGCCCTTTCAAGGCGGTAACACGGGTTCGAATCCCGTTGGTGGTGCAACGGATTCGGACACCCAGGGTCCTGTGGTGCAGTTTGGAGTGCACGCCGGCCTGTCAAGCCGGAGGTCGCGGGTTCAAATCCCGTCAGGACCGCCGCCCCGGGATTCGGGGTAGAAGCAAGGTCGGGTAGCTCAGTTGGCAGAGCGCGCGCCTGAAAAGCGTGAGGTCACCGGATCGACGCCGGTCCCGACCACCGAGAACATGGTCGTTTAACTGGACTTTCCTGCCCGGGACGACACTGGGTGGTGAGCACCTCGGTGGCTTCTGCTCTTGTCCAGGTCGACGCGCTCTCCTCCAAGATGTCTCTGGCCCGCGACAGAAGCGCTGAGTGTTCGAACGCCGGGTGCTCGAGCACCGATTGTTCGAGCGGCGGGGAGCGGCGTGGCTGGCGACCAAGCACGTCCTTCGCCCAGCGCTCGGGGCCGAGACCTTGGGCTTCGACTTCTTCTCGCCAGGCGGCGCGCAGCTCGGCGGTGCTGCGTATGTCTTCCGCCTTGGCACCCCGTGTGCGATAGGCGGCGAGCTGGTGGGCTTCTGAACGTTCGGTACTCGATAGCGACCGGCCGAGCGCGGCCTCGCGACCGGCGATGAGGGCACTCGCCATGGCTTTCACTTCTTGGCGGCGCTTGGACCAGTGCTCGATGAGGTCATGAGGAACGCCGTCGATCTCGGCGATGCCATTTGCGTCCACCTCGCTCCAGGTGACGCCCAGCCGGGTGGTGAGCTCGGCCCGAAGGGCGGCTTTGTAGAGCATGCCGGCCGCTTTCTGGGTCCCATAGAGCTCGGTGCCGTCGATCGACAGCCACTTGCCGTCGGATACGGCCCGGACCTTGTTGGCCAGAAGCACGTGGGTATGTAGCTGTGGATGGGCCGCTCTGGAGGTCCGGTGAACAAAAGAGGCGGCAAGGAGTCCTTCGGTGTCGACCTGGAGGACCCCTGCCTTCCCGCGGCGAGTGAACGCCGCGTGCTCGTCTAAATATCCCATGGCGGCTGTGACCGCGGCGTCGTGTCCCGCTCTCAGCGACGTGGCCACGGCGTCGTCGGCCAGGGCCCACAGCACGCTCACCGATTTCGGCGGCGAAAAGCTGAGCGCATAGCCGGCCACCGCTCGCTTGCCCGTGGCAAAGGGGCGTCCGAGGGCCTCACCGCTTATGGGATGGCGAGCCTCACCGAAAAGACGCTCGAGGCCCTCGGGCTCTGTCGAGCCACCCAGGCCGAGATCGTCCGTTCCCCGGCCGAGCCAGCGCCCGGGCTCCTCCTTGGCGAAGTAGTCCTCTTTGCCCTCGGCGATCTCGCGGGCGTAATACGCCCAGCCGTCCGGCGCCATCTTGGTGAGCCCCATCATCATGGCCAACACTCCGGCGGCGAGGAACCACCACACGGTGCAGTGGTGTCTGGCGACGGGATGAGAAAGAGCCCAAGGAAGACGATCCGGTGCTCCGAGGAGACGGCGAGGACTGCGACCAGGTGACTCACGGACGTAAAGGAGACCGGGGACATCTCGGTCACGACGCCGGGCGCTTTATCGAGGAGCCTGGGTCGAGCAAGCGCTCGAGGGCAGCCCTCGGCACCCGCAGGTTCCTCCCCACGCAGATCACGAGAAGGCCTTCGGCTCCGTTCGTAGCCCGGAAGATCCGGGCCTGGTCATATGCCGCGCTGCGCCCGATGCGCAGCACGGCCGCGGCCTCCTCGACGGTGAGGACGAGGGGCAGGTCTTCAAATGAAGGGTGCTCGTCTCCGAGCAGGCGCAGTGCCATGGCGACAACCTCCTTCGCCCCGGAAGTCCCGGGGCGCGACGGAACAACTACATCGGAGGGTGACCACAGCTCCCCGGCAACGAGACCTACGTTGCTCGGATCCAAACGACGACCTTGCTAGGGACCGTCCCCCGACCCAACAACCTCCGATCGAACACGGACTTCGCTCAGCATGCGCAGAAGTCCTCGCCGCTCCTGGTAGGAGGTCACTTTTGTGCGACACCATCGTTTGGTCGTAGGGGTTCGCAGTCCTCGCCGCAGTCCTCGCAGGGGGCGGGGCTCGACCCACGTTGTTCTTGTCGCGATCAATCGACGGGCGACGGTGTGAAGCGCCGAGGAGGTGCACTTTGTCGTCTTCTCTGACCGTCGACCTGGTTATCCGGGATAGCTCAGGTCGGCGCAGCCGGTTGCCGTTAGCGCTGGGTCGTCTCGGGCCCGAACAGACTCGGCACCCCCTGTTAACGCCGACGGCTGGTGAGACCCTCGACCCCTCCGACCCTGGGGGCGCTCCCCGCCGTCCTGCGGCCGCCCAGCTCACTACGAAGGGCTTTCCCGCGCCGGCCGGTCCTACCCATACCCGTCGCTCGTTACCGAGCGGCCGTCCGGCTCAGAGAGCCTGGGCCCTGGGAGCGCATAGCCGGCATCATTAAGGCGCCCTCTGCTGATGCTCGCGAGAGATAGCACTTCGCTCCGATGTCTGGATCGCGGGCTCTCCGCCAAGAACCTCGGAAACGACGGGGCTCAAGGAGCCCGTTTGACAATGAACTCGCCGACCATCCCCTCTTGCGCGTGTCCGGGAACGGGGCAGAGACATTGGTAGGTGCCCGGTTCGCTGGCTGTGAAGCTCACCGTGCCCTCCTGCATCCCCGCCGAAGTAGACGCCCCTAAGAACCACAGCGCCGAACCGTTGAATGCCAGCGCGGCACTCATCATCGGCATCCACGACGAAGATGTGCTCGTGGCCGTGATTACTAGGCCGTGTGCCATGTCGGAGTCCGCGTTGACAACCTCGATGCTGACGCGCGTGCCAGCTGGCACCGCGATATGAGCTACGGGAAGGAACGACAGCCCTCGGCTTAGGACCTCGGACTCGGCATCAGGCCCGCTGGCTATCGTTACATCGTCGCCCTGCGCGGCGAACGCCTGCGCGAGGGGAAGCAAAGGCACGATGTGGCCGGTCTGTGGAACGCAGCTGAATATGACCCTCACTCATCCTCCCGATGAGCTTGACGTGCCGACAGAGTACTTGGGGTAGCTGTCGGGTCGGGCGAGATCACTGCGGAACCCATGTCGTTCATGAGAGAAGCCTCATGTGTCGTTCATCAAGTTCTCACATCGGCGGTCGATACTACGAGTGGCTCTACCGCCCAGGAGGAAGTCGATGAATCCGAAGAGAAGACTTTTCGTCGCCCTCGCTACCGCCGGAGGCGTGATGGTAGGGGGCGGCACGGCCTTGGTAGAGGCTCCCGGATCCGGTGTGTCGCTGGCAGGGGTGACGGCGAAGGCTCCGGCTGCCTCGGCTATCGACCCGCAGATTGCCGCTCTTCGTGCGGAGGAGCAGACGTTGCAAGCAGCAATCGCCGGCGCCGAACAGCGGCTTGCCGCCGAGGTCGCGCAGCAGTCGCAGCAGCAGGACTCACTCAGCCAGCAGGCGGCCCAGCTCGCGGCTGAGCGCGCCACGCTGGCCCAGGAATCGGCTCAGTTCGCAGCAGCCCAGCGAGCGGCAGCCCAGCAATCAGCACCGGCAACTCACGCGTCCACTGGCGCCAGCGGCGCCCTGTCCGGTGACGACGGCGGTGGCGATGGCTGACGCTCTCCAACGAGCTCGACGCCAGTTGGCCAGGAGGCGGGCGCTGCGGCGCCGGGTTCCGGCGTTGGTCGTCGGAACCCTGGCCTCTCTGGGCGTGGGTGCCGCCGCCGCGTGGGTGTCGCCGAAGGCCCGGGTCCCGGTGACGGCGAACACTGCCGCGACAGCCCAGTTGGCTCGTAACTTCGCAGCCCTACGTCAGACGAGCCAGGCGCTGGCGGCAGCTGTCGCACAGATCGACGCCCTACCGCGTTTTGTCGTCACATCTCCGACCGGCCAGTCGGCAGCGTCCGCAGCGCCGGGGCCGTCCATAGCCCCCGTGATCGTCCCGACCCTTCCCCCGGCGGTTCATGCCACCACCGGAGCTTCCGGTGTCCCTTGAGACACTCGGCGCAGAGGTGGTCGGTCGGGCCCGAGCCATGGCCAGCGATATCACCATCCGCTCCGCTGTCGGCGAGGACGAGCAAGAGGTGCGTGTTCGTATCGACGAGGCTTTACAGGTCTTCAACGCGGTGGAAAGGGCCTGTACTCGCTTCGACCCCTGCAGCTCGCTGATGCGGGCGAACGCCCGACTAGAGCACTGGAACCGGGTGGGACGCGTCTGTTTCGACGCGCTGATCGAGGCGCACTGGGCGTACCGTGAGACAGCGGGCCGTTTCGACCCGAGAGTATTAAGTGATCTGGTTGCGATGGGATACAGCCGGTCCCTGCCGTTCGCCGAGGGGAACGTGCTCTTGGACGGAGGACCTCGCCCCGACCGCCCCCCGATGCCGTTCTGGCGGCCGCGGTTTCGCGAGGTGTCCGAAGAGGTGATGCTCGGGAGCCACCCCGTAGACCTCGGAGGCATCGCCAAGGGACTCGCTGTGCGATGGGCCAGTCAGGTGCTCGCTGGCGGCCATGGCTACCTCGTAGAAGCCGGCGGGGACTGCTACTGCGCCGGGACCGCCCCTGATGGAGGGCCGTGGCGAATAGCAGTCGAAGATCCAGCGGGAGGCACGCAGCCCCTAGCAGTGCTCGCTATAGGGGATCTTGCCTGTGCTACCTCCTCGGTGCGGCTGCGCCGATGGAAGGTCGGGGGCAAGTCGGTTCATCACATCGTCGACCCCGACACCGGGCAGTCGGGCGGGGAGGGACTCGCTTCGGTCACCGTCGTGGCCACTGATCCGGCAGTCTCGGAGGTCTGGAGCAAAGTGCTGTTCCTCCGAGGTAGCGATGCGATCGGGGAACTGGCCGCTCAACGGGGATTGGCCGCCATGTGGGTCGACGAGTCAGGTGCGGTGGCGGCCAGCCCGGGCATGGAGTGCCATGTCCTGTGGCGAGCAGCATGAAGGGGCCTGTCGGATCGACGAAACAGGGGCGTGAGCCCAAGGGCTTCGGGCCCGGCCTCGGTGTCGTGGTCGTCGCACTGATCGTCGGCTACGCCGTGGGCGGTCAGGCCGCCCCAGCCCTTCACAACCGGATGTTGCCGTGGATCCTCGGCCGGTCGCTCGGGATTGCCGCCTACCTGTCATTGGTGGCATTGGTGGCTATGGGGTTCTGGTACCGCCATCCATGGAGGCCCCGGCGGCGGCACCTGATCCATCCTGGAGCGGTGCTGAGGGGCCATGTGGCACTGGCCGTCACCACCGGGGCTCTTGTCCTTGGCCATGTTCTCGTGCTCGCCTCAGACAGCTTCGCCGGAGTCGGTTGGATAGGAGCGCTGGTGCCGGGGCAGGCCCGTTATCGCCCCGCCGCGGTTGCGCTCGGCATCGTGGGTCTCTACGCCGGGATCGTCGTTGTTGCCACGGTCTTGCTCGCCGGTTCCGTGGCGAGGCGCGTCTGGCTAAGTGTCCACCGGGTGGCGGGGTTGTCTCTCGTCCTCGTGTGGCTCCACGGGGTGCTGGCCGGAACTGACACCGTGGCCCTGCGCTCTCTCTATGCCGGCACCGGTGTCGTGGTGCTGGCGCTCGCCGTCACTCGCTATCTGCCCCGCCCCGAGTGGATGGGTCCGAGTTCCGCGGACGAGAATCATGCCCGCGAAGTGGTCGAGGTCACGTGAGAAGCAGTGCTTTGCTCCTCGCCTCGATCGAAACAACAGAGGCAACATACACCGGGCCACGACCTTTCGGCGCGCCGGGCGACCCCGGGACCCGCCTCCTCGCCGGTCCGCCGGAGCATGCCGGTCCTGAGTCCCTGGGCGACCATGTCGCGCGCCTGGGTCCCGTTCCCGATACCGCTGGTGACCCGGGCTCGTTCTTCGAATCGGTCCGGCTGAGCGCCCTGTGTGGTCGCGGCGGGTCCTCGTTCCCCGTGGCGCGCAAACTCGAAACCTTGATGTCGTCTGGGGGTGCACCTCTGATCGTCGTCAACGGGTCCGAGAGCGAACCGGCCAGCCGCAAGGATGCGACCTTGGTAGGCCTCCGCCCTCACCTCGTGCTCGACGGGGCGGTGGCGTTGGCTGCGGCGACGGGTGCAGGCGAAGTCGTCGTGGTCCTGCACCAGTCCGATCACGAACCTCGGGCAGCCCTGGAACGGGCCCTCGCCGAACGGGGTGCAGCGCGCCGCGACGACCCCAGATTCTCCATCGTCCTGGGTCCTGACCGGTACGTCGCCGGTGAAGCAAGTGCCATCGTGGCACTTCTCGAAGGCGACGACGCCAAGCCGCGTTTCAATCGACGACCAGCAGCCTTGTCGGGAGTCGGGGGGCGCCCAACGCTCATCCACAACGTCGAAACCGTGGCTCACCTCGCGCTCCTTGCGCGTTTCGGCAATGACTGGTTCGCACGTGTCGGTTCGACCGCCTCGCCAGGCTCGACGTTGGTCACCTTGGCCGGCGACGTGGCCGCTGCGGGGCGGGTGTTCGAGGTGGTGGCACCGGTTTCCCTGGGCGAGCTTCTGGCGACAGCGGGCGGTGTTAGCACCCCCCCGGCGGCCGTGCTCATCGGCGGCTACGCAGGAACATGGATCGACGGGTCCAGGGCCTGGGATGTCGCGGTGGACCGCGATGCGTTGTCCGCTGTCGGAGCGTCCCTTGGATGTGGGCTGATCGGTGTGCTTCCGCACGGCACTTGCGGCATCGTCGAGACGGCACGTCTCATGTCGTACCTGGCGGGCGAGAGCTCGGGGCAGTGCGGGCCCTGTGTGTTCGGATTGCCGGCGCTGTCGGATGCCCTGGCCGACCTCGCGGCGGGACGTTCCAACCGGGGAGACGTGAGGCGAATGCATCGCCTGGGCGCCGGAGTGATCGGTCGAGGCGCCTGCAGGCACCCCGACGGGGCAGTGACGCTGGTGGAGAGCGCTCTGGAGGTCTTTGCCCCCGAGATTCGAAGACACCTCGGATGGAAGGGATGCAGCGGCGTGGGCCGCGGACCGATATTCCCGCTGCCTCAGACACCCACGGGCTGGAGATGACGGCCATGCGGCTGGTGGTGGATCCCGTGCGTTGTGAGGGTCATGGAATCTGCACGCTCTTCTTCAGCGAACGAGTCGATCTCGACGAGTGGGGTTACGCCGCCGTGGATCCGGCCCCATTCGTCGACCCTCAGCTGGTCCGTCGGGCGCGTCGAGCGGTCAACGCCTGCCCCGAGCGGGCGCTCATGCTCGACACCGATTAATGAGAGATGTCTCACTGGGGGCTCATTGGCGACTCATTTCGGAGGTCCAAGCTGACCTGCATACGAAGTCCACTCAGGAGGACGACATGCGAAACACGACGAAATGGGTTGTAGCAGGAAGCAGTGCGCTGGGAGTGGGGGCGCTCATGTCCGCCGGCGTAGGGGCAGCCTCAGTGCCATCGCCTCCGGCAACCATAAGTCTGTCTGTTGCCAGTAGCCCTGGTGCAATTGCCGGGGCCGACCAGGCCGCCGTGTCCTACGTGGACGCGAACTATCCGGGTTCTGGAGCAGTGAACGTACTTGCCAGCAGTCCGGTCGTAGAGCGTGGAGTGGCGGTCTACGACGTCCATATCGTGGCCCCCAATGCCGCCACCTACGTCGTGCACGTTCAGCAGAGCGATGATGCCGTGCTGGCGGCGAACCAGGTGGACAAGCAGTCGACCGCCCTGCCGGAGCCGGCCCAGGTGAAAGAGCCCGTGCAGCAGCCAGAGGCTGCCCAGGTGAAAGAGCCCGTGCAGCAGCCAGAGGCCGCCCAGGTGAAAGAGCCCGTGCAGCAGCCAGAGGCCGCCCAGACCCCATCGAGCTCGGGAACCTCGGTGGACACCCAGGGGAATGCCGGTTCCACCAAGTCCACCGACTCTCCTGACACGGCGAGCAGTGCGCCGAAGACGAGTGACGGCTGACTCGAGGAAGTTGCGCAAAGAGCCAACAAGAGCCGAGGTCGGACCCTGGCCCTTGTTGGCGGGACCACCGTGAGAGAATTCGGGAACGTGGTCCGCCAGCGATGGGAAGTAGCCGTGAAGTCCATACGTCGACACGAGGCATTGTGGACGTTGTCGGAACTCTGCATCGGCGTGCTCCTAGCATTTCTGGTAGCGGTAGGTGCTGACCTCGGCACGCCGGGGCCCGGCCATGCGAGAGTCCCGACGTCGGTGTCACTGTCGAGCGGGTCGACTGGGGGCGGCAGTGCGGGGACCGCTTCGTCGGCGACTCCCCCTTCGGCAGCCGCCCAGCCGGTCGGTGGTTCGGGCGGCGATGTCCACGAGATCACGCCCAACCGCGAGGTGGAGACTTTCGACAACGGCACCAGCGCCGACCAGCCCCAGTCCACTCCATCGCCGTCTCCATCACCGTCAACGCCGTTGGACAGTGTTCCGACAGCACCGCCTGCCAACTCACCGGCAGAGCCTTCACCGGGATCGGAAGACTCATCGCCTACGTCATCTTCCACGTCTGAGTCTGGCTCGGGCTCCGGGGCCGGGAACTGAACCACGCGGTGCAGCGAGAGGCGAGAGGCGACGGCGACGAATCACCACCCGCCAGACATATGTGGCCTGGCACGGCCGGGCGCCTGCTGGCCATCCACGCTGTCATCCTCACCACGGTGCTCGGCGTAGTCACATTCCGGGTAGTGGCTGACTTCACCAGCCATTACCAGCGAAGCCTGGTTGGCGACCTCACCGCCGAGATCACCGAGTACTCCACTGCCGCCGATCAGCGGCCCACCGGAACATCGCTCGAGTCATTCACCAGCTCGTACCTCCGCACTCACGTCCTCCCCAGCGGACGCGTGCTCCTGATCGCCCTCGATCATGTCCCGGCTGAGGGGAGCCCAGGGTCGGCAGCCCTCTTCCGCCTCCCTCCGGTCTCATCGTGGCTGGCGCACAAGCCCGCATCGACGGTGATCGTGACCTCCTCGGCTCCGCATAGGTACATGATCCTCGGAAGCCAGATCCGAACAGGCCAAACTTCAGTTGGCCTATTCGTCGCCGCTGTCGACCTGTCCAATCTCGACGCCCAACGTCGGCAGGTTCTGGTTCTGGCGGGATCGGAGGCGGCCGTCGCCCTCGCCATGGCGTTGCTCAGCACGTACCTGCTCCTGAGGCGGTTGCTGCGGACGGTGGGAAGGGTGACCGAGGCGGCGGTCGAGATAAGCAGGGGTGATCTCGACCGCCGGCTGGGTGATCAGGGTGCCGACGATGAAGTGGGCCGCTTGGCGCGCACCTTCGACGCCATGCTCGCTCGCATCTCCGCAGCCATGGGCTCGCAACGGCGGCTTCTCTCCGATGTCTCTCATCAACTGCGCACGCCGCTCACCGTCGCCCGCGGCCACCTCGAGGTCCTCGGTAGGGGCGCGTGCCAAGACCCCGTAGAGGTGCACGACACGATCACCGTGGTCGTGGACGAGCTCGACCACATGCGCGTCCTGGTTGACCGGCTGCTCCTCCTCGGGCGCGCGCTCGAGCCCGATTTCATCGAACCCGAGCCGGTCGATCTTCGTTCGTTCCTGGCTGATTTGGCCGAGACCACTCGGGTTCTGGCTGACCGCCGTTGGTCCCTTTCCCCAGTGCCCGACTTGGTCATCGCCGTGGACGCGCAGAAGCTTCGGGGAGCGCTGTTGAACCTGATCGACAACGCTGTGAAAGCCACGGCGCCCGGAGACGCGATAGGGCTGGACGTTCTCCACGACGCAGACCTCCGGCTCGGCGTCGTCGACTCAGGCCGCGGCATGACCGCCGCCCAGCAGAAGTCCGCCTTTTCCCGCTTTGCCCGGCCCGGTGCCACCGACGCCACAGGTTCGGGCCTCGGCCTGGCCATTGCCAAAGCAGTGGTAGAGGGACACGGCGGTCAGATCGAGCTTGAGAGCGAACCGGGGAACGGTTGCCGTGTCACGCTGGTGCTGCCCGGTTCGTGTGTAGTGCGGTTCACCGACTCCGGGGGGCCAATGCCATGAACGTCCTCATCGTCGAAGATGACACCGGTATCGCGACATTCTTGGCCAAGGGATTGAAGGCCGAGGGTTATGCGGTGGTGGTCGCCTCCAGCGGGGAAGAGGCCCAGAATGTGTCCGCCGAGCTAGGAGACGACCTTGACATCGTGCTCCTCGACCTCTCCTTGCCGGGCAGGAGCGGACTGGACGTCTTGCGAAGTTGGCGTGACCGAGGTGTGGGCGTGCCGGTCATCATCCTTACAGCCAGCGACGAAATGGCGGACAAGGTGCGCGGTCTCGACGGCGGGGCAACTGACTACGTGACCAAGCCGTTTGTCTTCGAGGAGCTCTTGGCCCGTATCCGGGCCGCATTACGAACCGCCTCACAGATAAGCACCACCCAACTCGTGGTCGGAGATCTTCGTCTCGACCTCATGGCCAAGGTGGCCTGGCGCGAAGGGCACAGGATCGATCTTGCCCCGCGTGAATGGGCCCTTCTCGAGTTGTTCATGCGCAACCCCCACCAGGTGCTGTCCCGAACGCAGATCCTGAACCACGTGTGGGAATACAATTTCGATCCCGGCAGCAATGTCGTCGACGTCTACGTTGGGTATCTCCGGCGGAAATTGAATGTCGGGGTGCTCACACCGCTCGTGCAGACCGTTCGGGGCGCCGGCTACCGCCTGGTGCCCCCGGATGCCAAGAGCCCGGATTGAGGCTCGATACAGGGTCTTCGTGGAGGTGGCGGAAATCGAACTTCCTCGACCTCGTCGTCAACCGTCTCCTCGACCGCGCTTTCGGGGGCGCCCGGTGAGGGCGACTCGACGGCCTGCCAAGGACGCGAAAAAGACGCGCGAGACGCGAGAAAGACGCGTTTTGGGCATTACAGACCAATACGGCGTAACATCAGCGGGAACTCAGAAAGGACCTGTGACCTCTTCCACGAAGGCCCGTGGAAGGGGGTCGAGGACGTCGACTGGGCCACCCTCGCCTACGTCGACTGGTTCAACCACCGCCGAATCCACAACGAGATCGGCAAGATCCCGCTGGCAGAGTTCGAGGCATCTACTACCGTCAGAGCGCAGCATGAGATGCAGTGCCTTCACAGACAACTGAGTCTCTATGAAACCCAGACCGAAGGCACCCGTCGATCGGCTCCTGCGCCGCTTACGTGCTCAGGAACAGCTTGAGGCGCGCTCAGGTTCACGAGGACCACGGGTTTCTCGGGTGCCTTAAGCCGCAAACGCAGGAGCCTCTTGTGACGCCATCCTCCGCTTGAGTCTTCCGATCAACCGACTCGGCCATTCACGTCGTCGGTGCGCCCGTGGGAGGGTTCGCGGAACTGCTTCGCGATCGGACCAACCTCGATCACCTGACCTGACCTGCCTCCGCCCATCAGCAGAAAGGCGCACTGGTGGGACGCATCTCGCACAATGGCGTCCGACGTGCTGCTCATTTCGCTGCTCGGCTGGGGCGCTGCGGGCGGTCCGGGGCGTTGTTCTGGGTCAGTGACACGATCAACCGCGCCGCTACGATCAGGAACAGGACGAACACGATCAAGAGGAGGGCTGCGAGGTGGGAGAGCCTTTGGGATGACGCGTAGGGTTGGTTGTAGAACTCGTAGACGACGTAGGGCAGGTATCCGATCGAGGCGTGAGTCAGGTGGGCTGTCGGGAAGTGATCGCTCCACCCGGCTGTGAAGAGGAGAGGGGCGGTCTCCCCGAGGGCGATCGCCAGTGCCAAGATGAGCCCGGTGGCGATCCCGGGCAAGGCCGGTCTGATCACTAGCTTGCGCAGGGCGTAGCCGCTTCGCATGCCGAGCGCTTCCGCCCCCTCGCGGTAGTTGGTCGGAACCTGACGCAGCGCCACCTCGGTCGACTTCACGATGTAAGGCAGCACCATCACCGAGAGGACCACGAGCGCTGCGGCCAGCGAGAATCCCCAGTGGAAGGCGACGACCAAGGTGATATAGCCGACGTAGCCGAGCACGATCGACGGGATACCCGAGAGGACCTCCGACGCCCCACGTAGGAAGGAACCCCGCCCCTCCGAGGTGAACTCCGCCAGGTAGACGGCCCCACCGACGCCGATGGCACCCGCCACGATGGCAACGAGAACGACGATCACGAGGGTACCAACGATGGCATTTGCCAGGCCACCGTTTTGACCCACGGTGGTCGTCGTTAGGACGCTCCAGTGCCAGTGAGCAAGGGCCTGTGAGGCCACCCCCGCCACGATCCAAACGACCGGGATCACCACCAAGGCCAGTGCCACACCGCAAGAACCCCAGAGAAGCCGATTGGTGGCACGGCGTCGCCGGAGGCGCGCCCTATCTGCCGGCCGACCACCGTGTCCGGTGGTTTCCCGACCTGCCGCAACCACCGTCATATTCCCCGCCCCACCGGAAGCGCCGTGGTGGACACCCGACGGACGAGCAGTCTGGCGAGGACGTTCACCACGAGCGTTATCAGCAGCAGTACCAGCGCCGCCTCGGCGAGAGTACGCACGGCGAGTCCGGTAGAGTCGGTGAGCGCCGAGTCAAGTTGCGAGACGATGGTCGCAGCGATAGTCGTCATGGTCGAGTAGAAGTCGTGCGCGTTGGCGCCGAGCACGGTGCCCGACACCATGGCAATGGCCATGGTCTCCCCGAGCGCCCTTCCGAGGCCCAGCACCGAGGCACCTATCACCCCGGAACGCACCCAGGGGAAAGACACGTTATGCATGGCTTCGCTGTCGGTCATTCCCAGGGCGAGGGCTCCTTCCACGGTCTGACGCGGCACCTGGCGCAGCAGGTCCCGCGTGGTCGCCGCGACGATCGGAAGGATCATGATCGCGAGCACCACCCCCGAGGTGAAGAGTCCCTCCCCCGCGCCCACCGGTCCCTTGAAAAAGCTCAGGACGGGCACGTCGGGAATGTGGTCGGAGATAAAGGGTGAGATATCGCGGGCGAGGAAGGGGCCAAAGGTGAGCGCGCCCCACAGGCCGTAGACGACACTCGGGATACCCACGAGCACCTCGAGGCAGAACCCCACCGCCGACGACAACCTGACGGGCAGCTTCTCTACCACGAGGATCGCCGTGCCGACCCCCACCGGCATCGCGATCACCATAGCGACGAGCGAGGACTCGAGCGTCCCCGTGATGAGCGGCAGCGCCCCGTAGCTCGCGGCGGGCGGATGCGGCACGCCCTTGGTGGTGACCGGGTTTGCGTAAAAGTTGCCGGGCCGCCACGGGTTGTGCGTCAAGAAACCCAAGCCGTTGAAGCGGATCGCCGGGAGCGCCTTAACTACCAAGATCACCACCAAGATGACCAACGCCACGAGCGGGATGAAGGCCACGACGCGCAACACCTCTCGGATCACGCGCTCGCCCGAGGCCCAGGCACGCAGGCCCCCGGCTCCCTTCGGGTGCTGCGGGGGTACCCCGGAGGACCCTCCCTCCCCGCTTCCTCCGCCCCCGGTGCCCGCTCCACCGCCGGCTGTTCCCGGCGCTCCCTCGGCGTGCACCGATGGCGACATCATGACTGCGAACGACGCAGGGGAGGCCGCTGCCACGAGCGGGCGCGTGGCTCTTACGAACTCAGGGTGCCCAGGTTCGGCAGGTTCGAGCACGGTGCTTGCCCCTCGTTTTGCGACTCACTGGATCTTGTTGAGTAGCGCGACCGCCACGTTGATCGCAGAGGTCGGAAGCGCCTCGAAATTGACCTGGTTCAGGAAGGCCGGGGACGACCCACCGGCAGAGCTCGGGTCCATCGCCCACGCCAGGAGGGCCTTTACCGCGGTGGCAGTGTCCGCGTTTGGTTGGGTGGTGTTCACGATGGCGTACTCGTAGTTGATGATCGGGTACCCAGTGGAGGCGTTCTTGCCGTCGACCAGCGAGATTGCACCCGAGGCGGGGGTCGTGGCGGCGAAGCTGGACGCCTCCGCAGCCACCGTCTGACTGGTGAGCGCCTCGTAGTTGCCCGAGCCGTTCTCAAGCTCGGCCTCACCCAGGTGCGCCGCTGAGGTCTGGTTCCGGAAACTCACGCCGATGTAGGCGACACAGCCAGGCGTCGCTCCGCACCCGCTCACCATGCCGCCGTTCCCGTTCTCACCCAGCGCGCCCGCGATGGCCGGGAAAGCGACCGTGGTGCCGTAGGAGATCTTCTGTCCCCAGCCGCTGGGATCTTGATCCGACAGGTACGTGGTGAAGATGAACGTGTCACCACTCCCGTCGGAGCGGTGAACGGGGACGATCTTCACTGCAGGAATGGTGACGCCGGGGTTGACAGCGGTGATCTGTGGGTCGTTCCAGGTGGTGATCGTGCCCTGATAGATGGCCGAGAGCACCTTGCCGTTGAGTTTCAGAGTGCCGGTGAATCCGGGGATGTTGTAATTGACCATTTGCGCCGAGATGGCGAGCGGGACATTCTCCAGACCAGGGGTCTTAGCCACCTGCCCGGAGGAGAGGTAGGCGTCGGAGGCGCCGATGTTTACGGTGCCGGCCGCCGCCTGGGCGATGCCCGTCCCTGAGCCCGTACCGGCGGTGGTGATGGCGATGTTCGGGTGCTCGTGGTTGTAGTACGGGGCCCACAGGTTGAAGAGCGGGTACAGGAGAGTGGAGCCCGTCTCGGTGAGAGAGATATTCGACGTGGGAGCGGTCTCCAGGCTCTGCAAGCCGGTGGCGGTTGCCGCTGTCGTAGCAGTGCTCTTGGACGTGGTAGCGGTGGTGGAGGAGCTCGTTGAGCTGCAGGCGGCCAGCAGCAATGCCGATACGCATAGCGCGAGGACGGCGCCCGCCCCGCCTACGCTCTTGGGCGCAATCAAGTCTCGGCTCCAATCCTTGTTGAACGACATGGACAGGCGCGGTGACATAGGTAGGAAGCTCCTCCAGGTTGTAAGGGGATTCAAGCGGAAACTGTGAGCATTAAAGTGCGGCCGAGCACGCATGGCGCCATCATGCGATCATCCAAACCTCCCGCTCACGTAGCTGACCGTCTCGGGCTCGGTGGGAGAATCGAAGATCTGCTGCGTGGCGCCGGCCTCCACCAACCGCCCGTTGTAAAGGAAGGCAGTGAAACCGGCGACGCGGCGGGCCTGGGCCAGGTTGTGGGTGACGATCACCATCGTGAGATGGGGAGCGAGCTCGCGAAGCAACTCCTCGACGAGTTCGGTGGTACCTGGGTCGAGCGAGGAGGTCGGCTCATCGAGCAGGAGGACGTCTGGCTCAACAGCGAGCGCCCGGGCCAGGCACAACAACTGCTGCTGACCACCGGATAAGCGGAATGGAGAGTCGTTCATCCTGTCGGCCACGGCCGCCCACAGCCCCACTCTCTTTAAGAACCGCTCGGCGACGTCGGGCAACTGGTGCCGGGGCAACATGCGATGCGCCTTTACGCCTGCTACGACGTTGTCGCGGATAGACATCGGGAACGGGTTGGGTCGCTGGAAGACCATGCCCACCCTCCGTCGCAGCTCCAATGGGTCAGTGGAATGATGCGAGACGTCGGTCCCCTCAAACTCGACCGACCCCTTACGCCAGTAGCCGCGGACCTTGTCGTTCATACGGTTCATGGAACGCAGCAGGGTGGTCTTGCCACACCCCGTCGGTCCGATCAGAGCAGTGATTGTGCCGGGTCGAAAGTCGAGGTACACGTCCGATATCACGGTCTTGGCCCCGAAGCCGATGCTGACATCGCTGGCGCTCAGAAGGGGACGGTCCGCCACGGCAGAGGGTGCCCGTCCGGTCGCTGCGCTCGGAGAGGGCTGCCCGGACTGAGAAACCTTGAGCGATGACGGCTCAAGCCGACGCTCGCCCTGACAACCCCCACTCTCGCAACTCTCACTATCGACCACGGACGGCCAAAGTAACGAGGCTAGGTAAACAAGCCGCGAACTGCAGGAAAACTACAGGCAAACTGCTGGTGATTATTGGGTGCGGATTCAACCAGCCAACGCAACGGCCTCGGCGAATGCCTCAGATGGTGACAGACCGCCGAGCGTTCGTCGAGGACGTTCATTGAGTCCCCTGGCGACGGCGTTGAGCTGAGCCTGAAAATAGACGGACAGTTCGCTACCTTTGGGCAAGTACTGGCGCAGCAGACCGTTGGTGTTCTCGTTCGAGCCGCGCTGGGGGGGCTCTTAGGATCGCAGAAGTAGATTTGGATATCCGTGTCGACCTTGAAACGGACGTGCTCGGCCATCTCCTTGCCCTGGTCCCAGGTGATCGAGCGACGCGACTCGGTGGGAAGCGTTGTGATGCGCTTCGCCAGTGCCTTGCGCACTGCGGGAGCACGATGGCCGTCAGGCGGACGGACCAGCATCAGGTAGCGGGTGGAGCGCTCGACCGATCGCCCGCGTCCCTTTGCCCAGGATCAGGTCGCCTTCCCAATGGCCCGGCACGGCGCGGTCTTCGACCTCGGCGGGGCGCTCGGAGATCATGACCATGTCGTTGATGATTCCCTTGCCCGTCGGCTGGCGAGCGCCCTTGGGCCGACGCATGGCCCGTCCCTGGCGCAGGCAGCGAAAGAGCTCGTGGCGCAGCGCCCCACGGCCCTGAACGAACAGCGACATGTAGATGGTCTCGTGGCTCACGCGCATCTCCGAGTCGTCGGGGAATGCCCTCGGCAACCAGCCTGCGATCTGCTGGGGAGACCATCGCTTTTCGAGCTTCGCCTCCACCACCCGACGCAGCCGCTGGCACGCCGCCAGCTTCGCTTGCTTGGGACGACGAGCGCGCAGGCGAGCCGTCGACTCCGCCTCGCAGGCCCGATAGGCGCCTCGGCCGCCGGTGGCCTTGATCTTCCTCGAGATCGTCGACGGAGAGCGCCCGAGGCGGTGGGCGATCTGGTGAGCGGACTCGCCCGCTGCGATGCCGCGGGAAATCTCCTCGCGTTCGGCCAGCGACGGGCGGGCGTCGGACCATTCGGTTGGCGCCAGGGGCCGCACACCACCGCTCTTGGCGATCAGGGCTCGGACAGCCGATTGTGAGCGCCCGACGGTCCTGGAGATGGGCCGCATGTACTCGCCGGCCTCGTATCGGTCCCAGACCTCGCTTTGCTCAGCGGCTGAGAACCACACATTCATCTCGCACCTCCTGGTCGGCGACAGCTTTTGCTGTCAGCCGAGGTGGTGCGTGGATCCCTTGAATCCGCCCCGGTTCTTGGACAGCGATTATCGGGCAGGTCCGCTGCCGGAGGCGAAAACCGACATCGAAGCCTCTTACTGACCCGTTGGATCACCTGTGGCATCGACCCGTCGTATCCGCGAGCGGAGGTCGAGCCAGTGGCTCGAGCGCGTCAAAAGTCGTTCGTGGGGAAGATGGGCACTCCCCTGTGCGTCCTCCGTCTGGGCGCCGCATCGCCGGCACACAGCCATCCGCCCGTTGGTTTCCGGGGCGTGGTCCTGATCAAGAAGGGTGGCGAGCCGCGCCCCTTCAGGTGACACTTCGATCACCGCGCGCGATGTCATGACTTTGGACGGGCCTGGGTCATGTTGACGTCACCCCATTGGTGGCGGCCAGCCCCTCGGAGACCGGGACTCCGGATACGGCCAATGTCTCGCGGGTCAAGAATGCTCCGAGCTCTTGGATGGTGCTCATGAGAGGGGCTGGGAACACGACGGTCGTGTTCTTGTCTACCCCGATCTCCACCAAGGTCTGCAGGTTGCGGAGTTGCAACGCCAGGGGGTGCGCCATCATCGTGTCGGACGCCTGGCCCAGTGCGGCGGCGGCAAGCGCCTCGCCCTCGGCTGCGATGATCTTGGCCCTCTTCTCCCGCTCGGCTTCCGCCTGTCGGGCCATGGCTCGCTTCATGCTGTCGGGCAACTGAATGTCCTTGAGCTCAACCAAGGTCACTACTACACCCCAATCCTCAGTTTGAATGTCGAGTATCTCCCGGATGTTCACGTTGATGCGGTCAGTCTCGGACAACGTCTCGTCCAGAGTGTGCTGGCCGACGACCTTGCGCAGTGTGGTCTGGGCGATCTGGTCAATGGCAGCCACGACGCTCTCGATGGCGATAACCGACTTCGTTGCATCGACGATCTTGTAGTACGCCACTGCCGACACATCCACGCTCACATTGTCTTTCGTGATGATGCCCTGTGACTGGATCGGCATGGTGACAATTCTCAGTGACACCCGGCGCAGGCGGTCGATCACCGGGACGATGCGTACCAGGCCCGGCTTCTTCACACCACGGACGCGGCCCAACCGGAACAGCACGCCCTCTTCGTATTGTTCGACGATGTGGAGTG
>DATKSG010000017.1:0-3892 GCA_035531775.1 Acidimicrobiales bacterium | reverse complement strand
GTCGATCGGCTTCTCGTTCGTAGGAAGGTCAGTCCCACTACCTCGGGGAACACTGGCCAGTGCACAAAAAAGCCACGAGATGAGAGCGGGCAAGGCCTCACGTCCGAACCCTATGCCACGGCCCTCTTTAGCAAATGCAATCTCAACTTCCGGGGTAGCGCTGGGGTGAATCTGCGTGACTTGCCCGTACCCGACGACGACATCGGCGTCGATGGCTCGAATGGACACCAGAAGATTCGTAGCGGCGCCCGACAACTGAAGGGCGATCTGGGACTCGAAGGCCTCCGCTGAGCGGTTTTCCGCTCCCATCGCCGCAGCCACGATCGGATCGTTTGCAATGGCCGCGATCGCTGCCGCATCGCCCTGCCGGGCTGGGGTGACCACAGTTCTTGCCGTTGTCGTCTGCCACTTTGATGGGACCACTTTGAGGTAGTTCTTGCCACGAGGATGGGACCACCTGGTTGCCAGTTATGGGACCACCTGGGGGGATCCCCCACCACCGGTCGATGTTTCGGTCGACTCGCCCTCGACGTCCAGGTTGGACGCAGAGGAGCGACATGGGATATCGGGAGGTATCGGTGGTTGAGATCCGTGAGGTGCTACGTCGGTGGGTGGGGGGCGAGGGGTTTCGGGCCATTGACCGCGACACGGGGGTGGACCGCAAAACGGTCCGCCGGTACGTGGAGGCGGCGGTGGCGGTGGGGGTGGTAGCCGATGGCGACGAGTCGCAGTTGACCGACGCGGTGATCGGGTTGGTGTGTCTGGCGGTGCGTCCGGACCGGCCGCGTGGGCATGGGGCGGCCTGGGAGCGGATCGAGGCGCACGCCGAGATGATCCGGGGTTGGGTCGGCGAGGATCTGACGTTGGTGAAGATCCATATCTTGTTGGCCCGCCAAGGGGTGGAGGTGCCGTATCGGACGTTGCACCGTTGGGCGGTGGCCAACGCCGGTTATGGGCGCCGCCAGGCGACGGTGCGCGTGGCGGATGGCGAGCCGGGGGTGGAGTTGCAGGTGGATTTCGGCAAGATGGGCTTGATCGCCGATCCGCGGTCAGGGCGCCGCCGGGTGGTTTATGCGCTGATCTTCACCGCCGGCTATTCCCGTCACAACTTCGTGTTCTTGACCCATCATCAGACCATCGAGGCCACCATCGAGGGCTTCGAGGCGGCCTGGGCGTTTTTTGGTGGGGTGTTCGCGGTGGTGATCCCGGACAACATGTCGGCCATCGTGGTCGACGCGGACGCCACCGAGCCCCGTTTCACTGACGCCTTCTTGGAGTACTCCCAGTCGAGAGGCTTCCACATTGACGCGGCGAGGGTTCGCAGGCCGTGCGATAAGCCCAAGGTGGAGCGCCAAGTCCCGTATGTGAGAAGAAATTTCTTTGCCGGAGAGGACTTCGTCGACATCGTCGACGCCCAGCGCCGGGCGGTGGAGTGGTGCCAGATGACGGCGGGGATGCGGGTGCATGGCACCACCCAGCTGCGCCCGGCCGAGGTGTTCGCTATCGAAGAGGCACCCCGGCTGCTACCTCTTCCCGATTTCGGTTATGACCTGCCCAGCTATCCGACCCCTAAAGTGCACCGCGATCGCCACATCGAGGTGGGCAAGGCACTGTACTCGGTGCCGGGCGAGCTGATCGGAGCTCGGGTCAACGTGCGGGCCGATTCCCAGTTGATCAAGGTGTTCTATCGGGGTCAGCTGATCAAGGTCCATCCCCGGGTCCCGGCCGGACAGCGCCGCACCGACCCTGCCGATCTGCCCGCGGAAAAGACCACCTACGCCCTGCGAGACATCGACCATCTGCGACGCATGGCCGCTACCGAGGGCCACTCGATCGGCGTGTACGCCGAGGCGTTGTTGGGCGGGCCGTTGCCGTGGACCAAGATGCGCCAGGTGTACGCCCTGTTGGGCCTGGTCAAAAAGTGGGGTCCCGAACGGGTCGAGGCCGCCTGCGCCAAGGCGCTCGAGGCGGAGACGGTCAACGTGGGCCTCATCGGTCGCATGATCGAGCGGGCCGCGGAAGGCAGCGACGAGCCGCTGCCCGTCCAGGGCAAGCTCCTGCCCGGCCGGTTCGAGCGAGACCCGGGCGAGTACGCGGTCGGGGCAGGTGACCGGTGATGGCCTCCACCGCCGCGCCCATCGTCTCCGCTGAGCTGCGAGCGCTGTTGCGCCGACTCAAGTTGGGCCGCAGCCTCGACACCCTGCCCGAACGCCTGGCCCTGGCCCGCCAGAACACCCTCAGTCACGCCGAGTTCTTGGAACTGGTCCTCGCCGATGAGGTCGAACGCCGGGACCGCACCTCGGCCGGGCTGCGGGCTCGGGCCGCCCACCTCGACCCGGGCATGGTCCTTGACGCCTGGGATCCCACCGCCGAGGTCACCTTCGACCGGGCCCTGTGGGCAGAGCTGACCACCCTGCGTTTCGTCGAGGCCGCCAACAACGTGCTCGCTTTGGGGCCCGTCGGGGTCGGAAAGACCTTCATGGCCACCGCCTTGGGCCATATCGCGGTGCGCCGGCGGGCCAGCGTGCACTTCGAGCGAGCCGACCAGCTCCTCAAACGACTCAAAGCCTCCCGCCTCGACGCCAGCCACGACACCGAGATGCGCAGACTCATCCGCGTCGACGTGTTGATCATCGACGACTTCGCTCTCACCGCCATGGACTCCGTCGAGACCGCTGACATTTACGAGCTGGTGGTCGAGCGGCACCGTCGGGCGGCCACGGTGATCACCTCCAACCGCGACCCCGTCGAGTGGCTAGCGGTCATGGCCGACCAGCTGTTGGCCCAGTCCGCGATCGACCGGCTCACCTCTGCCGCCTACGAGCTGGTCATCGAAGGCGAAAGCTACCGGCGCCGCCAAAAACCCCGCGGTCCCAGCCGCGACAACCCCACTGCTGACCACCCCGACGGTCCCGAGCCGACCCGGCGGCCTCGCCGGCTGGGGGCCAGCACGTGAGCACACCCCAGCCACACACCCCGTCGTGTCACGATCGCTTCGACGCTGCCACCGCCTGCCCCATGTGCGGAACCCCCCGACCGCCCCGATGGGCCGGAGAAGAACCGTGGATGTGCTCGGCCGCCTGCTACCGGGCCCATTTCGAGCTCCACCACACCGCCGTCCCGTCGTGTCACGATAGCGTCACGATGACCTGTCCCGTCTGCCAGCGCTCCTTCACCCCCGTCGGCCGCCAGAAGTTCTGCACCGACGCCTGCCGCGCTGCCGCCTACCGGCGACGGCGTGACGCCAACCGGCCGACAACACTCACCGTGCCCAACACCCAACCTCGCCGGCCCATCACCGTCTACGAGTGCGACAACTGCGGCAACCGGGCCCTCGGCCAACAACGCTGCCCCGACTGCTCCACCTTCATGCGCAAGATCGGCCTCGGCGGCGAATGCCCCAGCTGCGGGGACCCAGTCGCCGTGACCGAACTGCTCGCCCAAGAGGTGACAATCACGACCACCTGACCCGAACATCAAGCCCCGGGTTGACAGACCCTTAAGCCGGGGAGGAAAATCATCCCGACCGGCTCAAGGGCCCCCGAGGCGGTCCCTAGCTTGTGGCAACAGGGTGGTCCCATAGACCTGGCAAGCGACATTGGACGGATCGCTGTTGCGGGTGGCGGACCTGGACGCGTTCTTGTTCTACTTGCGATCGGGCCGGGGCCGAGCCGAGTCGACGACCGAGGCGTACGCCCGCGACCTGGCTGTGTTCGAGGCGTGGCGTTACAACAGCGGCCGTGACTATCTCCAGGCTGCTCGGGACTTGCACCTGTTCGTGGCCACGATGCGGATGTCGCCCATCGAGCGGCCCGGTCGAGGGTTCGGCGGTCGGCGCAGCAACGGGCGGGTGAACCATGTGCTGGCGGCAATCCGTTCCTTCTACCGGTTC
>DATKSG010000016.1:0-45420 GCA_035531775.1 Acidimicrobiales bacterium | reverse complement strand
CGAGTCGAGCTGGGTGAAGCTGACGTGGTCGGACATGACCCAGCACCTGTCGGAGACGGCCCTCCAAGTCCTCGGGCCCGAAGCCTCGCTGTGGGGGCCGTGGGCGCGTCAGTGGCTGTGGAGCAAGTCGGCCAGCATCGCCGGGGGCACCTCCGAGGTGCAGCGAAACATCATCGGGGAACGGATCCTCGGACTACCACGCGAGCCGCGCCCGGCGCCGGCGAGCGCCTCAGAGCAAAGGAGATAGTGCGTGCCTGTCCACTACGAGCTCGGCTCGGACCATGTGGTGTGGATCACCATCGACCGGCCCCATGCCATGAACTCCATGGACATGGACCACTTCGCCCAACTGCGAAAAGCATGGGACCGCTTCGGTGACGACGATGAGGCTTGGGTGGCCATCGTGACCGGCGTGGGAAACGCCTTTTGTACCGGAGCCGACCTGAAGACCTACATCCCCGAGATCACCAAGCTGCAGAAGGAGATCTCGACCAAGCAGGTGGAGGAGATCGACGGCTACCGCATCGACGACGGGGTGCGAGCGGTGCTGCGCGGCGTGAAGCTCTACAAGCCGATCGTGGCTGCCGTGAACGGTGCCTGTGTCGCCGGCGGCATGGAGATGCTCGGCGGCTGCGACATCCGGGTGGCCTGCCCGGAGGCGTACTTCGGCGTCATGGAGCCCAAGCGCGGCCTGTTCGCCGGGGGCGGCACCACCGTGCGCCTGCCGCGTCAGATCCCCTACCCGGCGGCCATGGAGTTCCTGCTGTGCGCCGACCGGGTACCGGCCGAGCAGGCGATGGCGTTCGGGCTGCTCAACGCCGTGGTGCCGGCCGACCAGTTGCGGGCCAAGGCCGAGGAGTACGCGGCGCGCATCACGGCCAATGGGCCATTGGCTGTGCGCAAGACCAAGGAGAGCGTGCTGCGAGGCTTGGCCACCGACATGCGCGAGGCGTATCGCATCGAGTCGCAGCTGGCCACCGAGGTGTTCTCGAGCGACGACGCCAAAGAAGGCCCCTTGGCTTTCGCCGAGAAGCGGCCACCGCGCTGGACGGGCCGTTGAGCGACAAGCAGGCGTCGCTGGCCGACGCCGTCGAGCGTCATGTCCGGCCCGGCGACACCCTGCACGTGCTGTGCGGCCACAGTCGCTGGACGGCCGCCGCTCGCGAGGTGGTACGCCAACATTGGGGCACCGACGCCGGCTTCACCTTGGTCATGCTGTCGTTGAGCTCGCTGGGAGCTCTGTTCTTCCGTGGCGGCATGGTGCGCCGCGTCATCACCACGTACTCGGGCGACTCCTTCCCCACCTACACGCCCAACCCCGTGTTCCAACACGGCTACGGCTCCGGTGTCGAGGTCGAGCACTGGTCCATCCTCACCTTCTCCCAGCGCCTGGAGGCTGCCGCCCGGGGGCTGCCGGCCATGGTCAGCGGGTCACTGGTGGGCTCCTCCATGGCCGACAACGCCGGTTTCGCCACGGTGGAGTCGCCCTTCGGCCCGGTGGGCCTGCTCGCCCCCTTGGTCCCCGACGTGACCTTGGTGCACGGTGCGGTGGCCGACGCCCAGGGCAACGTGGCCCTGTCGGAGCCGCTGCTCGAGGGGGTGTGGGGAGCGTGGGCGGCCCGTCGGGGTGTGGTGGCCACCGTGGACAAGGTGGTGGACGACCTGCACGGGTACGGCCATCGCGTCCACATCCCGGCCCACCGGGTCCTGGCTGTGGTGGAGACCCCGTTCGGAGCCCACCCCGGAGGGATGTACGCGCCGGGGCTGCCGGTCGACTCCTATGGCGAGGACATCGACTTCTGGGTCCAGGCCCGCCAGGCCACTCGCGGCGACTTCGACGCCTGGGCCCGGCACTGGGTGCTCGAGCCCGCCACCCACGAGCAGTACCTGGAGCGCGTGGGCCCTGAGCGCCTCGAGTGGCTTCGGGGGCGCACCGACCCCGAGTCCTGGCGCCACGACGCTGCCGCCCACCCGGTGGACGAGGCCGAGCCGGCCAGTCAGTGGGAACAGGCCGCCGCCCTGGCGGCGCGCCAGGTGCGACAAGTGGTCGACGACGTCGGAGCCGACGCCGTGCTGGCCGGGGCCGGGGTGGCCAACCTGGCCGCCTGGGTGGCCGTCGATACGGCGCGCGCCTCGGGCAGCGAGGTGCAGCTCACGGCCGAGCTCGGCATGCTGGGGTACCGACCCACACCGGCCGACCCCTACATCTTCAATCACCGCGTGTTCCCGGCTACGTCGTTGCTGGCCGACGCCTCCACCGTCCTGGGCATGGTGGTGGGCGGCCCGGGCACCCGCACGGTGGCGTGCCTGGGGGCGGCGCAGGTGGACCGGCACGGCAACCTGAATTCGACGCTCATCCCCGGTGGCCCGTTCCTGGTCGGCTCGGGTGGGGCCAACGATGTGGCCAGCCGAGCCGCTGCCTGTGTGGTGGTGGCCCTGGCCCGCCCCGACCGGCTGGTGGAGCAGGTGGGATATGTCACGAGCCCGGGCCGCAACGTGGTGGCTGTGGTCACCGACCGAGGTGTCCTCACTCAACACCAGGGGCGTCTGGTGCTCAGCGCCGTGGCCCACGGAGAGGGCAGCGCCGACGAGCGGGTGCGCGCTTTTCGCGACAGCTGCGGCTGGGACGTGGAGGTGGCCGACCAGGTGGAGGAGTTGGCTCCCGTCGAGCACGGTGAGGTGCTGGCCCTGCGACGCTACGACCCCGAGCGGCTCTTTCTGTCGTAGCGGTCTGGGTCGGCCAGCGCTCCTTGCAGCTCGGCCAGCCGGGGCCGGTCGAGGGAGTACCAGACCCACTTGCCGCGGCGCTGGCCGTGGACCAGCCCGGCGTCGCTCAGGATCTTCAAGTGGTGCGACACCGTCGGTTGGCTCTTGCCCAGCGGCCCCACGAACTCGCACACACAGACCTCCCCCTCCGGGGCAGAGGCCAGCATGCTGAGCACGCGCAGCCGGACGGGATCGGCCAGGGCGTGGAAGCCGCCGGCCAGGGTGTCGGCGCCCTGGGCGTCGAGGGGAGTGGCCAGCACCGACGGGCAGCACGAGGCGGTGGCCGGCTCGGTTGGGGCGGCTGGGGATCGACGGGCCATGGCGTGTCCTATTGACAGACGTCGATGGATTGACCAGAATCAACGTATCGACGTTCATTGATGTTACCGGAGGCCCGCCGTGTCCAGAGTCCAACTTGCCCTCAACGTGAGCGACATCGACGCCGCCGTGGCGTTCTACAGCGACCTCTTCGGCACCGAGCCGGCCAAGCGGCGGCCGGGATATGCCAACTTCGCCATCGCCGAGCCACCGCTCAAGCTGGTTCTCATCGCCTCCGATGCCGGGCGGGGCAGCGGGCCGGCCGGGGCCCTCAACCACCTCGGCGTAGAGGTCGAGACCCCCGAGGAGGTCCATGCGGCCACGACGCGCCTGACCGGCGCAGGGATGGCCCCCGAGGTCGAGGAGTCCACCACGTGCTGCTACGCCGTGCAGGACAAGGCCTGGGTGCACGACCCCGACGGGGCACCGTGGGAGATCTACACCGTGCTGGCCGATGCCCCCGACGAGACGAGCCTGGGCTGTGCCACCGACGCCTGCGCGCCGGTCCCGGTATCCGCCGGTGCCGCCGGGTCGTCGCCTTCGGCTTGCTGCTGAGCGGCATCGACGCAACGACGAAGGGGATACAGCGCCGCTATGAGTGACGCCACCCTGGGGCGGCGCCTGTTGGCCGAAGCCCTCGGCAGCGCCTTCCTGGCTGCCGTGGTCATCGGGTCGGGCATCGCCGCCCAGCGCCTGTCGCCGGGGGCGGTGGGCCTCGAATTGTTCGAGAACGCCGCTGCCACCGCAGCAGGGCTCTTCGCCGTCATCTCCATGTTTGGCGCCGTGTCCGGGGCGCATCTGAACCCGGTGGTCTCGTTGGTGGACGCCGCCTTCGGGGGACTGCGCTGGCCGGTCGCCGCCGCCTACATCCCGGCCCAGGTGGGTGGGTGCGTGGCCGGCGCCGTGGTGGCCAACCTCATGTTCTCGGAACCGGCGGTGACCATCTCCACCCATCACCGGGCCTCGTCGGGGCACTTCCTGTCGGAGGTGGTGGCCACGGCCGGGCTGGTGCTCGTCATCTTCGCCCTGGCTCGCACCGGCCGCAGCCACCTGGCTCCCGCCGCCGTCGGCTCCTACATCGGAGCCGCCTACTTCTTCACCAGCTCCACCAGTTTCGCCAACCCGGCCATCACCGTCGGGCGCATGTTCTCCAACACCTTCGCCGGCATCGCCCCGGGGTCGGTCGCCCCGTTCGTGGCCGCCCAGATCCTCGGGGGGGCCGCTGCCTTCGCCGTCATAGGCGTGCTGTACCGGGGGGTCTCACCGGGCCAAGCGGCCCGAGTGGTGGTGCCCCACGGCGACATGGATAGGCCCTGACCTTGACCCGACCGGTGGTCCTCTTCCTCTGCACCCACAACGCCGGCCGTAGCCTGGCGGCCAAAGTCCTGCTCGAGCACTACGCCCAGGGACGAGTGGATGTCCGGTCGGCCGGCTCGGAGCCGGCCGACCAGCTGAACCCTGCCGTGATGTCGGTGCTCATCAGCCGGGGCCTCGACGCTTCGCTGGAGTTCCCCAAGCCCCTCACCGACGACATGGGTCGTGAGGCCGACGTGGTGGTGACCATGGGTTGCGGCGACTCGTGCCCGGTCTACCCCGGAAAGCGCTACCTCGATTGGGAACTGTCCGACCCGGCCGGCCGGCCCGTGGAAGAGGTCGAGCCCATCGTGGACGACGTAGACCAGCGGGTGCGTGCGTTGCTCGACTTGTTGCTCGACACTGACGTGTCTTGAAGGGACGGTGAGCACCGCCGGCGGCGATGGCCCTCCCGAAGCCAGAAGCGCCTACTGCATCTCCGTGGCCTAGAGCGTCGGCGTGTGGGGCCGCTCAGCTGGCCGCCGAGACCCCGATCGGGTGGGTCACTTCTCGGCAGTCGACGATGACGTCGAGCGTCGGCGCCCACTCGTCGTAGGCCCGGAGGGCTTGAGCTACCTCGGTGGCCAGCCGCTGGGCCTGGGTCCGCGACAGCGATTCGGCTCGAAGATCGACAAACAGCCGCCCCGGTCCTCGGTACAGCCACCGTCGCCGCGCTCGACGGCGTGCCATGGGCGCGTAGTGCGAAGAGGAGCGCCTTCATGGCCACCAGGGTGTGCTCCGGTAAGGGCAGGACGTGCAGGTCGTCGATCTCGAGGACTGCCATATGGTTGCGCCAGCTGCGTCGTGATTGCGAGGTGCACGACCAGGGTGCGACCGAGGCGGTGAGGCGTCCAGAGTCCTTGGTCCCGACGGCCGGTTCGCCACCGGCGGGTATCAGTCTTTGACGGCCTCGTCGGCCCTTATGGCGTTCTCAGCAGCCCCGTCCACCGCCGTGCCGAGGGGCCAGCCCACGTAGTGAGCCAGGTGCACGACCACCTCGCGCACCTGCTGCACGGTGAGCTCGCCGTTGCGCAGGGCGCTTGTGAACTGCACCTCGAGCAACGCCGCTTGGCCCTGGGCGGCCAGCACGCCGATGGTGAGCAGGCGCCGCTGTGCCACCGACAGAGCGTCGCGGTCCCAGATCTCGCCGAAGAGATGGTCGACGGTGAGGGAGGCGAAGTCGCCGGGCAGCTGGTCGGGATCGAAGTCGAAGTTGTAGACCTCGCGCATCTTGGCCCGCCCGCGCCGGCGGCGCTCGGGATCGCGCACCACGGCCGGCGTCAGTTCGTCCTGAGGTACTGGTAGACGCCGGCGAAGTCCGAGTTGCTCTTTTCCGGCAGGGGCACCGCTCCCCCGAGCGCCATGGCGCCGAGGAGGATCTCGGCTGAGCGCTCGACCAGCGCTGTGACGTGCAGGACGTCGGAAGGGGATTTGCCGATGGCCACCATGCCGTGATTGGCCAGCAGCGCCGCTCCCCGCCCGGCCAGGCACTCCACCGCCGCCTTGCCCACGTCGTGGGTGCCACTGGCGGCGTACTCGGTGACGGCCACCTCGCCGCCTACGTACACGGTGAACTCATCGATGCACGCCGGTATGGGTCGCCGGGCCACGGCGAACATGGTGGCGTGGACGGGATGGGAGTGGATCACCGAACCCACTTCCTCGAACGCCTGGTAACAGGCGAGGTGCAGCGACTTCTCCGACGAGGGGGCTTTGTCGCCCGACACCACGTCCCCGGCCTGATCGATGACGACCAGGTCTTCGAGGGCCATGGCCCGGTAGTCGATCGACGACGGTGTGATGCAGATGTTGCCGTCGGCCATGCGGGCCGACACGTTGCCGGCCGTGCCCTCGACCAAGCCCTTGGCCAACAGCTCCTTGGCCGTGGCCAGCACAGCGTGGTGCGCGTCCTCGACGAACCGGGCGCCCATACATCCTCCAAAGGTCACAGGTGAATCGGCCCGATGCCGGTCCCTTTCGCTGTGTTCGCCGCCCGGCGTACAGCGCGGGCCCAGGCTACAGTGAACTTCCACGGCACAGCCCCTCGGAGCGGGCCTGCGCCGGCCAACGCGGTCGCCTCTTGCAGACCGCCGGGGGAGAGGGGTCGGTGCATGACGCGAGGGGCCAGAGCGTCGGTGGCCTGCCTCGCGCTGGCGATCTTCGCCGGCGCCTGTGCCAACTCCACCTCGACCACGAGCGCCGGCGGATCGGGCTCGCCCGGCGTCACCTCCACCTCCATCAGCGTGGGCTCCATCGCCGATGTGACCGGTCCCCTGTCCTCTGACTTCGCCCCCGTGGTCAACGGGGTCGAGGCCTACTTCTCGATGGTGAACGCCTCGGGCGGGGTGAACGGCCGCAAACTGGTCCTGGCCGACCAGCGCGACGACCAAGGCAGCTCGACCACCGACCTCACCGTGGCCCAGCAGCTCGTGCAGCAGGACCACGTCTTCGCCATCGTCGGCGTGGGCACCCCCTTCTTCGGTGCCGCCACCTACCTGGCCCACCAGGGCGTGCCCACCTTCGGGTACCAGGTGTCGGCCGACTGGAGCGACGGGCCCAGTCTCTACGGGGCCTATGGCTCGTACCTCGACTTCTCCTCCGGCGCCATGGCCGATGCGTATGTGGCCAAGCAGCTGCACGCCACATCGGTGGGGGTCATCGCCTACGGCGTCCCCCAGTCGGCCGACGCCTGCCAGGCCGCCATCACCGGCTTCGGCACCTTCGGCGTGACGGTCGGATACCAGGACCTCGCCTTCGGCTTCGGCGCCGATCCCACCTCGGACGTGTTGCAGATGAAGGCCCACCATGTGGACATGGTCCTCACCTGCCTCGACGTGTCGGGCAACGTGGCCTTCGCCCGAGCCATCTCGCAGAACGCGCTGTCGGCCCGTCAGGTCTGGCTCAACGGCTACGACCGCAGCACGTTGCAGCAGTACGCCTCGCTCATGAACGGGGTCACCCTCCTGGTCCAGCACGTGCCCTTCGAGGCGGCCACCGCGGCGCCCGGGAAATACCCCGGGATCGAGCAGTACCTCCAAGCAATGCAGCGCTACCAGCCGTCGTCGGTGTACGACGAAGTGGCCCTCGACGGTTGGATCAACGCCGCGCAGTTCGTGGCCGGGCTGCGCGCCGTGGGCCACGACCTGACCCAGGCCAAGGTGGTGGCGGCCATCAACAAGATGACGGCCTACAACGGAGAGGGCCTCATGCCACCGGTGGACTGGACCCGTGACCACACCCAGGCGGTGGGCCCCTACTGCTCGGCCTACGTGGTGGCCGACAACGGCAAGTTCGACCTGGAGTTCACCCAGGCCGGCAACCAGGTGTTCGTGTGCTTCAACCGGGGCAGCGACACGCCGGTGGCTCCGGCGCCGGGCACGCCCGGCACCTGACCCCCACACCGTTGTCCACGTTCCTGAGCTACGCCATCCCCGGCGTCCCCTACGGATGTGACTTCGCCCTGATGGCCGTGGGCCTGGTCATCACCTTCCGGGCCACCGGAGTGTTCAACCTCGCCTTCGGGGCCCAGGCCTTCGCCGCCGCCTTCGTCTTCGACCTGCTCGTGCGCAGCCAGGGCATGGCGGTATGGGCCGCCTTCGTCGTGTCGGTGCTGGTGATGTCGCCCGCCCTGGGACTGGTCCTCGACCGGCTGCTCTTCCGCCACATACCGACCGCCTCGACCACGGCCAAGGTGGTCTCGGCGGTGGGACTGCTCATCGCCATCCCCCAGATCCTGCCCATCCTCTTCGGCACCACGCCGCGCCTCAACCCGCCCAGCCTGTGGCTGGACCCGAACCGAGTCGAGTTCCATGTGCTGTCGTCGCCGGTGAACGGAGGCGAGCTCTCCACCACCCTCGTCACCCTGGCCGTGGTGGGGGCCCTGGTGGCCATGTTCCGCTGGAGCGGGATCGGCCTCGAGATGCGCGCCGTGGTGGAGAGCCGCCGACTGGCTCAACTCCAAGGGGTGGACGCCCCCCGGGTCACAGCCACCGCCTGGGCGCTGTCGAGCCTGCTGGCCGGCCTGGCCGGCGTGCTGCTGCTGCCGTTGTCGGCCGAGCTCATCCCCACCGACCCGCTCCAGTTCACGTCGCTGTTGGTGGCCGGACTGACCGCCGCCGCCCTGGCCGGGCTGCGGTCGGTCCCGCTCGCCTTTGCCGCCGCGGTGGCCCTGGGCGTGGCCGAGAACGTGCTGCGGGGCTATCTCCCCTCTGGCGTCCTGGCCCAGGCCGTGGTGCCGGCCTTTCCGTTCGTGGTGCTGGTGGCCACCTTGGTGTGGAACCCGGGACTGCGCGCCCTGGAGCACAACAGCGACCCGCTGTCGTCGGTGGACCCGCCCATGGCCCGGCCGGCCGTGACGAGGCGCGACCCACGCCTGGTGGCTCCTATGCGCTGGGGTTGGCGGCTCGTGCTCTTCGCCTTCATCGTCTCCAGCCTGACCTGGGTCCCGGGCTACTGGGTCACCTCTCTGGCGGCGGGCCTGGTGCTGTCGATCGTGTTCCTGTCCATAACGCTCATCACCGGCATGAGCGGCCAGCTGTCTTTGTGCCAGGCCACCTTCGCCGGCGTGGGGGCCTTTGCCGCCGGGCAGTTGGCCGGCCACCTCGGGTTGTCGGTGCTGGTGGGTGCGCTCGTGGGGGCGGTCATGGCAGCGGCGCTCGGGGCGGTGATCGCAGTGGTCGCCCTGCGCATCTCCGGGCTCCTGCTCACCTTGGTGACCCTGGCCTTTGCTCTGTTCGCCGACCAGTTCCTCTTCCAGTACTCGTGGTCCGGCGGAGGCCTCACCGGGGTGGTGGTCCCGAGGCCGGTGCTCGGGCCGTTGGACTTCGGCGCCGATCGCAGCTTCCTGCTCCTGGCCCTGGTGGTGCTGGCCGGGTGCATGGGCCTGGTGGTGCTGGTGCAGCGAGGCACCACCGGCCGGTACCTGGCCGCCATGCGCGGCAGCCCGGTGGCCGCTGCCAGCCTGGGCATCAGCCTGACGCGATCGAAGGTCACGGTCTTCGCTATGTCGGCCGGCATCGCCGGGCTGGGCGGCGCGCTGTACGGGTCGCTGTACCACACGGTGTCGGCCGGCTCCTTCGCCTACGAGTACTCGTTGGCCTTCGTGGTGGTGGTCATCACCACCGGCTCCCGACAGGTCGAGGGGGCGGTGCAGGCCGGCATGGCCTTCGCCGTCATCGCCCTGGTGCTCACCTATATGCCGTCGCGCCTGGCCGGCATCGAGCCCGTGCTCTTCGCCTTCGGGGCCATGACCTACGCAGCGCACCCCGAGGGCATCGTCGAGTACCAGAAGACCAAGTGGATGGACCGCGCCGGGCGGGCCCTGGCCGCCTGGGACCGGCGCCAGGGCCGGCTGCCCGGGGCGGGGACGACCCCACTGGCTGAGACGACACATGGCTGAGTCACCGGCGCTGCTCGAAGCGCGGTCGGTGACGGTGCACTTCGGCGGTATCCGCGCCCTGCACGAGGCGTCGCTCGCGGTGGGACGGGGCGAAGCGGTGGGGTTGGTGGGGCCCAACGGAGCCGGCAAGACCACCCTCTTCGACGTCATCTCGGGGCGTCGCCACCCCGACGGTGGGTCGGTGTGGTTCGACGGCCGGCGCATCGACGGCCTGGCACCGCACCGCCGGGCCCGGCTGGGGATAGCCCGCACCTTCCAGCGCCTCGAGGTGTTCCCCGAGCTCACCGTCCTCGAGCACCTGCTCGTGGCCGAGCGGGCCCGGCGCGGCAACGGGGCGCTGTGGAAGGACCTGCTCAACATGAGCGCGCCCAGCGCCGACGAGCGCCGTCGGGTGGCCGAGGTGGTGGAGCTGGTCGGCCTGGGTGACGTGCTCGACACGCCGGTCGCCGCCCTCGGCCTCGGGCTGTGCCGGCTGGTCGAACTGGGCCGGGCCCTGGCCACCGGTCCCCGGTTGCTCCTGGCCGACGAGCCGAGCTCGGGGCTCGACGCCCACGAGACGACCCAGTTGGCCGAGGTGCTGCGTTCGGTGCAGCACCAGCGGTCCATGGCCGTGCTGCTGGTGGAGCACGACCTGCGCATGGTGGCGCGCACGGTCGATCGCGTGGTGGTGCTCGACGTCGGTCGGGTCATCGCCGAAGGTTCCTTCGACGAGACCATCGCCCAGCCGGCCGTGCAGCGCGCCTATCTGGGTCGCGGCGCATGAGCCAGGGTTCCACCCAATGAACGCTCCGGTCCTGGAGCTGCGCCACGTTTCGGCTTCGTATGGCACCTACCGAGCCCTGTTCGACGTGTCGCTGTCGGTGCCCGAGGGCTCGGTGGTGGCCCTGCTCGGCGCCAACGGGGCCGGCAAGTCGACCCTGGCCCGGGTGGCCACCGGGCTTGTCCCGGCCGCCTCGGGCCAGGTGCTCGTGGCCGGGGCCGACGTGACGCGCTGGCCGGCGCATCGCATCGCCCGGCTCGGGGTGTCGCACGTGCCCGAGGGCCGCGGCGTGTTCGCCACCTTGAGCGTGGAGGAGAACCTGGTGCTCGCCTTCCGTCGCCGGGTGGGACGCCGGGGGCTGACCGGCGCCATCGCACGCGCCTATGAAGCCTTCCCGGCTTTGGCCGAGCGGCGCCGGCAGCCGGCCGCCACCTTGTCGGGCGGCGAGCAGCGCATGCTGTCGCTGGCCGGCGTGCTGGCCGCGGCTCCCCGCCTGGTGGTGGCCGACGAGCTGTCACTGGGCCTGGCCCCGGTGGTGGTGGACACCGTGTACCGCGGGCTGAACGCCATCCACGACCAGGGATGCGCGCTGCTCGTCGTCGAGCAACAGGTGGAACGGGCCCTGGCCTTGGCCGACCACGCCGTGGTGCTCGGGCGCGGGTCGGTGCTCTGGCAGGGCTCTCCGGCCGCCGCCCGGGCCGATCTGGAGCAGGTGCTGGCCGCCGGGTACGGTACCGGCGGCCAGTCGCCGCTCGGTGGTTGACGGCGGAGCGCGAGGAGACAAGCCATGGGACTACTCGACGACAAGGTGGCGGTGGTGACCGGTGCCGGTCGCGGCATCGGACGCGAGATCGCCCTGTGCCTGGCCGCCGAAGGCGCCGCAGTGGTGGTGAACGACGTGGGCTCGGGCCTCGACGGGGCCGGCACGGCCGAGGACCCCGCCGCCGAGACCTGCGCCGTCATAGAGAAGGCGGGGGGCCGGGCCAGCGCCAACTACGAGTCGGTCAGCGACTTCGAGGCGGCCGGCCGCATCGTGGCCCAGGCCGTGGACACCTACGGACGTATCGACATCCTGGTCAACAACGCCGGAATCGTGCGCGACCGCACCCTGCTCAAGATGTCCGAGAGCGACTACGACGCCGTGATCGCCGTGCACCAGAAGGGGACCTTCAACACCACTCGCCACGCGGCGGTGCACATGAAGGAAGCCGGCTACGGCCGCATCGTGAACATCACGTCCTCAGCTGGGCTACGCGGCAACTTCGGCCAGACCAACTACGGCGCGGCCAAGGCGGCCATTATGGGGATGACCTTCGTGTGGGCGCTCGAGCTCGGCCGCTACGGGATCACCGTCAACGCCGTGGCCCCGGCCGGCCTCACCCGCATGACCGAGAACCTCTTCGGGGGAGCCGATGCACCGCCGGACCAGGACCCGGCTCTGAACGCCCCACTCGTGGCCTTTTTGGCCTCTGAACAGGCCTCGTACGTGAACGGCCAGGTGCTCGGGCGCACCGGGTTCGCCTACACCATCTTCCAGACGCCGCGTCAGGTGGCCGGCATGTGGAAGGAAGGGGGCTGGAGCGCCTCGGAGGTGGCCGAGCGGTTCCACGAGGTGCTCGGCCAACACCTCCAGCCCGTGGGCATGCCGGCTCACCCGCTGCTCAGCCAGGACAAAGGCGCCTAGCCGTCGACCGAGCGTGCGGCACACGAGCGTGTGTACATACGGGTGTATGTGTTACTATTATATGTATGACCCAGGTAGACCGACTGTCCGTGACGATGCCCCCCGAGATTGGTTCCGCCGTTCGGGACGCGGCCGCCCGGCAGGGCACCAGCGTGTCCAACTGGCTCGCCTCGGCGGCGGCCCAGTGCCTGCGCAACGAGCTGCTGGGGGCTGCACTTGACCAATGGGAGGTCGAGGACGGTCCCTTCGGCGACGAAGAGCTCAACGCAGCGGCCGCCGCACTGGGGGCGGCCAAGAATCGGGGAGCTCGGTGACCGCCGTTCTCGATGCCGGCGCCCTGATCGCCATCGAAAAGCGCGACCGGCGAGTAGGGGCGATGCTCCGGATCTTGCAGCGTGATGGTGTTCCCGTCTCCACGAGCGCCGGAGTCCTGGCTCAAGTTTGGCGTGACGGACGCCGCCAGGCGAACCTCGCTCGAATGCTGCCGGGGATAGACACCCATGCCATCGACGAGGACGCCGCCAAAGGGATTGGAGAACTACTGGCCAGCAGCGGTACGACCGATGTGGTCGATGCTCATGTCGCCCTTATGGTCCGCCATGACGGCCAGGTCCTCACCAGCGACGAGGCGGACATCAAGTCGCTCCTCCGCAGACGCAGGGTCAAGGCAACGGTCATTCCCGTGTAGTCGATGTCCCCCCAGCTCAGCGGTTGCGGGTGAGGATGTTCACCACCGACACGCCCGAGCCGCGCCCGCCCACGTTGTGCTGCAGGGCGAAGCCGTTGCCGATGGCCACCTGACGCTCGCCGGCCTCCTCGCGCAGCTGCCACCAGCACTCGGTGATCTGGGCGATGCCGGTGGCCCCGATGGGGTGCCCCTTGGCCAGCAGCCCGCCCGACGGGTTCACCGGGATGCGGCCGTCCAAGGCGGTGACCCCTTCGAGCGACGCCGGACCACCCTTGCCCTTCTCCACGAAGCCCAGGTCCTCGATGTCCAAGATCTCGGTGATGGTGAAGCAGTCGTGCACCTCGGCCATGTCGATGTCGTTGGGCCCCACCCCGGCCATGGCGTAGGCGCGACCAGCCGCCGCGGTGGTGGCTGGCAGCCCCACATAGGTGGTCTTCTCGTGCAGATACGGGTGGTCGGTGGCCACTCCGAAGCCGGCCACGTACACGGGCTTGTCGGTGAACTCATGTGCCCGCTCGGCGGTGGTCAGGATCACCGCAGCGGCCCCGTCGGTCTGGGGGCAGCAGTCGAGCAGGCGCAGCGGGCTGCACACGAGCGGTGAGGCCAGCACCTGCTCCACGGTGATCTCGCTCTGGAAGTGGGCGTAGGGGTCGAGGCATCCGTTGTGGTGGTTCTTCACCGCCACCGAGGCCAACATCTCAGGCGTGGTGCCGAACTCGTGCATGTGGCGGGTGGCGAATGGGGCGAAGAGCACGGGGGCGGTCTCGCCCCGGTTGTAGAGCGGGTGGCCGGCAGCGGCGCGGGCCAGGAGCCCTTCTTGGGTGGACTTGTCGCGCATCTTCTCCACGCCGATCACGAGCACCACCTCGTGCACGCCGCTGGCTACCACCATGGCCCCGATGCGAAAGGCGTCGGACCCGCTCGGACAGGCGTTCTCCACCCGCGTGCACGGGATGCCCGACAGCCCGATGGCGCTGGGCACGGTATTGCCGCCGATGCCTTCTTGGCCCCACAGCGAGCCGCGCTGGGTGGCCACGATGGCGGCGTCGATGATCGGGGTGCCCTTGTCCACGTTGGCCAGTGCGGCGCGATAGGCGCCGTCGGCCATCTGCTCGTAGCTCTGGTCGAACAGCTCACCCATCTTGATGAGCCCGGCCCCTACGACGGCCACCTTGTTCCAGCTCATGGCGCCACCTTCCTCGTTGACGTCATCGTCGCGACGTCACTGTCCGCTGCATCGTCGCCCGTCGCCGGGGCCACCCGGAAGGCCTTGTACCCGTACACCGGCACGCCGCGCTCCACGGCGTAGCGGCGCAGTCCCAGCACCACCGTGTCACCGATGGCCAGCTCGGCGGCATCGGCCGAGGTGCCCTGGACCATGAGACGGGCCCCGTCGTCGAGGTCCACCACCACCAGCGGCAGCGGCGCCTGGAAGGGCGGCGGCATGGTCTGGTTCACCACGAAGGTCTGCACCGTGCCGCGCCGGGCCAGGGACACGATCTCCAGGTCGCTGCCCCCGCACCCGGTGCAGGTGGGGTGGATCGAGGGCGGGGTGGACACCGTGGCACAGGCCCGGCATCGGGCCCCGAGCAGCGCCAGCATCTCGAGGTTGCCGCGCACGAAGGCGGCGCTGCCCGGCGGCACCCCCATGGGGATGGGGTCGGACTGGGCCACCAGCTGGCCCCGGGACCGAAGGGCGGCCACGTAGCCCACCGCCTGGCCCCCGGCCAGGGCCCCGGCCACGTTCTCGGCGCCGGGCACGGGCCTGGTCACCTCCACGGCGACGGCGGTGGCTCGGCCACCGCCGTAGCCGATGATCCCGAGCGTCCCTGGTTGGCCGAGCGCCTGACCGGCACCGAGCAGGGCGGCAGCCGCACCGGTGTCACCCACCGCCGCGTAGGCATTGGTCGACACCAGTGGCGCCCCCAGCGCCTTGGCCAGGGCACCGCCCAACTTGCCGTCGGGGTCCGACACCGACCAGCCCGCCGGCTTGGCCAGGGCCTTGCCGGCCCGGGCCAGCAGCGGCAGGAACACCTCCTCGCGAAAGAGCCGGCCGTCATAGGCGTCGCCGGTGGCGGCTTCGGCGTCGCCGCGGTAGCGGTCCACCACCGCCATGGCGGTGGTAACCCGGCCCACCAGGCGGGCCGGCGCCGCCGCGCCGTTGTGGCCGGGGCCCGACAGCACCACGGCCAGCGCTCCCGCCCCGGTGCTGGCCTCGCCGGCCGTGCCGATGCCGGGCAGCAGGGCGTCGGAGCACACCACCAGGGCCAGCGCCACGTGGCCCGAGGCCACGGCGTCCCACGCCCCGAGCAGTGCCTCCATGCCGGCATGCGGCGAGCCGCTGCACAGCGCCCCGCCCACCTGCGCGCTACAGCCCAGGGCGGTGGACAGAAAGGCGTGGCTCGGGCCCTCGGCGAACGGGGGCCGGCTGGTGCCCCACCACAGGCCGGCGACGTCGGCGGCGCGCACCCCGGCCGCCTCCATGGCCGAAGTGGCCGCCCGCCAGGCCAGGGTCAGAGTGTCCTCATCGGCGTCGCACACCGCCACCGATCCGCGCCCGCCTCCCGATCCCCAGGCGGCGGCCGGCTCCTTGGCCGCCAGGCGCAGCGACGGGGCGGCTGCCCCCACGCCCACGATGCCCACCGGGCGTACGTCGGGGGCGGCGGTGGCGTCGGGCTGAGTGTTCATCGTTGGGGGGCCTTCCATCCGGGGCCGGCCGGGGTCTTCCCCGACAGCAGGGCGGTGCCGACGAAGTTGCGTTGGATCTCCACTGTGCCCGCCCCGATGCACAGGCCGCGCACGTCGCGATAGGCGCGCTCGATGGGGTACTCGCGGCTGTAGCCGTAGCCGCCGAGCAGCTGTAGGGCCTCGTCGCACACCGACTTGGCCGCCAGGTTGCAGGCGATCTTGGCCATGGCCGACTCGAGCGGGGGCGGCGTGCCGTGGCGGCCGGCCAGTACCAGCGCCCGCTGCAGCAGCAGGCGGGCCCCTTCGAGGGCCACGCCCATGTCGGCGATCTTCCATTGGAGCCCTTGGAGCTCCGACAGCCGGGTGCGCCCGGCCTGGCGGTCGAGCATGTAGGCCATGGCGTACTCGAGCGCCCCCTGGGCCGCCCCCAGACACATCGCCGCATTGCCGCATCGCTCGTGGTTGATGTGGGCGAGGAGCGTCTTGAGCCCGGAGTTGTCGGCCGGGTCGCCGGCCACCAGCACGTCGCCGGGGTCGATGCGCACCCCGTCGAAGGCCAACTCGGCCTCGGTGCAACCGCGCAGTCCCATCTTCTTGTGGGTGCCGGCCACGCTCACGCCGTGGCGCGACAGGTCCACCACCACCGCCCCGATGCCCCGGCCGGTGCCCGCCTCCGATCCCGGGAAGCGGCACCACACCAGGCAGGCCACCGCCTTGTGGCCGCCGGTCACGTAGTTCTTGTAGGCCTCGAGCCGGTACCCGTCGCCGTCGGGCACCAGATGGGCCCGCATGGCGGTGGCGGCCGAGCCGGCGTCGGGCTCGGTGATGCCGATGCAGAACAGCTCGCCGGCCGCGGCCAGCGGCAGCCACCTCTGGCGCAGCTCCTCGCTGCCCAGGTGCTCGATGGCCCGGGGCGGCCCGTTGAACACCAGCTGGCACAGAATGGCGCTCGACACGTCCACCCGGGCCAGCTCCTCCAAGACGATGGCGGCCTCCACGTCGCCCATGCCCATGCCCCCGAACTCCTCGCCCACGGTGACGGTGAAGAGCTCGGCCCGGCGCAGGGCGGCCAACGAGGCCTCGGCGAACTCCTCGGTTTCGTCCCAGCCCTGGGCGTGGGGGGCGATGTCGCGCTCGGCCACGTCGCGAGCCAGCTTGCGCAGGGCGGCGCGGTCGTCGTCGTCGACCAGGGGAATGGCGCTCACGGCCTCATACCTGACACCATCGTCAGGAAACTTACTACACTGGCAACCCGTTCTCCCCAGCCGCAGAGGTGGCGTATGAGCCGCGAATTCCACGACATCCGACGCCAGGGGCGTGCCGCCACGGCCAAGTCCGTCGAGGACTTCATGACCGAGCTCGAGACCCTGCAGACCGAGATCTGTACGGCGAAGAACCTGGTGTGGGAGGCGGTGGCCGACGGCAGCCTGTCCGAGGAGTACCTGCGTCGGCTGGCCAAGGAGTACTTCTTCCTGGGACGGTTCTACACGAGCGAGTTCGGCTCGCTGGTGGCCAACGCCCCCGACGCCGACGACCTGTCGCTGGCCGCCAGCGAGCATTTCGCCCACTGGCTGCAGAACCTGGCCGACGAAACGGGCTACACCGGCGATGCCAACCACGTGGACATGAAGATCGAGTGGGCGCACCAGCTCGGCATCACCGACGACGAGCTCGAGTCGTATGTGGCCATGCCCGAGACCATCGGCACGGTGTTCACCACCTTGTACTACATGCGCCGCTCCTACGAGGAGGGCCTGGCCGCCTTCGGCTGGGCCGGCGAGCGCTTCGCCGCCTCCACCGGCTATGCCAAGAAGATGTACGAGGGGATGCGCGACCACTACGGCATCGAGGTGGAGAACTTCCGGGTGCACGCCTATGCCGAGGAGGACCACGGCGAGCAGGCCGACTACCTCCTGCGCCAGGTGGCCGTCAGCGCCGAGCAGCAGCGCCGCATCCGTCGCTCCATCGTGCACACCTTCAGCGTGCGCAACCAGCGCACGGTGGCACTCAACCGCTGGCTGGACGAGCCCGGCGCCCTGCGCCGGGCCCGGGGGTAGTGGTGGCCGCACGCGAGGCGGTCATCGTCGACACCCTGCGCACCACCTTCGGCAAGCGCGGCGGGGCCCTGGCCCACTGGCACCCAGTGGACCTGCTGGCCTTCGCCCTCACCCGGCTGGTGCAGCGCACCGGCGTCGACCCCGGGCGCATCGACGACGTCATCGGCGGGTGCGTGTCGCAGGTGGGCGAGCAGTCGACCAACCTGGCCCGCAACGCCTGGGTGGCGGCCGGGCTGCCCCAGGAGGTGCCCGCCACCACCGTCGACCGCCAGTGCGGGTCGTCGCAACAAGCCGTGCACTTCGCCGCCGCGGGGGTGGTGGCCGGCCACTACGACCTGGCCATCGCCTGTGGGGCCGAGTCCATGAGCCGGGTGCCGCTCGCCTCCAATGCCCGCGGCGGCACGGGGCCGTTCCCGCCATCGTTCCTGGAGGTCATCGACCAGCGCCTGTGGATGCAATTCCGGGTGGCCCAGGTCCTGGCCGAGCGCTGGAAGATCAGCCGCGAGGACATGGACGCCTACTCCTTGGAGAGCCACCGCCGCGCCGCTGAGGCCACCGATTCGGGCCACTTCGCCAAGGAAGCCGTCCCCGTGCCGGTGCGCGACGAGCAGGGCCGTGACACCGGCGCCTTGCTCGAAGCCGACGAGGGCATCCGTCGGGGCGGCACCATGGAGCAGCTGGCCGCCCTGCCGCCAGCGCAGAACTGGGAGCCCGACACCGCCCCCGACATCACCGCCGCCAACTCGTCGCAGATGACCGACGGCGCCGCTGCCATGCTCATCGCCGAGCGCTCGGTGGCCGAGCGGCTGGGGCTTCCCATCCGGGCCCGCTTCGCCGGCTTCGCCGTGGCCGCCGAGGACGCCGCCATCGTGCTGTCGGCCCCGGTCCCGGCCACCCGCAAGCTCCTCGAGCGCACCGGGCTCTCCATCGACGACTTCGACGCCGTGGAGTGCAACGAGGCCTTCGCCGCCATCGCCCTCATGTGGAGCCGGGCCTTCTCGCCCGACCCCGACCGCTTCAATCCCCGAGGCGGCGCCATCGCCATAGGACATCCCCTCGGGGCCAGCGGGGTGCGGCTCATGACGACGCTGCTCAACCAGCTCGAGTCCACCGGCGGCCGCTACGGATTCCAGACCATGTGCGAGGGCGGCGGCCAGGCCAACGCCACCGTCATCGAGCGACTGGGTTAGGCGACCCGGATGGACTTCACTTTCAGCGCCGAGCAGGAGGACTTCCGCCAGTCGGTGCGCGGCGCCCTGGCCGACAAGGCCCCGTCCACCTACGTGCGGGCCATGCTCGAGGACCCCGTCGGGGTGACCCCGGAGCTGTGGGCCACCATGGCCGAGCTGGGCTGGCTGGGGGTGCTCGTGCCCGAGTCGGCCGGGGGGCTCGGCCTGGGCCTGGTGGACATGGTGGTGTTGCAGGAGGAGCTCGGGAAGCTCCCCTTCCCCGGCCCCTTCGTGTCCTCGGCGGTGGCCGCCACGCTGGCCGCAGCGCGCCTGGGCGTGGACGAGGTGCTGGCCGACCTGGCCTCGGGGGCCAAGCGCGGCACCATCGCCGTGGAGGAGGCCGGCCACGGCGACCCGCTGTCGTCGATCCGGGCCACGGCCAAGGCCGACGGCGACGGCTACGTGCTGTCGGGAGTGAAGCCGGTGGTTCTCGACGGGGCCGGGGCCGACTGGGCCCTGGTGGTGGCCGACGACGGCGACGGGCTCGGCTCGTTCCTGTTGGAGGCACCAGCCGGGCAGAGCGCTCCGGGCCTGGACGTGACCCGCAAGCTGGCCCGCTTGGACCTCGACGGACGGCGGGCCAAGCGGGTGGGGCCGCCGGGCGACCAGAGTGCGCTGTGGCGACGGGTGATCGACGACGTGGACGTGGCGCTGTCAGCGGAGCTGGTGGGCACCTCCGAGCGTGCCCTCGAGTTGGCCGTCGAGTACGCTAAGGTGCGGGTGCAGTTCGACCGGCCCATCGCCACCTTCCAGGCCATCAAGCACAAGGCGGCCGACATGCTCCACCACCTGGAGCTGGCCCGGGTGGGGACCCACTACGCGGCCTGGGCCTCGGACACCGACTCGCCCGATCGCGAAAAGGCCGCCGCCATGTGCAAGGGGTACGCCGGGGAGGCAGCGGTAGCGGTGACTTCGGAGTCCATCCAGGTCCACGGCGGCGTGGGCTTCACCTGGGACGTGGACTGCCACCTGCTTTACCGCCGGGCCAAGCAGGACGACCTGCTCTTCGGGGCCCAGGGATATCAGCGCCAGCGCCTGGCCGACCTGCTGCTCGACTGATCCGGTCCGTCAGGCCGGGGCTTGCTCGGCCCGTGGCTCTCAGGCCGGGGACGTCTCTCCCACCAGCTGCTTGCGCAACTCGGCCTTCATGACCTTGCCGGTGGCGTTGCGCGGCAGCTCGTCGCTCAGCTCGATGCGCCGGGGCACCTTGTAGTCGGCCAGGGCGGCGGCGCAGTGCTCGTGGAGGTCGGCCGGGGTGGTGGTGCTGCCGGGGCTCAGCACGACCACGGCGGCCACGTCCTCGCCCAGCACGGCGTGGGGGATGCCGACCACGGCCGCCTCCACCACGTCGGGGTGGTCGTGCAACACGGCTTCGACGTCCACGGCGTGGATGTTGTTGCCGCCGCGGATGATGACGTCCTTCTTGCGGCCCACGATGTAGAGGTACCCATCGGCGTCGAGGCGCCCCAGGTCCCCGGTGTGGAGCCAGCCGCCCTGCCAGGTCGCGGCGCTGGCCTCGGGGTCGCGGTAGTACTCCCGCTCGCGCCCGGGCATGCGCAACAGCACCTCGCCCACTTCGCCGCCGGGCACGTCGGTGCCCTCGTCGTCCACGAAGCGCACCTCCAGGGGGGCCATGGGCTGGCCCACCGACCCGATGCGCTTCAACGACTCCCCCTTGGGCATGGCGCAGAAGGCCGGGCCGGCCTCGGTCATGCCGTAGCTGTTGGACACGGCCGCCTCGGGCATCCGCTCCTGCAGCGTGCGCAAGGTGGCCGGAGCCAGCGGGGCGCTGCCGATGGCGCACAGGGCGATCGACGACAGGTCGGCCCCGGCGAAGTCGGGGTGGGCCACGAGCAGCTGGGCCATGGAGGGCACCAGGAACACGAACTGCGGGTGGAGCTCCTCGACCACCTCGAGCCAGCGCCCGGCGTCGAAGCGGGGCTGGTAGACGCCGGAGAGCCCGAGCTGCATGGGGTTGTAGATGAAGCCGATGCCGGCGAAGGTGAACAACGGGCTCGAGTGCAGCCAGCACTGGCCCGACAGCGTGGGGTTGGGCTCACCGGGGATGAGGGCCACGTTGCGATGCCGGATGGCCACCCCTTTGGGGGTGCCGGTGGTGCCCGAGGTGTAGAGGATGTCGGCCAGGTCGTCGGGGCCCACCTCGACCTGGAAGGTGCTGGTGTCGGTGCCCGGCACGGCTTCGCCCCAGGACCAGGCCTCGTCCCCGGTCTCCTCGGTGGCCGGGGACACCACCACGTGCGAGATGCAGTCGAGCGAGCGGGCCAGATCGTGCGCCATGGGAGCGCGGCCGCCGTCGGTGAGCACGGCGCCCACCTCGGCGTGGCCGAGCAGGCGCACCAGCTCGCCGTCGGACAGACGGGTGTTGGTGGGCACGGCCACCGCCCCGGCCTTGTGCACCGCCGAGTAGGCCACCATGAAGCGCAGGGCCTCGGCGGCTTCCAAGTAGATGGCCACCCGGTCGCCCTTGGCCAGGCCCATGTCGGCCAGGGCCCGGGCCAGGCGGTTGGACTCGGCCTCCCACTGGGCGAAGGTCATGTGGCCCCCGTCCACCACCCGGTAGGCGATGTCGTCGGGGAAGGCCCCGGCCATGGCCCGCAGGTGGTCGGTGAGCAGGGCCATGCTCAGATGCCGCCGTCGAGCACGACGCGGCGCCAGGCGAAGCGCCAGCCGTCGGCCGTGCGCACCAGGTCGTCGTGGTAGCGCCCGGTGCGCTCGAGGGTCGATCGCCGCTCGTCGGGGCCGGCGTCGGGCTTGGGGCGCTGGAGGACGAGGACGGTGGTGTCCTGCTCGGCCCGGTCGCCGTTTACGGTGACGGTTGCGTCCACCGTCACGTGCACCACCCCGTAGGGAGTGTGCCGGCACATCCCGGCCAGGGCGTCACGGCCCTCGACGCGGAAGCCCCCCACCACTTCCATGACGCCGTCGTCGGTGAAGGTGGCGGCGAAGCCGTCGCTGTCGCCGTCGTCGAAGCAGCGGTTGTAGCGGGCGGTGAGCTCGCGGATGCGGGTGCAGTCGACCAGCCAGCGAACCTCGTCGTCCACCTCCCACCACCTCCTGGCCGTGACCGCTCAGCGGTGCTGTGGCCCGTCGTCAGCGCCGCCGGAGCCGACGATAGCGCGCCGTGTCGTGGGACCGACCTGGGCTTCGGCCTCAGCGCCCGGGCAGGGCGTACAGGACGATGGCGGTGAAATGGGCGGCCGCCCCCAGCACCGTGCAGGCGTGGAAGATCTCGTGATATCCGAAGACGGCCGGCCACGGGTCGGGCCGCCGCAAGGCGTACACCACGGCGCCGGCGGTGTAGCTGGCCCCACCGCCCAGCAGCAGGGCGAAGCCGGCCCCGCCCATGCCGTGCACCAGTTGTGGCACCACGGCCAGGGCGCACCAGCCCACCACCACATAGGGCAGGGCGATGGCCCACTTGGGGGCGTCCAACCACAGCTGGCGCAGCGCCACCCCGGCCGCCCCGCCCACCCATACGAGCAACAGCACGAGCAGCCGGGCCCAGCCCCCTAGGGCCAGCACGGCCACGGCGGTGTAGGTGCCGGCTATGGCCAGGAAGATGGTGGCGTGGTCGGCTCGGCGCATGCGCCGGCGCGCCGCGGGCTGCCAGCGCACCCGGTGGAAGGCGGCGCTCACCCCGAACAGCGCCACCATGGCCAGGGCGTAGACGACGAGCGCCACCCGGCCCGAGGTGTGCGGGGCCCTGGTCACCAGCCACGGGCCAGCACCGAGGGCCAGCACCAGGGCCACCAGGTGGATGCAGCCGCGCAGTGCCGGCCGGCCTGCGGCCACGACGGCGGCGGGCGGAGTGAGGACCGGGGGCGGGGGCGAGGTGGGCAGCCCCGTCACCGTAGTGGTCGGTCCTCCCCGCCGGCGCTCGCCGCCACCGCGTCGTCATCGTCCTGGTCGGCGAACTGAGTGCGGTAGAGCTCGGCATAGAGCCCGCCGGCCTCGAGGAGCTGGGCGTGGGTGCCGCGCTCGACGATGCGGCCCTCGGCCACCACCAGGATCTGGTCCGCTTGGCGCACGGTGGACAGGCGGTGGGCGATGACGAGCGAGGTCCGCCCCGTCAGTGCGCTGCGCAGGGCGTGCTGGACCGCCACCTCGGACTCGGAGTCGAGGTGGGCGGTGGCCTCGTCTAGCACCACGATGTCGGGGGCCTTGAGCAGGAGCCGGGCGATGGCGATGCGCTGCTTCTCTCCGCCCGACAGGCGGTAGCCGCGGTCGCCCACCACGGTGTCGAGCCCGTCGGGGAGGCTGGCCACCAGCGCCATGATCTGGGCGGCGCGCAGCGCCTCGAACAACTCATCCTCGGTGGCGTCGGCCTTGGCGTAGAGCAGGTTGGACCGGATGGTCTCGTGGAAGAGGTGGGAGTCCTGGGTGACCACCCCCACCATGTCGTGGACCGACCCCAAGGTGGCGTCGCGGACGTCCACGCCGTTGATGCGCACCGCCCCCTGGCGCACGTCGTAGAGGCGGGGCACCAGGTGGCTGATGGTGGTCTTGCCCGCCCCCGACGGGCCCACCAGGGCCACCAGCTGGCCCGGCTCGGCCCGGAAGCTCACGTCGTAGAGCACCTGCTGGACCGGCGTCTGGTCCAATACGGCCACCGACTCGAGCGAGGCCAGCGACACCTCCTCAGCCGTGGGGTAGCTGAAGTCCACGTGGTCGAACTCGATGGTGGCCGGGCCCCGCTCGATGGCTTGCGCGTCGGGCTTCTCGCCGATCATGGGAGGGAGGTCCAGCACCTCGAAGACGCGGTCGAAGGAGACCAGCGCCGTCATGATGTCGACCTGCACGTTGGAGAGGGCGGTGAGCGGGCCATACAGGCGGTTCAGATAGGCGGTTAGGGCCACCACGGTGCCGATGAGCAGGGTGCCGCGCACGGCCAGCACGCCACCCCAGCCGTAGACCAGGGCGGTGGCCAGCGACGCCGTTAGCAGCAGCGAGGCCATGAAGACGCGGGTGTACATGGCCTGAGTCACCCCGATGTCGCGGACGCGCCCGGCGCGCTTCTCGAAGGTGGCCGATTCCCGGTCGCCGTTGCCGAACAGCTTCACCAGCAGAGCACCGGCCACGTTGAAGCGCTCGGTCATGGTGGTGTTCATCTGGGCGTTCAAGGCGTAGGACTCCCGGGTGATCGAGGCCAGCTTGCGCCCCACCCACCGGGCCGGGAGCAGGAAGATGGGCAGCAGGGCCAACGTCACCAAGGTGATGGGCCACGACAGGAAGAACATGGCCCCGAGCGTCACGGCCACGCTGATGAAGTTGCCGACCACCGACGAGAAGGTGTCGGTGAAGGCTTGCTGAGCGCCCAGCACGTCGTTGTTGAGCCTGGTGACCAGGGCGCCGGTCTGGGTGCGGGTGAAGAAGGCGATGGGCATCTGCTGGACATGGGCGAACACCCGGGCCCGCAGGTCGAAGATGAGCCCTTCGCCCACCCGGGCCGAGACCCACCGCTGCCACAGCGACAGCACGGCGTCCACCACGGCCAGCACCGCCACCAGCAGGGCCATGCTCACCACCACGCCGCTGTTGTGGTGGAGGATGCCGCTGTCGAGGATGCGGCGGTAGATGAGCGGGTTGGCCGCACCCACCAGCGCGTCGATCACGATGAGCACTAAGAAGATGCCGAGCAACCGCTTGTAGGGGGCGGCGAAGCGCATTACGCGGCGGACGATGCCGGGGGGCAGCTTCTGGTCGACCACCGACTTGTCCTGTCGCATGGACCGCATGAGGCCCCAGCCCCCACCGCCGCGTCCCATGCCCATGGTCATGTGGCCCATCGGCATGCCCATCAGTGCGCTCCCTTCCCGACTTGGCAGCTGGTGCAGCCGCCGCTTTGGCACAACTTCTCGAGCAGCGCCATCAACTCGGCGCGCTCGGGCTCGTCCAAGTCCCCGAAGACCTGCGAGGCGGATTGGCGCCGGGCCCGGTCCAGGCCCGCCAAGGCGCCCCGCCCGGCGGCGGTGAGCTCCACCAGCACCGAGCGCCGGTCACCGGCGTCGGTGGAGCGCCGCACCAGCCCGGTCGCCTCGAGGCCGTCCACCATGGGCGTGACGGTGCGCGGCACCACGTCGAGGCGCGCTGCGATGTCGGCCATGCGCCGGGGCCCGTCGGCCACGATGCGCAGCACCCGGCCCTGGGCCATGGTGAGCCCGAGCGGGGCGAGCAGGGTGGCCGAGCCCCGCCGCAGTCGGCGGGCGGCGTGGCCCACCAGCTCGGCCAACTCCAGCCAGCCGTCGTCGGTTCCGGGTCGTGGGCTTGGCGTCATGACCGTGCCCAACCCCTCCCAGATGCAGAGTATTCCTCGCTATGAGGAACCCTCAGTATTGGGGCCCGGTCGGGGTCGTTCGGTCGGCGGGGGGCCATTCGGTAGGGTCCCGGCCGTGACCACGGTGGCCGACCTGCTCGAGGCCCGGGCCGAGGACGACCACACAGGGCTGCGCTTCGAGGACCGCTCGTGGACCTGGCGCCAGGTGGTGGACGAATCTCGCCGGCGCGCCACTTTCCTCTCCGCCGTGCGCGGCGAGGGGCCGTTCCACATCGGGGTGCTGCTCGAGAACGTCCCCGAGTACCTCTTTCTCCTGGGTGGGGCGGCCCTGGCCGGGGCGGTGGTGGTGGGCATCAACCCGACGCGCCGCGGCGAGGAGCTGGCGCGCGACGTGCGCCACACCGACTGCCAGATGGTGCTGACCGACCGAACCCAGGCCCCGCTGCTCGAGGGCCTGGACCTCGGGGCTCCGGTGACGTTGGTGGACGACGACGCCTACCGCCACGCCCTGGCCGGGGGCGGCCGCCCATCGCCGCCGCCGTCGGAGGACTCGCTCTACCTGCTGCTGTTCACCTCGGGCTCTACCGGCGCCCCCAAGGCGGTGAAGGTGTCCCAGGGTCGCCTGGCCGACGCCGCCTCCGTAATGGCCGGCGGGTCGGGCTTCGGGCCCGGCAGCGTCCTGTACTGCGCCATGCCCCTGTTCCACGGCAATGCCCTCAACACCTGCGTGGTGCCGGCGCTGGTGTCGGGGGCCACCTTGGTGTTGCGGCGGCGCTTCTCGGCCTCCGGCTTCATGGCCGACGTGCGGCACTACGGGGTCACGTACTTCAACTACGTGGGCCGAGCCCTGGCCTACGTGCTGGCCACCGAGCCGGCACCCGACGACGCCGACAACACGCTGCTCTTCGGCTTCGGCACCGACGCCTCTCCCCAGGACATCTCGGCCTTCAAGCGGCGGTTCTCGTGCCCCATCGTGGAGGGGTACGGATCCAGTGAGGGCGCCATCTCGATGGCGCGGGGGCCCGGCACCCCCCGAGGTTCGCTGGGACTGCCGCCCCCGGGCACCGACGTGGTGGTCATCGATCCCGACACCGGTGCCGAGTGCCCGCCGGCGCTCTTCGACGCCGAGGGCCGACTGCGCAACGCGGCGCAGTCCATCGGCGAGATCGTGAGCCGCGACGGCGCCGGGCGCTTCGAGGGCTACTACGCCAACACCGAGGCCGAGGCCGAGCGCACCCGCCGGGGCTGGTACTGGTCGGGGGACCTGGGGTATCGCGACGAGGCCGGCTACTTCTACTTCGCCGGACGCAACGCCGACTGGCTCCGGGTGGACGGGGAGAACTTCGCCGCCGCACCGGTGGAGCGCATCTTGGAACGCTTCGGCCCCGTGGCCGCCGCCGTGGTCTACGCCGTACCCGACCCGCGCACCGGCGACCAGGTCATGGCGGCCCTGGAGATCGCTGGCGGGGCGGAGTTCGAGCCGGGCGCCTTCGCCGACTTCCTGGCCACCCAGCCCGACCTGGGGACCAAGTGGGCGCCGCGTTTCGTGCGACTGGTCGGCTCGGTGCCGGTCACCGGCCCGGGCAAGGTGGACAAGCGGCCGCTGCGCCGGGAGCGCTGGGAGACGGCCGACCCCGTATGGTGGCGTCCATTGCGCTCGCGTGCGGGCGACTACATCCGCTTCGGCTACGACGACGCCGACGAGCTGCGGGCCCAGTTCGCCGCTCACGGGCGGCTGGACTACCTGGCCACCTAGGCCGAGCGGGGCGAGCGACACGAAGGAGCGTCAAATGGCCGAGACCTACGACTTGGAAGGCCGGACCATGTTGGTCACCGGGGCCAACAGCGGCATCGGGTTGGCCACCGCATCGGAGCTGGTGCGCCGAGGGGCCACCGTCCACGTGGCGTGCCGCTCCGAGGAGCGCGCCGGTCCGCTGTTGGCGGCGGCGCGGGCCATGGACGGGCCGGGCTCGGCCCTCTTCCTCCCGTTGGACCTCGGCGACCTGGCCTCGGTGCGCACGGCGGCGGCCCGCTTCCTCGACACCGGCGCACCCCTGCATGTCCTGGTGAACAACGCCGGAGTGGCCGGCCAGCGCGGTCTCACGGCCGACGGCTTCGAGTTGGCCTTCGGCATCAACCACCTGGGCCACTTCCTCCTCACCACGCTGTTGCTCGACCGCCTGAAGGCTTCGGCGCCGGCCCGGGTGGTAACGGTGGCGAGCGTGGGGCACCGCCAGGCGCGGGGCATCGACTTCGACGCCCTGCGGAAGTCGACGCCCAGCTTCACCGGCCTGCCTGAGTACGGGGTGTCGAAGCTGTGCAACATCCTCTTCACCCAGGAGCTGGCCCGGCGCCTCGGACCGGGAGCCGGCGTCACCACCTACTGCCTGCACCCGGGAGCCATTGCCTCCAACATCTGGCAGCGCATGCCGTGGCCGTTGGAGCCCATCGTGAAGCTCCTAATGCGATCCCCCGAGCACGGGGCGCGCACCACCTTGTACTGCGCCACCGACGGCACCGTGGTGTCGGACACCGGCAAGTACTACGTCAACTGCCGGGAGAAGCCCCCGAGCCGGGTGGCCACCCCGGCGCTGGCCGCCGAGCTGTGGGCCCAAAGCCAGAAGTGGACCTCGACCTGATCGGCGCAAGGTGCCGGGACCAAGCCCACTAAGGTCAGTCCGCACTTCCCAAGCGAAGGACGGACCCATGGGACTGATGGACAAGGTGAAGAGCCAGGCCACACAGCTGGCTGACAAGGCGCAGCAGGCCGGGCAGGTGGGCCAGGCCAAGTTGGCCGACCTCGGGGCCAAGCGCAAGGCCGACGCCTGGCTGCTCGAGCTCGGCGGCGTTCTGTACTGCGAGCGAGCCGGGCGCGCCGTGGCCGACAGCGAGGTGAAGGTGGCCCAGCTGGTGGCCCAGCTGCAGGCCTACGAAGCCGAGCACGGACCGGTCAAGGTCACCGGAGCCGACGCCGCACCCGAGAGCTGAGCCTCCCCGGCCCCAGGCGGAAAGGCGCGGCCGTCCATGGCGTGGGACTTCTCGACCGACCCCGCATTCCACGAGCAGCTCGACTGGATCGACGAGTTCGTCCGTCAGGAGATCGAGCCCCTCGACCTGCTGTGGGGTGAGCGCTCGTTCCACCCCTTGGACGACACGCTGCGCAAGATCGTCGACCCCCTGAAAGCCGAGGTGCGCCGACGCCGCCTATGGGCGTGTCACCTCGGCCCCGAGCTCGGGGGAGAGGGATACGGCCAGGTGAAGCTCTCGCTCATGAACGAGATCCTGGGCCGGTCGCGGTGGGCGCCCATCATCTTCGGCTGCCAGGCGCCCGACACCGGCAACGCCGAGATCATCGCCCACTACGGCACCGACGAGCAGAAGGAGCGCTACCTGCGCCCCCTGCTCGACGGCGAGATCTTCTCCTCGTACTCCATGACCGAGCCTCACGGCGGGTCGGACCCCACCCAGTTCACCACCCGGGCCCGGCGCGACGGAGACGAGTGGGTCATCGACGGCTGGAAGTTCTTCTCGTCCAACGCCCGCACCGCCGCCTTCCTCATCGTCATGGCCGTCACCGACCCCGACGTGAGCGCCTATCAGGGCATGTCCATGTTCCTGGTCCCCACCGACACACCCGGCGTGGAGATCGTGCGCAACATCGGCCTCATGCACGAGCCCAGCGACGCCGATCACGGCATGCACGCCCTGATTCACTACGACGGCGTCAGGGTGCCGGCCGAGAGCCTGCTCGGAGGCGAAGGCCAGGCCTTCGCCATCGCCCAGACCCGGCTCGGCGGCGGGCGCATCCACCACGCCATGCGGACGGTGGGAATGTGCCAGCGGGCCCTCGACATGATGTGCGAACGGGCCCTGTCGCGTCGCACCCAGGGCAGCCTGCTGGCCGACAAGCAGACGGTGCAGGGCTACGTGGCCGACTCCTACACCCAGCTCATGCAGTTCCGACTGTTCGTGCTGTACGTGGCGTGGGAGATCGACCAGTACAACGACTACCGCCGCGTCCGACACGACATCTCGGCCATCAAGGTGCTCACACCGCAGGTGCTCCACGACATCGTGCAGCGCTCCATCCAGGTGCACGGCGCCCTCGGGGTGTCCAACGAGCTCCCCCTGGGCCATTTCTGGATGACGGTGCCGGTCATGGCGCTAGTGGACGGCCCCACCGAGGTGCACAAGACCACCGTGGCCCGCCAAGTGCTCAAGCGCTACCAAGCCGCCCCCGGCCTGTGGCCCACCGAACATCTCCCCGAACGGGTCGCTGCCGCCCGGGCCAAGTTCGCCGACTACCTGGAGCACGAAGTTGCCAACCAATGACGGTGGCCGATCTGTGACGGTGGCCTGACGGTGGCCGCCGACGCCGTGGACGACGCCGAGCGGACCCGGGGCCTCATCGACACCGAGCGTCTGGTCCGGTTCATGGACGAGCGCGACCTCCCCGGCGCCGGCGAGGCGCTCGAGGCCACCTTCATCACCGGCGGGGCGTCCAACGAGCTGTTCGAGATCCGCCGGGGCCAGCACCGCATGGCCCTGCGCCGGCCGCCCCGGGTGGTGCCGGCCGGGCGCAACGAGACGATGCTGCGCGAGTACCGGCTGCTCGCCGCCCTGGCCGACACCGACGTCCCCCACGCCCGGGTGCTGGCCGTCGGTGACGACCCGGAGCTCCTGGGGGGCTGCTTCTATTTGATGGAGTTCGTCCAGGGCTGGTCGCCCATGGGCGGCGGTGGCTGGCCCGCTCCTTTCGACGCCGACCTCGAGGCCCGCTCCGGGCTGGCGTTCGAGCTGGTGGACGGGATCGCCAAGCTGGCCAAGGTGGACTGGCAGGCCCGTGGGCTCGAAGGCTTCGGCCGCCCCGAGGGCTTCCACGAGCGCCAGGTCGACCGGTGGATGGCGCATCTGGCCTCGGTGCAGTTCCGCCCCATCCCCGGGATCGAGGAGGCGGCCGCCTGGCTGCGCACCCACCGGCCCGGCCACTACGTGCCGGGCATCATGCACGGCGACTACCAGTTCGCCAACGTCATGTTCCGCCACGGCCCCCCGGCCCGCCTGGCCGCCATCGTGGACTGGGAGATGGCCACGGTGGGCGACCCGTTGCTGGACCTGGGCTGGGTCATCCAGGGCTGGCTCGATCCCGACGAGGACCGCACCACCGGGAGCTACGTCGATTACAGCGGCATGCCGACTCGGGAGCAGCTGCTCGAGCACTACGCCCGGACCAGTGGCCGGCTCGTGGACGACATCGACTACTACGTGGTGCTGGCCCGGTTCAAGCTGGCTGTGGTGCTCGAGGCCGGCTATGCCCGCGTGGTGCAGGGGAGTGCGGACAACCCGAAGATGGCCGCCTTCGGCGACGTGGTGTTGAGCCTGGCGCGGCGCGCCGCCGAGCTGGCCGCCTCGTCAACCCTGGCCCCCTTCACCGGTGACCGCTCCACCGTGGCCCAGTGACTGATTCGCCGCCCCCGGCAGCGCGCTTCGATCTCACCGGCAAGGTGGCCATGGTGACCGGTGGCAGCCGCGGCCTCGGACGCGCCATGGTGCTCGGGCTGGCCGCCGCCGGGGCCGATGTGGTGGTGGCCAGTCGCAAGCTCGACGCCTGTGAGGAGGTGGCCGCCATGGCCCGGGCCATGGGGCGCCGGGCCCTGGCCGTGTCGTGCCACGTCGGGCACTGGGACGAGCTCGAGCACCTGGCCGACGCCGCCTACGACACCTTCGGCCAAGTGGACGTGCTGGTGAACAACGCCGGGATGTCCCTCGTCTACGGCGAGCTCGACGAGGTCACCGAAGCGCTGTGGGACAAGGTGGTGGACCTCAACTTGAAAGGGGTCTTCCGCCTCACCTCACTGGTGGGTGAGCGCATGCGGGGCCATGGTGGCGGTTCGATCATCAACGTGAGCAGCACCGGCTCGATCCGCCCGACGCCGTGGATCATCCCCTACGCAGCGGCCAAGGCCGGCGTGAACGCCATGACCGTGGGGTTCGCCCGGGCGCTCGGGCCCACCGTGCGGGTGAACTGCATCATGCCCGGGCCGTTCTTCACCGATGTGGCCAAGGCCTGGGACCTAGAAGCCTTCGCCGAGGGGGCCAAGCGCCACGCCCTGCAGCGTGGCGGCCAGCCCGACGAAGTGGTGGGCGCCGCGCTCTACTTCGCCAGCGACGCCTCGAGCTTCACCAGTGGGGCGGTGCTGCGGGTGGACGGGGGGATCCCGTGAGCCGGGCCGGCACGCTTGGGCCGGCCACGCGGCGGTAGCCAGCATCCTGGCGGCGGGCGCCATTTTGCCTGGTCACAGGGAATTCTGGCCCGGAGCACAAATTTCGCGAATAATCGCAGTGATACGCGGAGTGTTCGTCCGTTCATCTTCTGTGGTCAGCCGGGCTCGGGGGGACTGAGTCCGATCTACAGGGGAGGGCTCAGATGTCGGTTAGTTCGATCATTCGCTCGTGGAAAGTTCTCGGCGTGTCCTTGGGCGCCTCGGCCGCCTTGCTGCTCGGCCCGCTGTCAGTCGGATCGGCCTCGGCCGGCACGCTGCCTGGCCCCGTCGGCTCGCTACTCGGCGGTGTGCCGGTCCAGATACCCGACGCCTCCAGCCTGCCGGTGGCAGTGCCCAGCGGCCTGCCCACCTCCAGCCTGCCGGTAGCAGTGCCCAGCGGCCTGCCCACCTCCAGCTTGCCGGTGGCAGTGCCCAGCGGCCTGTCCACTTCCAGCCTGCCGGTGGCAGTGCCCAACGGCCTGTCCACCTCCAGCCTGCCCATTTCCAGCCTGCCCATTTCCAGCCTGCCCATTTCCAGCTTGCCGCTGTCTGTGCCCGCGGATGGCCTGTCCACCTCCAGCCTGCCGGTGGCAGTGCCCGGGGGCGGGGTGCCCGACCCCGGCACCGTGCTCGGCCAGTTGCTGGCCTCGGCCGGCCTGCCTGGCATCGGCGTCCTCCCCGGCTTCTCCGAACTCCCGCTGGCCCTGCCCGCCTCGGGCTTGCCCGACCCGAGCACCATCCCCGGGCTCGGCACCATCATCGGCGCCACGGCCGGTAACGGCGGCGGCAGCGCCTCGGGCATCCCGGCCATCGGCTCGGTCCCGGGCCTGAGCGCCGTGCCCGGGTTCGGTTCGCTCCCTGGGGCGAGCACCTTGCCCTTGGTGAGCAGCCTCCCCCTGTCCGGCGTGTCGACGACAGCCACGCCGGCCAGCAACCCCTCGGGCAGCACCTTCGACGCCTCGGCGGCCACGCCCTTCGCCGACGCCGGGTCGGGGCCGGCCACCATGCCTGGCGGCTCCCTGCCCTTCACCGGCGAGCCCGGTTGGATCCGCCTGGCCGGGGCCGTGGCTCTCGGCATGGCCGGGCTGGTCGGGCTCATCGCCCTGTCGTTGCGCCTCGTCGCCCGCCGCTCGCTCTGATCCGATGACGACGTTGCTCACGTCGGCGTCCCGCTCCCGTACCCAGTCGCCGGCTCCGGCCGGCGGCGGGGGCCGGGGGCGGAAGTCGCTGCTGGCCCGCCTGTCGGGCAGCCGCTTCGCCCGCTTCGGCCTGCCAGCCCTGGCTGTGCTGTGCGCCCTGGCGGCGGCGGTCGCCTTGGCCTTCCCCACCCTTTCGGACTGGTACGCCCACCACGAGCAGCAGGTGCTGGCCGGCCAGTTGGACGACCCGGCGGTGGGCGCCCAGGCCGGCACCGGCAACGGCGCCCCCATCGGGCGAATTTCGATCCCGTCGATCGGCGTCGACATGGTGGTGGTCCAGGGCACCGACGAGGGCGACCTGGCCAAGGGTCCTGGCCACTACCCGGCCTCTCCCATGCCCTGCGCCGTGGGCGACGTGGCCATCGCCGGCCACCGCACCACCTTCCTGCACCCCTTCTACAACCTGAACGAGCTCGTCCCCGGCGACGCCGTGGTGCTCGAGACCCGTCAGGTGACGTGCCGGTACGTGGTGAGCTCCGAGCCCTTTGCCGTGTCGCCGCACGACGTGGCGGTGGTGGCCAACACGCCGGGGCAGTACACCTTGACCCTCACCACCTGCACGCCCAGGGGATCGGCCCGACAGCGCCTGGTGGTGAAGGCCACCATGGTGTCGAGCGCGCCACGGGGGCCGGCCGCCACCCGCTGACTTCGGGTCCTATCCGCCAGTCAGCTTGTCGTAGGACTCGATGGCGTCGGCCACGGCAGCGAGGATCTGGGGAGGCGAACAGGGCTTCCTCAGGTAGCGGAAGACTTTGGGCCCGATCTTCTCGCGCAGGTCGTTGGGGGTGAAGTACTCGAAGGCCGAGTACACCACCACCATGGGGGGCGGGGGGTCGAGCGCCCCGAGCACACCGACCCCGTCGCATTTGGGCATGTGGAGGTCGAGCAGGAGCAGGCTGATGGGCTCCCGGCGCATGATCTCCAAAGCCTGCACACCGTCCTCGGCCTCGAGCACCTCGTGGCCGGCCATGCGCAGGATCTCGGCCAGCGAGCTGCGCAGGTCGGCGTCGTCCTCGGTTACCAGTAGCCGCTGCCGCTGGGCCTGCGTCTCGGGCCTCGCCGTCTGCCCGGCGGTGGACGAAGCGCCACCCGGCGCGGCCTCAGCCTGGCCGGTGTCCCCTTCGTGGCGGGGGGCCCTGTGCTCCAGCACTGCCGCCAGTGCCATGGGTTGGTCCTTCCGAGGCCCGTTCAGCGCCGATGACGCCACCGGCAACGGGTCCGTGAACCCCCCAGGCTACTCCCCCTCGGCCGGCGCCACGATTTCGTAGATGGGGTTCAAGATGGTGGGTTGCCCACGATGGGTCCCCACCATGCCCTCCACCACCAGCCGGGTCCCCGGCTCCACGCCGGGCACCCGGCGGCGGCCCAGGAAGGTCACGAGCAGCCGGCCCGTGCTGTCGGTCAGGGTGCACTCCAAGGTGGGCACGCCGGCCAGGGGCTGAACCCGCACCGAGCGGACCCGGCCCGCCACCTTGGCCGTCTGGCGCTGTCGGAGCTGGGAGATGAGGGTGAGGCCGCCCCCATCCACGGCGGCCAGGGCCTCGTCGCGTTCGACGGCCAGGCGCTCGGCCGGGTCGGGCTCGCCCACCATGGCCCGCACGGCGTGGTCAGCCGGGCTCAGCACCGGGCCGGGCGCGGGCACGTGGGCTTCGTGGTGGCGCTCGGCCAGGGCCTTTCGAACCTCGAAGGGGACGATGGTGGCGGTCACGTGCTCGAGCTGGCTGACGGCCACCACTATGCGGTCGGCGGTCTGGTCGTGGAGGAACCGGCTCCACACCCGCCCGTAGGCGCGTCGCGGCAGCAGCAGGCTGACCTCGGTCTGGCCGTCGGCCGCCGCCTCGGCCGCCAGCTCCAGCGCGGCGCGCGGCAGGCGGCGGTCGGGGCATTCGATGAGCTCCAGCGGCAGGCGCGACAGTCCCAGGCGGGTCCAGCGCTCGCTCAGCAGCTCAGCCCGACGGCTGTCGAGGACGAAGTGCACAGCGCGCAGGTCGTCGGGATGCAGGGTGCGGGCGAACTGGATGGCGCGGGCGGTGGCCAGATCCAGACGGTCCACGAGCACCCGCACGGCGTGCAGCCGCAAGGTGGGCGCCTCGGCGGCCCGGGCCGCCACCCCCTCGCCGAGCACGGCCGCTTCCTCCCGGTACTGGTGGTTCAAGCGGATGAGCCCCCACACCATGACCGGGAACAGCACCACCACTATGTATGCGCCCTCGGTGAACTTGGTGACGGCGAAGATGAGCACCACCAGGCCCGAGGTCACAGCGGCAGCGCCGTTGATGAGGATGCGGTGGCGATATCCGCGGGCGCGGTGGGTGAGGTGGTGCTTCACCATTCCGGCCCCGGCCATGGTGAAGCCGGTGAACACGCCGATGGCGTAGACGGCCACCAACGAGGCCACCTGGGCGCGGGTCACGATGAGCAGGACGATCGACACCACGGCCAGCACCAGGATCCCGTTGGAGAAGGCCAGGCGGTGTCCGCGCCGCGTGAGCTGGCGCGGCAAGAAGCTGTCCTCGGCCACGAAGCTGGCCAGGTAGGGAAAGCCGTTGAAGCTGGTGTTGGCGCCGGTGTAGAGGATGAGCAAGGTGGCCAGCTGGACCACGAAGTAGAGAACGGCGCCGGCCCCGTGTGCACCGAAGACCACCTTGGCCTCCTCGGAGATGACCGTCGGCGTCCCGCTCACGTACGGCAGCGCATGGGTGAAGCGAGCCAGCAGCGACACCCCGAGGACGAGGAAGCCGAGCACGCTGCTCATGACCACCAGGGTGCGCCGGGCGTGGACGCCCTCGGGGGGCTTGAAGGCCGACACCCCGTTGGAGATGGCCTCCAGGCCGGTGAGCGAGGACCCCCCGTTGGCGAAGGCGCGCAGCAGGTAGAAGAAGCCGAGTCCCAGGAGCAGCCCGTGGGTCCCCGACAGCAGCGAATGGGTCTGGGTCATCACCCCCTTGTGGGGGACGGCGTGGCCCAGGGTGCCGGTGAGGGCCTTCACGAAGCCGGTGACGATGACGGCGGTCAGGGCCAGGATGAAGAAGTACGTGGGGAAGGCGAAGGCCCTTCCGGCCTCGCGCAGGCCGCGCAGGTTGCCGTAGACCAGCAGCAGCACCACGGCCACGGTGATGGGCACGGTATAGGGCACGGCAGCGGGGATGGCCGAGGTGAGGGCGTCGGTGCCGGCGGCGGACTGCACCGCCACGGTGACGGTGTAGTCGATTAGGAGTGCCACCGCCGCGATCTGGGCGATGTTGGACCCGAAGTTGTCCCGGGCCACCACGTACGAGCCGCCGGCGCGCGTGTAGACCATGACCACTTCGCGATAGGACAGCGTGACCAGGAACAGCACGATCAAAATGGCAATGGTCACCGGGATGAGCAACGAGAAGGCGGCCAGCCCGATATAGGGCACCATCTCGCGCAGCATCTCCTCGCTGCCGTAGGCCGAGGACGAGATGCAGTCGGGGGCGAGCACCCCGAGGGCGGTGGTGTCGGTCAGCCGCTCGTTGGGCAGCTCCTCGGTGACCAGCGGCGGCCCGAGGAAGATGCGCTTCAGCCGGTAGCCGAAGGTCTCGGGCAGGTCGATGCCCAAGGCCTGTGCCGTCACCGGGTCGCCCGCCATGGTGGGGCAGCGTAGGGGCTGCGGAACCGCCGATGAGTAGAGCCAGTGGTGGATGCCACTTCCCTTCGACCCGGGTAGGAGGAACAGCGTCCCGCCCAACGCGGCGTAGACCAGGAAGGTCACCACACTGGTGACGCTGCACTGGCGCACGGCGAAGACCTCGGTGGGGATCACCGGCGCCGACGGGGACGTTGATGAGGAAGATCCAGCGAACCAGGCCACGCCGATGGCGAACCCACGGCGGCGCCCGTGACGACGGTGGGCCACTGAGGAAGAGCTCACCAAGAGGCAAATACATTCTTGACAGAATGAATGTATTTGGTAGTCTCGGCCGCGTGACCGACGTGGCTGAGCTCGCCCCCCGACGCCGCCTTACCCAACAGGAACGTTCGGCGAGTACCCGTAAAGCACTGCTCGACGCCACCATCGAGTGCCTGGTCGAGCTCGGCTACGACAAATCGACAACGGCGGCGATCTCCGAGCGAGCTGCCTTGTCCCGAGGTGCGCACCTCCACCATTTTCAAACCCGAGCCTGTCTGCTCCGATCGACGCTCGAGGTGCTGGCCCATCGCGTGGGCCGGGAGTTCGCCGATCGAGTCAAAGCCCTACCGCCAGGCGCCGGACGCCAGGCCGCCGCGTTGGACATGCTGTGGGGGCTCTATTGCGGTCCGCTGTTCACGACCGTGCTCGAGCTGGCTGTGCACGCACGTACCGACCCCGAGCTACGAGTCCAGCCCGCAATTGTGGAGATCTCGTTCCGTGAGGAAGCGATGCCACTTCTGCGACACGCATTTACGGGAACGACCGAGAATCACGACCTCGACGATCTGATCGCCTTGAGTCTAGCGACGGTTCGCGGGCTTGCGATCATGCCGTTGCTGGGCCAAAGCGCTGACGCGACCGACAGTACGTGGACCCATAGCCGGGCCGGATTGCTCCACCTGCTGGAGACGTGGTCGGCCGAGGCGAGCTCTACACCTTCGACAGCGGGGCTCGGGAGATAGCTCACATTTGAAAGAGGAGTGGCCTTGACTTTGGCGGAAAAAGGTCAGGCGGTAGGCGGCGGCGGCGATCGACGACGGCGTCTGTTCATGCGACGCCGTGCCTCAGCGCACGCAGGAACTCGAACCGTCCGCCCGAGGCTGTGGCTGGCATGCGCAGCCATGGTTATGACGTTGGTCTCGGCAGGGCCGCGCACCTCTGCGCTGATGGCGCAGGCGAGCGTGACGCAACACGGGTATCTCTCGGCGCCCGACGGCTCATCGTTGAACTACACGGTGGTACGTCCCAGCGCGCAGGGGAGGTTCCCGGTGGCCATGGTCTATGACGGCTATTCGGCGGGGTACAACCCGATGAGCGACAACGGTGACGCATCCATCACCGGCGCCTTGTTGGCGAAGGGGTTCGCCGTCATGGGGGTAAACGTTCCGGGAACGGGATGTTCGACCGGCTCGGTCTACCCTCCGTTCAGTCAGGCCTGGGCCAAGGACGGTGCGGCGGCAGTCACTTGGGCCGCCCAACAACCGTGGTCGACCGGCCGGGTGGGCATGTTCGGCGCCTCGTTCCCCGGCTTCATGGCGCTGTACGTGGCAGCGGAGAGACCGCCCGGCCTGGTCGCCATCGCACCGACGGCTTGGACGGGCAACTTCTACGACGCCGTATACCCCGGAGGGATCTACAACGACGTCTTCCCGAATCTCTTCGACGCAGACCAACTCCAAGGGAGCGTCTCGGACGAGCAGAGCGCCGCGATCAGCTCCGACTCGCAGTGTGAAGTGAACTTCGCCCAGGACCAGGCGACACGCGTCCCGGGCCAGAGCGGTGGGCCGCCCCTTGACTACGTAGCGGTGCAGGCGCCCCAGCACCCCTACTACGACAGCGAGTGGAACAGCCTTCTCTGGGAGCTCAAGGACGCGATCCCTAATATCCAGGTGCCCGTGCTGACCCTGAACAGTTACCAGGATCAGATCGCGTCAGCGAGTGGCATGGACTACTACTCGCTTCTCGACCCGAGCCGATCGTGGTTCATCCTCACCAATGGTTGGCACGCCATCGGGCAAAGCTCGAACACGTGGGTCGATCAGACAGTCGCGTTTCTCGATCACTTCGTCGCCGGAGCCGACAACGGCTGGCAGAACACACCGAAAGTTCAGATCTGGCACGAGACATACGGCATAGGCAGCGGCGATGTCGAGCCACAGTGGACCACCACGGAGCCGAGCTGGCCGCTTCAGACAACTACAAGTGCGCTGTATCCCAGCGCCGGCAACCTTCTGAACCAAGGCCCTTCGGTGAACTCCGAGGCGCCGGACTCCTACCTCTACCCGATGGCCGCCGGTTCGACGGCCGATGCACAGGACAATCTGGCTGGGGCTGCCGCGCCTGGCACCAACCTGTGGGATCTACCAGTGTCACCTGGGGGGAACGTCGCCTACACCACGCCACCTCTGTCCAATGACCTCGACATCGTCGGGCCGTCCAGCTTGAACTTATGGCTCTCCTCAACCGCCGCCGACACTGATGTGCAGGTAACCATCAGCGAAGTCAGGCCCGATGGCCAAGAGCAGTACATCCAACGCGGATGGCTGCGCATCTCCGAACGGAAGCTCGGTTCGGGCTCCACGGCCACGTGGCCGCGCCCGACCTACCAGAAAGCCGACGTTCAGCTACTCGTGCCCGGCGTGCCTACCTACGCACGGATCCCGATATACCCGTTCGAACACGTATTCCGTCGCGGATCGAGCATCCGCATCTCGGTCGAGGCTCCGGTCGGCATAACGGCGACGTTCGCCGGCTTCCTGCTCAACCCGACTCCAGCAAGGAATACGGTCTGGCACGACGCAGGCCACGTGACCGAGTGGGTCTTCAACGAGCTGCCGATCGCAACGGCGATCCCGCCTCTCCCGGCTTGTGGGAGCGTGCTCGAGGAGCCGTGTCGTACGAACGCAGACCCGGTGTCGTCCTCGCATGCGATCGGTTAGGGCGACGGGGGACTGGTCAGACGAAGGCGTAGCATCACTGCTACACTGGGGTTATGTCCGACATACCTGCTCGAGAGCTTCGAAACGACGTCAGTGGTGTGCTCCGCCGAGTCGAGGCAGGTGAACACCTAAGAGTGACAGTGAGCGGTCGCCCAGTCGCCGAACTGAGCCCCTTGCCGGTTCGGCCAAGATCGCTCCTCTGGGGAACCTTCATCCAGGGGAACGATGAATGGCGCGCCGATCCGGGTTTGGCCGGCGAACTCGCCGCCCTCCTCCCCGATACCACTGACGACATCCCGATCTGGTGACCGACCGAGGCGAAGAGCCAACCGTCGAGTTGGCGATCGCCGACACGTCGCTCTTCATCGCCATCGAACAAGAAAGGCCGCTCTCGGGTCGCCCACCGGAGCGCGTCGCTGTCTCGGTAGTCACAGTCGGGGAGCTTCGACTCGGCGTGCTGGCCGCAACGAGCGGGCCGATCCGAGCGCGGCGACTCGAAACCCTGTCCAAGGCGGAGGGGCTCGATCCTCTGCCCGTAGATGCCAGGGTCGCTCACGCGTGGGCCACCTTGCGCCTAGCGCTGCGTGACGAAGGCAAGCGGATGCCGATCAACGACTCGTGGATCGCGGCAACGGCGATCGCCAATCGCATGCCGGTCGCTTCCCAGGACGGGGACTATGACGAAGTTCCCGGCCTTCGAGTGATCCGGGTGTGAGGGCTTTCGCCATTGCGGTGGTGGGCGAGGAGGTGTGAGAGTTCAGCACATTGGCGATAATTGATTTGGCGCATGTGTCAAGACAACCGGTTGGGTCACAGCTCGACTGCGGTCACGACCGACACCTACCGCCACGTCCTCCCGGACCTGGACCACGACGCAACTGAGACGAGGGTTACCGAGTACCTGGTGGTTATCGAAGGCGACGGCGACAGCTGGTCCGCCTATGTCCCCGATCTTCCGGGGTGCGTCTCGGCCGGCGCCAGCCGCGACGAAGGCGAGCAGCTGATCCGGGAAGCGATCGCGCTCCATATCGAGTCGATGCGCGAGCACGGTGAGCCCATTCCGGCTCCCTTGGCTCGTGGCGCCATCGTCGTACAGGTGGCCTGAGCCGCAGCGTCTCGGCTTCAGTGGATTTATAGTGATTTCGCTAGATATTCCTCAAATGGCTATAGACCCTCAGCATCGATTCGGTCCGGAACCCCTATAGCCCCGGCGCAGGGACGCGCCCGCCAGCGCTCGTCGGGCGCGAACGCCAGATCGAGGCAATGGACGTCGCCCTCCAAAGGATGCGGCGCGGGCGCGACGGCCGGAGCGAGATGCTCACCGGCCTCCGCGGCGTCGGCAAGACGGTGCCTTCGGTGAAGACCTTGTCGTCATCGTCGTGGGGTATCGACAAAATCCCCTTACCGGGGGGAATGACCTCCTGTGTCAGGCCATTTCCCACGCGAAGGCACCCGATTTCCCACTGCCCTGATCAGGACCTCTTTGATCCTGACGACCGACGGGGCTCCCGCGGTCGGCCCGAGCGGCTGTTACCGGCCCCGTACTGGCCGCCCAGCCCTATTAAGCATTGGCCTGCCGTGAGCGTCGGGCGGGTTCTTGGTCCTTGATCGGGGTCCGGACGTGTACGAGTCCCGGCAGGTCGCATGGTCGGCGCCAGCTGCGCACCCCGACAATTGGCGCGAACATGTGCTGACTGCGCTGTGTCTCGGCGTCATAGAGATCGCCACCAGGAGGGAACCGATGTCGACAATCCCATTGGAAGAAGCCGAATCCGGCGGGTCGTCCCCTGTGGGAGTGAAGGACGGTCATGCCGCTCAGCGGCGGATGGTCCGGTTCGACTGGGCGGACACCCCATTGCACTGGGTCCCCGACGACCCGTTCGCCACCCACATGATTAATGTGCTTCACCTGCTGCTGCCAGCCGGCGAACGCTGGTTCATCAACGTGGTCAACGAAGCCGCCCCGCTGGTCGACGACCCCGAGTTGGCGGAGGCCATCAAGCCGTTCATCCAACAGGAGTCGTGGCACGCCTGGGCCCACGGCGTCGTCTTGGAGCACCTCGCCTCGTACGGCATCGACAGCGAGCCGTTCACCACCATCCTCGACCGGTGGTTCTCCCGCATCGGGAGCCCCAAGCCCAGCTGGCCCGCCCCGCTGCAGCGGTTCTGGTTGCTGCGACGATTGGCCGACGTGGCCGCCATCGAGCATTTCACCGCCGTGCTCGGCCAGTGGGTGATCCAGAACGGCGGGCTCGAGTATGCCGGTGCTGACCCTGTGATGCTCGATCTGCTCCGGTGGCACGGGGCCGAGGAGGTCGAGCACCGGTCTCTTGTTTTCGACGTCTATCAGAACCTTTCGGGAAATTACTTCCTTCGGGCGGGGGCCATGCTCTTTACGGGACCGGCACTCGCCTACTGGTGGCTCGCCGGCATGCGGTACCTGATGAATCAAGATCCCACCATCGACATGCGGCCCCGCTTGCGGGACTGGCTGCGAGCGGCGCGCCGGTACCGGGTTCCTGGCCCGTGGAAGCTGCTTGTCACGACACCGGTGCGCTATCTGCGACCCAGCCACAACCCCGACGAGGAGGCATCAACGGAAATGGCGATGTCGTACCTGGAGCAGTCACCCGCGGCGCGCGCCGCTCGACAGGCAGCCGGCCAGGACGCTTGACCTGGCGTATGTAGCTCAGTTTTTGGATAGTACAGGTCGCGTGAAAAAGGCGATGGGGCATCTGCATCCACAGTATGGGTTGCGACCAATGCAAACGACTACGCAGGCTCTACTCGCCGCGCGTTCTATCGGAAAAATGAACCTGGACGAGTTGTTCGGGTCGACGCTTTCCCTGGTAAACGATGGCCTCAAGGACGTCTCGGTCCGCATCAGTGAGGGGGGGTTGAACGATGCTCCGCGGGTAAAGGTGTCGTTCACGCACCACATTGAGCTCTGCGGAGTACAAAGTGATCTCCGCCGCCAGGAAGAGGAATGAGATCAACCCGAGGATGCTGGCGAAGTAGCCGTACACCTGGCTGGCATGGCGAAGCTGGTGCCCGACAAGCCAGATACCCCCGTTCTGCAGAACACTCCATCCCAGCGCCGCCAGTACCGCCCCGGTGACCAGAGACCGAGTCTCGACCGACTTCGGTGTCAATACCCGAAAGCCGAGGACGAAGAGCGCGATATTCACGAGAAGTCCGGCCACAATGGCAACCGCTCGAGTCCACATCATCGACCCACCAATGGTGACGAATCCGGCCAGAGCCGTCGAGACAATGACATCGAAGGCCAGAATTCCCAGGAGTTCAAGGCTGCGACCCAGTCTCGACATGAAGCCTGGGCGGTTCTCCCCGGGCACGTTCCACACCTCTGCCATGGCACGCTGACCCGCCTGGGTCACCCCCATGGATCCCCACCCGAGCCCGATCAAGCCGACTGCCAGACCGGGCACACTTCCCGCTCTGAGGGAGCTGATCCCGTGAGGACCTGCGAGCTGCTTGCCGACGATGGGGAACTGCGCGAGCGCCGAATTGACCACACGGTGCTGAAGAGTGGCATCGTGGCTAAAGAAGAGGCCGAGAAGAGTGATGAGCAACAGCAGGAGCGGAAAGACCGAAAGAAAGCCGTAGTAGGCAAGGAGCGCCGCAAGCGAGCCAGCAGAGTCGTCACCAAACTTCTTGACCACGCCGAACAACAGAGCTGTCGCAGAGTGTCCCTGCTGAAAGGCATCGACATGGTGCACGACCTTCTCGATCGGGTTCATATCTGGTCAATTTCGGCTTGGGTGTTCTTGATCCCCTTCATCAGAACGACCTTTCTGGCATCGTCGACAACCGGTGAGTGACAAGGGCAGCGATCAGCCCGAGCCGTTATACAGTGTCCTGGCTAGGAAAGACCACCTCGGTCAGAACGAGCTGGATTGCCGCGGCTACCGGTACCGCGATCAAGACGCCCACGAGCCCGAGCAAGGAACTGCCTAGCAGGACGGCGACGATCGTCACCACGGGCTTCACGTGGACCGTATGCCGCATGACTCGCGGATTGAGTATGTAGTCCTCCAAGGCCCTGTAGAGAAGATGGAAGCCAACGGTGATTAGCGCGGCCGTAAACGATACTCTGGCAAAGGCAATCAGAGCGACGACGAACCCTCCGAAGAGCGATCCGACCAGAGGGACCAGGTCGGCTAGTCCTACAAAGACAGGGAGTACGAGCGCATAAGGAACCCCCAGTATCCGAAGCAGGATGTAGTTGAGAATAATGGCGACGGTCGACGTGAGAACGTTGCCAAGTACGTATCCACCGATCCTGGAGACGATCTCGTCTCCGATGAGCCCGACGCGAGGCCGCCGCTGACGGGGGGGCCATCCGGCAAACGAGACTCTTGAGTGTAGGGAAGTCAGCCAAAAAGTACACCACGAGCACCAGAACGACCAGAACGGCGATCACCGCTGATACCACAACCCCTCCGAGATGAAGAGCACCGCCGGCGGTGAGCTTGGCCGTTGCGAGCTTCTTCGCCTTGTCCTCCAGGTGGAACCTCACATTAAGCCGGCCAAGCAGACTGTTCTTTTTCTGTAGATCGTGGAGGAGTGCGGGAAGCTGGTGGATGAAGTGGGAACCCTCGGATGTGATCGCCGGCACGACCTGCGTCAGGAGCCCGACGAGAGTCACTGCAACCAGAGCGACCGCAAGTCCACGTCGAAAGCCGTGACGACACAGCCAGGCCACAATAGGTTCGAGGCCAGCGGCGATTATTGTGGCCACCAGGATGAGGATGAGGACGCGGCTGGCAAAGATAATAGCGGCGCCACCTGCCGCAGCGAGCAACAGACCGATGCCGGCCAAGAAGCCGAAACGTAATGGGGATTGTCCGAGATGGGGCGACCCGGCACTCCCATTGGATTCTCATCACTTGCTTCGGCGGCCACCTCTTGGACTGGTGTCGTGAGGAGTGGATCTTCCGACTCGATGACTTCCTCGGCGGCGACAACCATGGGGTCGTTGCTCGCTCCGGCGTTGGCCTCCTCGCCGTGGGATGAGACCTTGTGTGACTCTCCTTTCGCGACGCTGGGGGCGGCCTTCGAGCCAACGACAGGGTCCTGCCGATTTGGAGTCATGTGCAGTCGGGTCGTTCATCTACAATCACGGCCCCTTCAGCATGCGTCGATCTGGTGCGACACCGAGCAGGCAGTAGGGCACTTGTAGACCCTTCCCAACGGGAATGGCGAGTGTCTCGCTTCACCGCCCCTTACCTGTGGCGCCGCCGTTTTCACCGACGCCAACTCGTGTAACGCTCGCGACCTCGCCTAGCCGTCGGTGCATACTGCGCGCGTAGCCCCGAAGCAGGGCAAACGCTTCGTCCATCTCCACATTGTATTCGCTTGCGGGGGACTGGAAGTGATGCCTGATTCATAGTTCGCGTGTGCTCGCCCGGCGCTGAGCTGCAACCACTCGATACTCCCGGCCCGGAGCGTTCCCGCAGTCGCCGGTCCGGTCGGCTGTGCTATGAGAGGTGTAACTCCGCAGCACGACTCGATCATGCGTCGATGGCTCACGAACTGGAACACACACGGTGGTACCCGTCTGCTATCCAGAGAGGCGCCCCGCGTGCTAACAGCAACTGGGGAAAGCTCGGGTTGAAGCGTGACTGAATGCCCCTTCGGGCACCGAAGAACTCGGAGAAGTGCCTCCGGATCACGAAAGCGCGAGGAGCTCACGCAGCGGGGGCTCGTAGGCCTCAGAGAACGTCGGGAAGGCGTGCACTACGTCGGCCAGCACCGAAAGCGGCACCGCTGCCCTGATGGCGAGAGCCGCCTCGCCCAGCCACTCGTCGGCGTGCGGCCCGATGGCCGACGCGCCGATCAGCACTTTGCGATGCCTATCGGCTATGAGGATGAGGCGGCCTAGGGGTTCCCCGTCAGTGGACGCCCTGGCCGTCTGTGCCAGGTCCATGGCTGCTGAGACCACATCGATTCTTCGGGCCCGGGCCTCGGAGACAGTCATGCCGACCGAGGCCACGGGCGGATCCGTGAACACGCTTCGGGGGATTGCCCTGTAGTCGGCGCGGGCAGAGCCACCCATCAGATTCTCGGCGACGATCCTGGCTTGGTAGTTGGCCGTGTGCGTAAAG
>DATKSG010000015.1:0-28734 GCA_035531775.1 Acidimicrobiales bacterium | reverse complement strand
TCGAGTCGACGGTTCGTTGCTCGTGTGGGAGCACCTTCACCACCCGTTCGACCAAGCCCGACCTCCACGTGGAGCTCTGCAACGAGTGCCACCCGTTCTTCACCGGCAAGCAGAAGCTGGTCGACTCCGGTGGTCGGGTGGAGCGCTTCCAGCGTCGCTACGGGGCTCGCAACTCGAAGGCCAAGCGAGCCTGAGGCACCGGTAGCCCAGGCCGGACCGTGCGGTTCCGGCCTGACCCGACGGTTGTTCTCTGTACCCTGGTCCGATGGACGCGGCGCGGCTGAAGGCGTGGGAGGCCGAGCAGGAACGGATCCTCGAATCCCTGGCCGATCCGTCGGTGGTGAGCGACCACGCTCGCCTGCGCGACGTCTCGCGTCGCCACAAGGAGCTCGAGACGCTCATAGCTGCCGGCCGCCGGCTGGCCGGCGCCGAGGCCGACGTGATCACGGCCCGCCAGATGCTGGTTGAAGCGACGCCGCAGGACCGCGACCTCGTCCGAGCCGAGCTCGAGCGGGCTGAGGCCGACGTCGAGGAGCTCGAACAGGGACTGCGGGAGTTGCTGCTGCCCCGTGACCCCAACGACGGCCGCAACGTGATCATCGAGATCCGGGGAGCCGAAGGAGGCGAGGAAGCCAATCTCTTCGCCCGTGACCTCTTCGAGATGTACCGGCGATACGCCGAGCAGAGGAGTTGGCGTGTCGAGGTGCTGTCGTCGGACCCCTCCGAACGTGACGGCCTCAACGAAGTGACCTTCGTGGTTAAAGGCGCCGATGCCTGGCAGCGCATGAAGCACGAGGGTGGCACCCATCGGGTCCAGCGTGTCCCGGTGACCGAGTCCCAGGGCCGGATCCATACCTCGGCGGCCACTGCCACCGTGCTGCCTGAGGCCGAAGAGGTCGAGGTCCACATCGACCCCTCAGACCTGCGCGTGGACGTGTTCCGTTCCACCGGTCCCGGCGGCCAGTCGGTCAACACCACTGACTCAGCTGTGCGGGTGACCCATGTGCCCACCGGCATCGTGGTGTCCATGCAGGACGAGAAGAGCCAGATCCAGAACCGGGCCCGGGCCATGGTTGTCCTGCGGGCTCGGCTGCTCAAGCTCGAGCAGGACCGGCAGCTGGCCGAGCAATCAGAGCAGCGACGTAGTCAGGTCGGCGGTGGCGGTCGCTCGGAGAAGATCCGCACCTACAACTTCAAGGAGAACCGCGTCACCGACCATCGCATCAAGATGACGCTGCACAAGCTCGACCGTGTGCTGGCCGGGGATCTCGACGAGCTGATCGACGCCCTGTTGGTCGACGAGCGGGACCGCCAGCTCGATAGCGGTGCACTCTGAGTCGGCGGCGCCGTCGGCGGTGACGGCGTCCGCATTGCTGGCCGAGCTGGCCTCCTCCCTCGGGGGCCCCGCCGAGGCCCGTTGGGTCCTGGCCGCCGCCGGCGGCTTGGCCGCCCACGCGCTCCCAGGCGTCGAATCCCTGTGCAGCGCCGAGGTGGCGGCCTCTGCCCGGGCCATGGCCCGACGGTGTGCGGGCGGTGAGCCGTTGCAGTACGTCCTCGGCACCTGGGCTTTCCGGAGTCTGGAAGTGATGGTCGATCCCCGGGTCCTCATCCCGCGTCCCGAGACCGAAGTGGTGGCCGGCCTCGCCCTGGAGCTCGTCTCCGGGCGCCGCTCCGGGGGGCACGTGACCGCTGTCGACCTCGGTACCGGTTCGGGGGTGATCGCCCTGTCGCTGGCCGCCGAAGGGCCCGCCGGTCTGGAGGTGTGGGCCGGCGACGTCTCGACTCCGGCCCTAGAGGTGGCCCGGGCCAACCTCGACGTGCTGGCGCAACCCGACCCCGCTGCCGGCGCCCGGGTGCGCCTGGTGGCGGGCTCATGGTTCGAAGCCCTGCCGCGCCGGCTGGCCGGCACCGTCGATGTGGTGGTGTCCAACCCGCCCTACGTGTCCGAGGGCGAATGGGAGGGGCTGGAGCCGGTGGTGCGCGACCACGAGCCCAAGCTCGCTCTCGTCCCGGGCGCGGCCGGCACCGAGGCGTTGGCGCACCTCGTTGAGCAGGCCCCGTTGTGGCTCTGCCCGGGGGGGGCGCTGGTGCTCGAGCTCGCACCGCACCAGGCCGACGTCATGATGGCGGTCGCCGTCGAGCGCGGGTTCCATCCCGTCTCGGTGCGCCAGGACCTGGCCGGACGCCGGCGCGCTCTCGTGGCTCGGTGGCCCGGCCCGTGAGCGCTGCCCGCCGTCTGCTCGACCGGGCGGTGTCGGCCCTGGCCGCCGGGCAGGTAGTGGCCATCCCCACCGACACCGTCTACGGCCTGGCCGTCCTCCCCGGCGTCCTCGGAGCCTCCTCGGCGCTGTTCGCCGCCAAGGGCCGGCCCCGGCACCTCGAGCTCCCGGTGCTGGTGGCCGACGAGGAGCAGGCCGACCAACTGGCCGGGCCGTCGGGGTTGCCCGAGACCGCCCGCCGGCTGGCCCGGGCCTTCTGGCCCGGGCCGCTAACCCTGGTGGTGATGAGGCGTCCAGGCCTCGACTGGGATCTCGGCGGCGACGTCACCACTGTGGGCGTGAGATGCCCCGACCATGCCCTGGCCCGGGAGTTGTGTCACCGGGTCGGCCCCCTCGCCACCACCAGCGCCAACCGCCACGGCGAGCCGCCCCTTGCCACCGCCAGCGCCGTGCGCGGCGAGTTCGGCTCGGCGATGGTGGTGGTGGATGGCGGTCGATGCGACGGGATGCCGTCGACGGTGGTTGATCTCACCGCCGACCCCGTCCGCTGCCTGCGGGCCGGGAGCATCGACTGGGAGTCCGTCGTAGAGGTCGTCAGCCGGCTTCAGCTGCCGCCTTCAGCCGCTCCAGGGTGATCGCCATGGTGGCGCGGTTGTGAGCCGACCGGTCACTCACGCCGGCCACCGCCGGTGACAGCGCCTTGAACAAGGAGTTGCGCCGGTCCTCGGCGGACTCGATCACAGTGGTGGCGCCGTTGCTGTCGGGGCGCAACTCGTAGCGCCAGCGGGCGATGGGCAACCCGAACATCCGGGCCTCCCAGCTGAGCTCGCGCCCACGATCGGCCACCAGCACCACGCAGGTGGTGGTCCATCGCCGCCACCCATGGCGGTTTGTGCCGCGGAAGCGGGCACCGGGCCGAGGCTCGCGGTCGGCTCCCACCCAGGTGCAGGCCGTCGTCTCGGGGCTCCACTCGCCCATGCGGGTGAGGTCGGCCACCAGGTCGTAGATATGCTCGGCCGGTGCGGCCATGCTCGTTCGCACCTCGACGGGATCGGTCATGGACGCCTCCTGCGCAGCGGGTTGTCGGGGCTCACCGTATGTCGGTCCGACCGTCGCCGTGGAGGCGGGCCTTGCGGCCGCAGCCCTCCTCTCCCATGAGGCCCTGCAGCGTGTCGGCGTCGGTGACGTTGCCCCAGGCCCGTCGGCCGTCACCGCTGAGCAGCGCCACAATGGCCAGCTCCGGGCGTCCATCGCGGTCGTGGACCACGGTGTAGGTCTCCACGGTGACATCGCCCTCTACGTCGGAGCCCGGGGCCCGCTGGGGCAGGGCGTCCACCTCGGCTTGCGGCTCCACATGGCGGAACCCGCCCGGCGGTGGGGCGCTCGACCACAGGCCCACGGCATGCTTGGTGGCGTACCACCCGAGCCCGGTGACGAGGCCCAGGGAACCGGGTTCGGACCGCAGCCGCTCGGTCATGGTGGCCAGGGCATGGGTGACGTAGTTGTTGCCCGGTCCGCCGGCGAAGCCGAGTCCTCCGGTCACCGTCAGGGGCCGGCGCGGGTCGTCGACGGGGAGTCCGATGGCCTCGGCCCCCATCTGCACGGCAGACGGAAAGCACGAGTAGAGATCGACATGGTCCACGTCATCGACGGTCCGCCCGGCGGCGGCGAAGGCATGGCGGGCAGCGGCAGCGATGGCGGGCGAGGAGCACAGGTCGTCACGATGCGACAGGAACCAGTGGTCATGGGCATCGGCGGCGGCTACCGGGAAGACCAACTGTTCGTCGGGGACTCCGGCGCGGCGTGCCTCGGCCAGTGAGCACATTATGAGGGCGGCTCCGAGGTCGACGCGGTCGTTGGCGTTCATGCGCTTCGGATAGGGAAAGGCGATCATCCGGTTGTCGTTGCCCACCGTGCGCAGATCCTCGGGCCGGTATGCCGTATGCGACCAGGCGTGCGGATTGGTGGCCGCCACCTGGGAGAATCGGGCCCAAAGCTCCGACACCTTGACCTGGTGCGCCTCGATGCTCTCGGCGGCGGCGGCTCGCAGTGCCGTTTCGAAGAGGGGGAAGACCCGCAATGGGCGGTCGAGACCCCTGGCTCGCTCGGTCTCGGTCACCGGGTCCCGGTCGGTGCCCAATAACACCGCCTCTGGGGTGCCCGGCGGCTGGGTGGTCCACGGCAGTACCGGCCGCTCGGCGTGACGCCGAGCGGCCACCCGGGTGTAGGTGCACTCGGCTCCGGTGAGGAGGGCCACGTCCAGCTCGCCGCCGGCGATGGCCAGTGCCGTGCTCGCCGCGATGGTCTGGGGGCTGTTGCCACCGATGGTGCTGCACGCCATCTCGGGGGGAGCGATGGACAGCTTGTCGGCCACCAGCAACGCCGGGTTCACGTACTGCCAGCTGAGTGGCAACATGACCCGCAGGGACCCGGCCCGTTCGAGAAGTCGCCGGCCGGTGCCGGCCGGGCCGCAGTCGCGTGCCGCAGCCAGCAGGGCCCGGGCCATGAGCTCCACCGGCTCGGGACGATCGGTCAGTGCTACCCCGTCGTCGGGTCGCTCGGCCACCTGGCCCACTCCGACCAGCACCGGCGTCCGGGGGTCGAGGGCCACGGCCTGCCAGCGTAGGCTGCCGCCATGCGTATCGCGGTCGGCTCTGACCACGCGGGCTACCCCTTGAAGGAGGTCCTGATCGGCCACCTGGTCTCGCTCGGGCACGACACCATGGACCTCGGCACCGACTCCGACGCACCGGTCGACTACCCCGAATTCGGCGCCGCCGTGGGCCGGATGGTGGCGGAAGGCGAGGCCCAGGTCGGCCTGTGCGTGTGCGGCTCGGGCATCGGGATCGCCATTGCCGCCAACAAGGTCCCCGGCGTGCGCGCCGCCGTGGTCCACGACGTGACCACAGCCCGGCTGGCGCGAGCCCACAACCATGCCAACGTGGTGTGCTTGGGCGGTCGCATCGTGGGGGAGCAGGTGGCCAAGGACGCCATCGAGGCCTTCCTGTCCACCGACGAGGTGGGGGGCCGTCATGCCCGACGCATCGCCGAGATCGCCGGGCTCGAAGCCCGTTAGCCACCACGAGAGGACGCGGCACATGACCGACGAGACGCCCCATGCCCAGCGGGCCGCCACCCCGTTCGACGCCTGGCTCGAAGGCGACGCCGAGGTGGCCGGGCTGCTGCGGGCCGAGATCGACCGCCAGTCCACCACCTTGCAGCTCATCGCCTCGGAGAACTTCACCTCCCCGGCGGTGCTGGCCGCCGTGGGATCGGTGCTCACCAACAAGTACGCCGAGGGCTACCCAGGCCGGCGCTACTACGGCGGCAACGCCGTCATCGACGAGGTCGAGGACCTGGCTCGTGAGCGAGCCAAGGCGCTGTTCGGCGCCGAGCACGCCAACGTGCAGCCCCACGCCGGGGCCACCGCCAACCTGGCCGCATACCAGGCCCTACTCGAGCCGGGCGACACCATCCTGGCCATGCGCCTCGACCAGGGTGGTCACCTGACCCATGGGTCGCCGGCCAGCATCACGAGCAAGATCTGGCGCTTCATCTCCTACGGGGTGACCCCGGCTTCTGCCGACCCCGACGTCCTGGGGGAGGTCATCGACTTCGACGAGGTGGCCGACCTGGCCAAGCGCGAGCGGCCCAAGCTTATTGTGGCCGGGGCCACTGCCTACCCGCGGATCATCGAGCCCGAGCCCTTCCGCGAGATCGCCGACTCGGTGGGGGCGCTGTTTCTCTTCGACCTGGCCCATCCCGCCGGCCTGGTGGCCGGTGGGGCTCACCCGAGCCCGGTAGGCGTGGCCGACGTGGTCACCTTCACCACCCACAAGACCCTGCGCGGCCCACGCGGCGGTGCCGTGCTGTGCCGAGGGGAGCTGGCCAAAGCCATTGACTCGGCCGTGTTCCCCGGCCTTCAGGGCGGTCCGCTCGAGCACGTGATCGCCGGCAAGGCCGTCGCCTTCGCCGAGGCCATGTCGCCCGACTTTCGCCTGTATGCCGCCCAGGTGGTGGCCAACGCCCAGGCTCTGGCCACGGCGCTGGCCGCCGAGGGCTTCCGTCTGGTGTCGGGCGGGACCGACAACCACCTGCTGCTCGTGGACCTGCGACCGTTCGATGCCGAGCTCACCGGCAAGGAGGCCCAGGAGGTGTTGGACCGGGCCGGCATCACGCTGAACCGCAACACCATCCCCGACGACCCGCGCTCGGCATTCGTCACCTCGGGGCTGCGGCTCGGCACCGCCGCCCAGACCACGGCCGGCATGGGCGAGAGCGAAATGGCCATCATCGCCGGGCTCATCGGGCGCGTCCTGCGCCGGCGCGGCGACGACGATGCCTTGCGGACCGTACGCGGCGAGGTGGCCGAGTTGTGCGCCGCATTCCCTCCCTACCCCAGCCTGCTGGCCGGCGGCGGGAGCCCGGCGCCCGCCGCCGGCGGAGGAGCCTGAGCCCGTGCCCCCTCTGGGGGCCTATGGCATCGTGGCAGCGGTGGCTGCCGTGGGCACGTACCTGGCCCTGTTCCCGGTGAGGGCGCTGGCCCTGCGGATCGGCTTCGTGGCCGAGCCCGACGAGCGGCGTATCCACGCCCGGGTCACGCCTCTTGGTGGCGGCGCCGCCATGTTCGCTGCATTCCTGGTGGCCATGGGGGTGGCCTCGCTGCTGTCGCCGTTGCAGTCGTTGTTCCAAGGATCCTCAGAGCCCCTCGGACTCGTGCTCGGGGCCGCCGTCATCTTCGGTGTCGGGCTGATCGACGACTTCCGGGAGATGTCTGCCCCGGCCAAGATGGCCGGCCAGGTCCTGGCGGCCATGGTCCTCGTGTTCCTGGGTGTGACGATGTTCCAGTTCAAGATCCCCTTCGTGGGCTTCCTGGTGTTGTCGCCGCAGATGACGCCGCTGCTCACCGCGCTGTGGGTGGTGGTAATCACCAATGCCGTCAACTTGATCGACGGGCTCGACGGCCTGGCCGGCGGGGTGGTGGCCATCGCCTCGGGGGCGCTGGCCGTCTACGGATTGCGTCTGGTGGACCTCGGCGTGCTCCCTTCGGACAACCTCGGCCCGCTCATCGCCGTGATCGCCTTCGGTGTGTGCCTGGGATTCCTGCCCCACAACTTCCACCCGGCGCGCGCCTTCATGGGGGACGCCGGTGCGCTGTTCCTCGGTCTGCTCATGGCCGCCGCCACCATGGTTATCGGGGGACGGACGCCGGAGTACAGCGGGCAGGCGTACTTCTTCTTCGCACCACTGTTCATCCCGGTATTCATCTTGGGCGTTCCCATCGCCGACATGGCTTTCGCCTTCGTACGTCGCACGGCGCGGGGCACGAGCTTCCACACCCCGGACAAGGACCACCTGCACCACCGGTTGCTCCGACTCGGCCACGGCCCGCGGCGGACGGTCGTCATCCTGTGGGCCTGGACGGCCGTGCTGTCCGGCTTCGTCCTCTATCCGCTATTCGGGCACCAGGGCAACGCCGTGATCCCATTCGGGGCTCTGGCTCTCGGCCTGGCCCTCTACACCTTGTTCCATCCGGGGCTTCGCAAGGGCAACGGTGACCCCGACGAACTGGATGACCCGGACCACTTAGACCGGCTCGACCCGGCCGGCCATGGCCCGGCCGACCATTCGGTTGCAAGGCGCAACTAAGTGGCCGTAACTGTCGTTTTGCCGCGCACGAGGGGCGAATGCGAAGATTGCCGCCGTGCCGAATTCACCCCTCGCCGATGCTCGCGGCCGGACACCGGTGTTGAGCCGGGCCCTTCCGGGCGCCGGGCCGGCCGAGTGAACCCGGACTGCTCCGGTCATGCGCTGCGCCGCGCTGGCTGACGCGCGCTGGGTGGAGGCTCGTGGAGGAGAAGCCGTCGCCCGGGCTATTCGACCTGATGGCCATGGGCATCGCCTCGGCCATCATGATCGGAGCCGGGATCGGGATCGGGATCGCCATCGACGACTGGCTGCACAGCAGTCCGGCGGGCACCTTCGCCGGCCTGGCCTTCGGGCTGGTGGCGGCGGTGGGCAACACCGTCTACCAGGTGCGCCGGTACCTGTAGACCCGAACGGGCCGAGCCGGTTCCGGCCGGCCGGCTGAGGGGACGACCGTGGTCAACGTCTTCGCCCATTTCTCGCTTCCCCAGATCTCGACCGTGGCCCGGCGCACGGCGCTCGCTGCCCTAGCCGTGGGAACCGTGGCCCTCGTCGCCCTGGCCCTGTTGGGCCATCCCCTGGTCGGCCTCGGGGTCTGCTTGGGCATGACCCTGGCCATCGGCAACTTCCGACTGATTTCGGCGGCCACGGCCAAGGCCAGCTCGACCGGCCGCGAAGACAACCGTCGTCCCCTGGCCATGAACACACTGGGACGCCTGGGCGTGATCAGCGTCATCGCCTTGGGCCTGGTGTTCGTCTCGAGGCCGCTCGGCTTCGGCACCCTGGTGGGCCTGGCCGTCTTCCAATTCCTGCTCCTGGCCAACGTGGTCCTGGCCATGCTGCGAGAGCCGGCCGCCACGGCTGCTCCTGCTGCTGCTGCGGATGGGCCGGTCGACGACGAGGTCGCACCGTGAGCGCTCTGACGGCCGTGTCCGGCCTTGGCCGGGTCCTGGCCGCCGACATCAACGTCGGTGTGCACATCCAGAAGTACGGCCTCGACCTCGACACCGTGTGGGCCACAGCCGCGGCCGCCGTGATCGTGATCGGCATGGGCCTCTACCTCCGGGCCAAGGCCACCGCCGGGGTGCCGGGCAAGCTGCAGCTGGTGTGGGAGATGGGGGTGCAGGCTGTGCGCCAGCAGGTGGAGGGGTCCATCGGGTCCCGCGGGGCTGCCGTGGTGCCCCTGGCCGTCGCCCTCTTCGTCTTCATCTTGGTGGCCGACTGGTTCTCGGTCCTCGGGATCGGCTCCGACGTCGAATGGCTGGGGCCGCCCACCGGCGACATCAACCTGACGCTGGCCATGGCCTTCATCGTCATCATCCCGGTGCACATCGCCTCGGTGCGCAGCCGCGGGCCGATCGGCTACGTCAAGCACTACGTGGCGCAGCCGTTTCCGAAGGCGCTGTTCCCCTTGAACGCCTTCATCAACATGGTGGAGGAGGTGGCCAAGCCCATCACTTTGGCCTTGCGGCTCTTCGGCAACCTGCTGTCGGGGGGGCTCATGCTCGCCCTGATTGCCGCTTTGGCCGTGTGGAACATCTCCCACGTGCCCATCGGCGACGTCGCCACCATCATCTTGAACCCGGTGTGGAAGATCTTCGACCTGCTCATCGGGGCCATCCAGGCCTTCATCTTCGCCCTGCTCACCATCTTGTACTTCGACACCGCCATGAGCGATGCGCACTGAGCGCTCTGTCGCTGAGGGCGGCGTATCGCGAGATCCCCGTAGTCAAACGAAAAGAAAGAAGGAGCACCTCTGATGGCAGATCCAAAGCTCGACCAGGCGATTCAGCTGGCCGGCGCCATGGTCGGCGGCGGGTTGCTGATGGGTGGCGGCGCCGTGGGCGCTGCGATCGGTGACGGCCTGGCTGGTAGCCAGACCATCGCCGGCGTCGCCCGTCAGCCCGAGGCGCAGGGACGGCTGTTCACCATCATGTTCCTCACCGTCGGACTGGTCGAGGCCATGTACTTCATCAACCTGGCCTTCACCGCCCTGTTCGTCTTCTCGCTGTACAAGAAGTAGCCCCCGGCCGAGGAGGGCTCCGTCGCCGGCGCCCTTCGAGGTCACGACCGAACGAGGCTGAATAGTGCCCATCGCCAGCAGTAACTTCCTGGTCCCCAACGGGACGCTGATCGTCGAGATCGTCGCCTTCCTCATCGTCCTGTTCGTCATCGGCCGCTACGTGCTGCCGCCGCTGAACAAGGTCCTCGAGGAGCGCCAGGGCCAGATCCGCTCCGCCCTCGAGGCGGCCGAGGCGGCCAAGGCCGAGGCCGACGAGACGCGTGGCCAGCGCCATGCCATCCTCGACGAGGCGCGCCAGCAGGCCCGCGAGATCATGTCGCAGGCCAACGCCAACGCCGAGCGGGTTCGGGCCGAGTCCGCCGAGCGCGGCCAGCAGGAGTACGAGCGCCTGGTGGCGGCGGCCGAGGCGGAGATCGGCCTGGCGCGTCAGCGGGCCGTCGACGAGGTGAGCAGCCGGGTAGCCGGGCTGGTGCTGTCAGTGGCCCAGCAGGTCATCGGACGCGAGATCGACGCCCAGAGTCATAGGGCGCTCATCGACGAGGCCGTATCGGCGCTTCGTGGGTCGGCCGACACGTCGGCTGCCGGCTCCCAGAGCTGAGCTGAGCCGGGACGAAGAGGAGCAGGAGCGCACCATGCACCCGAGGCTCCGGGGATACGCGACGGCAGTGGTGGGGGAGGGCGCCCGCCTGGATGTGGGCGCCCGCCTGGCCGCCGACTTGGACAGCGTGGCCCACCTGGTGTCACGCACCAACTCGCTGTCCATGGCGGTGTCCGACTTCGCCGTCCCTGTGGCCGCCCGACGCGACCTGCTGGCCGACCTTCTGGCATCTCGCATCCATCCCCTGGCCCTGCGCTTGGTGTTGTGGGCGGTGCAGACCGAACGGGCCGACGATCTCCCCACCACGTTGCACGACCTCTACGAGTTCGCCCGGCATCACAACGAGATGGGCCCGGCCGAGCTGCGGGCGGAGGAGCCCAAGCTCAGCCGTACCGGGTGGCGCGAGTTCGCCTCTGGCTATGGCGGTGCCGTCTTCGAGGACCAGAGCATCGAGGAGATCGAGGAGATCGAGGACGAGCTGTTCCGCTTCACCCGGATCGTGGAGGCGAGCCCGCAATTGCGATCGGCGTTGTCGGACCCGGCCCGCACAGCCGAGGAGCGCCTCACGCTCCTGCAGGGGCTGTTGTCGGGCAAGGTCCGTCCGGCCACGATGCAGTTGGCCGCGGTCCTCTTCCAAGGGCACGTGCGCGACGTGGTGTCGGCCCTCGACTGGCTGGTGGAGCAGGCGGCTCAGGCCCGGGGGTGGCGGGTGGCTCGGGTGCGCACGGCCCGCCCCATCGACGCCGACGAACGACGCTCCTTGGCCCAAGCCATGGAGCACCTGACCAACCGACCTGTGGAGCTACAGGTCACCGACGACCCCAGCCTTCTTGGCGGGGCGGTCATCCAGATCGGCGATCTGCTGGTGGATGCCAGCGCCCGCCACCGACTCGACCAACTGCAGGAGCATCTCCTCGGCACCGAGGGGACGACGCGAGGAGCACACACCTGATGGCAGAGCTGTCCATCAACGCCGACGAGATCGCTGCTGCATTGCAGCGCCATGTCGCCGAGTACACCCCGGAGGTGTCCACCGAGCAGGTGGGCCGCATCACCGAGGTGGGAGACGGGATCGCCCGCGTGTCGGGTCTGCCCGGCGCCTCGGTGAACGAACTGCTCGAGTTCGAAGACGGGACCCTCGGCCTGGCCCTCAACCTCGACGAGGACACCATCGGCGCCGTCGTTCTCGGCACCGGCGCCCACCTCGAGGAGGAGCAGCTGGTGCGAGCCACTGGCCGGATCCTCTCCGTGCCGGTGGGCGACGGACTGCTCGGCCGGGTGGTGAACCCCCTAGGTGAGCCCATTGACGGCAAGGGGGTCGTGCCCGGTGACCAGACCAGGCGCCTCGAGGTCCAGGCCCCGGGCATCGTGGCCCGACAGCCCGTGAAGGAGCCGATGCAGACCGGCATCAAGGCCATCGACGCGATGACGCCGATCTGCCGGGGCCAGCGCGAGCTCATCATCGGGGACCGCAAGACCGGCAAGACCACCGTCGCCATCGACACGATCCTGAACCAGAAGGGCCAGGGCGTGAAGTGCATCTACGTGGCCATCGGGCAGAAGGGGTCGTCCATCGCCCAGACCGTGGCCACCCTGGCCGAGCACGGCGCCCTCGAGTACACGGTGGTCGTGGCGGCTCCCGCCTCGGAGCCGGCGCCGTTCAAGTACCTGGCCCCCTATGCCGGCTGCGCCATGGGCCAGCACTGGATGGAGAACGGTGAACACGCCCTGATCGTCTACGACGACCTCTCCAAGCAGGCCGAGGCTTATCGCCAGCTGTCGCTTCTACTGCGCCGACCCCCAGGGCGCGAGGCCTACCCGGGCGACGTCTTCTACCTCCACAGCCGTCTGCTCGAGCGAGCTGCCAAGCTCAACGACGAGCGCGGTGGAGGGTCGCTCACGGCGCTACCCATCATCGAGACCAAAGGTGGCGACGTGTCGGCCTACATTCCGACCAACGTCATCTCCATCACCGATGGCCAGATCTACCTGGAGTCCGAGCTCTTCTACGCCGGCGTGCGGCCGGCCATCAACGTGGGCATCTCGGTGTCAAGGGTGGGTGGCGCGGCGCAGATCAAGGCCATGCGGTCGGTGGCCGGGACGTTGAAGATCGACCTGGCCCAGTTCCGCGAGCTCGAGGCCTTCGCCACCTTCGGGTCCGAGCTCGACAAGGTGTCCCAGGCTCAGCTCGACCGCGGGTACCGCCTGGCCGAGCTGCTCAAGCAGGGCCAGAACGCCCCGGTGCCCGTGGAGGAGCAGGTGCTCGTCATCTACGCCGGTTCCAACGGATTCGTGGACGACGTGCCGGTGTCCGAGGTCCGCCGCTTCGAGGCCGAGATGCTGCAGTTCGTGAGGGGCAATCACCCCGGGATCCTGGAGACCATACGCAGCACCGGCGCTCTGCCCGAGGAAGCCGAAGTGACCAAGGCGCTCCAGGCCTTCAAGAGCGGGTTCGACACGGGCAAGGACGACTGAGCAATGGCCGGCGGTCAAGAACGCGTCCTCCGGCGGCGGATCAAGAGCGTCCAGGCGACGCAGAAGATCACGCGCGCCATGGAGCTGATCGCCGCCTCGCAGATCGTGCGGGCCCAGGGTCGCATCGCCGCTGCCGCCCCCTATCAGCGAGCCGTCGCCCGGGTCCTGGCCGAGGCGGCTGCCGAGGCCGGTGACAACGCCGGCCGGCTGCTCGGGGTGCCCGAAGCCCCTGCGCGCGTCATGGTGCTGGCTCTGGTGGCCGACCGCGGCTTAGCCGGTGGGTACAACGCCAATGTCCTGCGGGCCACCGAGCGCATCGTGCGCGCAGGCCGGACCGAGGGCGTCGAGTACCGGCTGGTCACGGTTGGAAAGAAGGGCCCCAGCTTCCTCCGGTTCCGCGGCTTAGAGGTGGCCGAGTTCTTCCTCGGGTTCTCCGATCGGCCCACCTTCGCCGACGCCAGGCGCGTCGCCCCGGCGTTGTCGCTGCCCTTTCTGTCCGAGGAGATCGACCAAGTCCTCATTGTCTCCACCAGGTTCCTGTCAGCCGGGAGCCAGGTGGTCGAGACTCGCCAGCTCCTCCCACTGCCCGAGCCCGGGGAAGGCCCGTCCGAGCCGGCCGGCCCGACGGGCGGCCACGGGGCCGATGGCGGCACCGAAGGCGAGGAGCCGTCGCGCGCCGGCTACACCGAGTTCGAGCCCGAGGCATCGGAGCTGCTGGCCGACCTCATCCCTCGCTATGTGGAGGCGGCTGTGTTCGGCGCCCTTCTCGAAGCGGCGGCCAGTGAGCACACGGCGCGCCAGCGGGCCATGGCCGCCGCCACCGACAACGCCGAGGAACTGGTTAAGACCCTGTCTCGCATCATGAACCGGGCCCGCCAGGACGCCATCACCACCGAGATCATGGAGATCGTCGGCGGGGCCGAGGCTCTCCGACAGGCGGCCAAGTCACGGTGAGGCCGACCACCCGCACCACCATGAGCAACAGCTTGAGCACCATCCGAACCCAGGTATATCGACACCCAGGTACGCAAGCGACCACACGAGGAGCGCACGGCGCATGACCAGCACAATCGATTCACCGGCAGAGGCTTCGGGCCACGGAGCCCTGGCCGAAGGGCGCGTCGTCGCCATCGCCGGCCCCGTCGTCGACGTCGAGTTCCCCCCGCACTCGCTGCCCGAGCTCAACATGGCCGTGGAGATGGACCTCGAGCTCGAAGGGGCCAAGGTCACGGTGACGGCCGAGGTGGCCCAGCAGATCGGCGAAGGCCGCGTCCGCTGTGTCTGCCTCAAGCCGACCGACGGGCTGCACCGGGGCACCGCCGTGCGCAACCTCGGTCGTGGACTAGCTGTGCCGGTGGGCGACGCCGTGCTGGGACACGTCTTCAACGTGCTCGGCGAGTCGCTCGACACCGACGACATCGGCCCCGTGGAGGAAGTTTGGGAGATCCATCGCGATGCCCCCGCTTTCGACACGCTCGAGCCACGGGCCTTGATGTTCGAAACCGGGATCAAGGTCATCGACCTGCTCGAGCCCTACGTCCAGGGCGGGAAGATCGGACTCTTCGGTGGGGCCGGCGTGGGCAAGACGGTCGTGATCATGGAGATGATCAACCGGGTGGCCACCAATCACGGCGGTGTGTCGGTTTTCGCCGGCGTGGGCGAGCGCACCCGTGAGGGCACCGACCTGTGGATCGAGATGCAGGAATCGGGTGTCATCGACAAGGCCGCTCTGGTGTACGGACAGATGGACGAGCCGCCCGGCGTGCGCCTGCGGGTTGCCCTGGCCGCCCTCACCATGGCCGAGTACTTCCGCGACGTGAAGAACCAGGACGTGCTGCTGTTCGTGGACAACATCTTCCGGTTCGTGCAGGCCGGCTCCGAGGTGTCGACCCTGCTCGGCCGTATGCCGTCGGCCGTGGGTTACCAGCCGACGCTGGCCGACGAGATGGGTGAGCTGCAAGAGCGCATCACCTCCACCCGCGGCCGCTCCATCACGTCGCTGCAAGCGGTCTACGTGCCGGCCGACGACTACACCGACCCGGCCCCCTTCACCACCTTCACCCACCTCGATGCCACCACCGAGCTATCACGCCAGATCGCCTCGCTCGGCATCTACCCGGCCGTCGACCCGTTAGCCTCCACGTCCAACATCCTCACGCCGGAGATCGTGGGGGATCGCCACTACAACGTGGCCCGGGGCGTCCAGGGCGTGTTGCAGCGCTACCGCGAGCTGCAGGACATCATCGCCATCCTCGGCCTCGATGAGCTGTCGGAGGAGGACCGTCTGACGGTCAACCGGGCCCGCAAGATCCAGCGCTTCCTGTCGCAGCCGTTCAACGTGGGTGAGGCCTTCACTGGGTTGAAGGGGGTGACGGTGCCGATCCAAGAGACGGTCGAGTCCTTTGAGGCGCTGCTCAAGGGCGAGCTCGACGACGTGCCGGAGCAAGCCTTCTTGAACGTGGGCGGGGCCGAGTCGGTTTTGGCCAAGGCCCGCACCCTGCAAGGCGGCGACTGACCGTGCCCCTCCTGGCGGCCAGCCTGGTCACCCCCGAGCGCATAGTCCTGGAACTCGAGGTGCAGGCTGTCATGGTGCGCACCGAGGTGGGGGAGGCAACCTTCCTTTCTGGCCACACCCCGCTGGTGGGTGCGCTCGTCCCCGGGCTGGTGCGCTTCCAAGCCGAGGACGGCACCGAGACCCGCGCCGCCGTGCACGGTGGATTCGTGCAGGTGGACGGCGAGCACGTGGTGGTCCTGTCGCCCATCGCCGAGTTGGCCGGCGACATCGACGTCGAACGCGCCCGCCGCGCCCTGGAAGCGGCCGACCAGGCCCTGGCCGAACTGGGGCCCCGCAGCGAGGAGCCTACCGGCGCCGCTGAGCGGGCCGTAGTGGAGGCCGAGGAGGCCCGCCGCCGGGCCGAGGTGCGCCTGGTCGTGGCCGGCGCCGCCAGCTCTACCTCCGTGTCGGCCTGAGCCCTCAGGTCAGCCTGCGGGCCGTCCGCTGCATTCGGCCAGAGGACCTACGATCGACCCGATGTCGGGTTTGGAGCTGGCCGTAGTCGACGCCTTCACCGACCGCGCCTTCGCCGGCAACCCGGCCGCCGTAGCTGTGGTGGACCGCTTCCCCGACGTGGGCTACATGCAGCCTGTCGCCGGCGAGATGGCCCTGTCGGAGACCGCCTTCTGCGATGTCCGGGAAGACGGCCACTTCGACCTGCGGTGGTTCACCCCGACCGTGGAGGTCGACCTGTGCGGGCACGCCACGTTGGCCACCGCCCACGTCCTCGGGGGCCGAGCCGCCTTCCATGCCCGAAGCGGGCTGCTCACGTGTATCGCGGGGTACGACGGGCTGATCACCATGGACTTCCCGGCCCAGCCCGTCGAGTCGATCGACTGGTGGGGGAGCAGGCGTCTCCTAGGGGGCCCCCGTGTACATGGAACGCCGGGGCGAGCGGGTTGTGCTCGGCGGCCGGGCCGTCACCGTGTCGAGGGTCAGATTCGTGGTCTAGCGTGACGTTGTCGGAGCAGTGCCGGGAGGTTGGTCATGGGAGATCCTGAGGACGCCGAGCAGCTCGTCCGGGCCTTTTGTGACGCCGTGGGCCAACACGACGCCGAGGCCCTGCGCCCCTTCTTCACCGAGGACGTGGTGTACCACAACATCCCCATGGACCCCGCCGTCGGGATCGACGCCGCCGTGGGCTTCCTGGCCGGCTTCTTCCAGATGTGCGACAAGCTCGAGATCGAGAACACACATGTGGCCATGCGCGGCAATGTCGTTCTCACCGAGCGCATCGACACCTTCACGGTCGGATCGGTGGTGGCGCCTCTGCCGGTCATGGGGACGTTCGAGATCCGAGACGGCCGCATCTGCGCGTGGCGCGACTATTTCGACCTGGCCCAGGTGACCAGGATGTTCAAGGGCGAGGCGTGACCAGCCCCGCCGATCGTTGGATTCACCAGGGAGGTTGACGGTGCACATCTCATCGCTGCTGGAACAGAAGGGTACGGCGGTGGTCACCATCTCCGGCGACGCCACGGTGGCCGAAGCAGTGGCCGAGCTCGGTCGCCACGGGATCGGAGCCATCGTGGTCTCCTCAGACGGGGTCCATATCGAGGGCATCGTCTCCGAACGCGACGTGGTGCGCGGCTTGAGCGCCCGCCAGGCTGCCGTGCTCGATGAGGCGGTGCACACGATCATGACGGCGACGGTGGTCACCTGTACCCCCGAGGACGACATCGAATCGCTCATGACCACCATGACCAACTACCGGGTGCGCCACGTCCCGGTTGTGCGCGGCGGTGAGCTCTGCGGCATCGTCAGTATCGGCGACGTGGTGAAGAGCCGGATTGGGGAGCTCGAAAAGGACCGCCAGGAACTGGTGGAGTACATCCACGGGCGTTGAATCCACTGGCCCGGCGAGGTCCGTACCCGGCTCGACGTAGCCGGGGTCAGCCGAATTCGATCTGGCTGAACTCCCGCAGCTTGTCGAGCGGGTGGCGAGCGCTCACGAAGCGCACCGTCCCCGAGCGCGACCGCATGACCAGCGACTGGGTGGTTGCGCCGAAGTCGTGGTAGCGCACGCCTTGGAGCAATTCGCCGTCGGTGATGCCGGTGGCGGCGAAGAAGCAGTTGTCACCCCGGACCAAGTCGTCGGTGGTGAGCACGGCGTCAAGGTCGTAGCCGGCCTCCACAGCGGCAGCCCGTTCCTCGGGATTGCGTGGCCAGAGCCTGCCGAGCATCTCCCCGCCCATCGACTTGAGGGCGGCCGCGGCCAGCACCCCTTCGGGCGTCCCACCGGTGCCGATCAGGATGTCCACCCCTGACTCGGGCCACGACGTCGAGATGGCCCCGGCCACGTCGCCGTCGGTTATCAGCCTGATCCGCGCCCCGCTGCTGCGGACCTCGTCGATCAGGGCCTGGTGCCGCTCCCGGTCGAGGATCACCGCCGTGACGTCCCGCACCGACTTGCCCAGGGCCTTGGCCACCGCTTCGATGTTCTCGGTGGCCGACCGGCGGATGTCGATAGCTCCCCTGGCCTTGGGCCCGACCGCCACCTTCTCCATGTAGACACACGGACCGGGGTTGAACATGGCGCCCCGTTCGGAGACGGCGATGACGGCCAAGGCCCCCCCTCGCCCCAGCGACGCCAGGGTGGTCCCGTCGATGGGGTCCACGGCGATGTCGGTCATGGGTGGCGAGCCATCGCCGATGCGCTCGCCGTTGTAGAGCATGGGAGCGTGGTCCTTCTCTCCCTCGCCGATTACCACGACGCCGTCCATCGACACCGAATGGAGCACGATCCGCATGGCCTCCACGGCGGCGGCGTCGGCTCCCTCCTTGTCTCCTCGGCCCATCCACCGTCCGGCGGCCATGGCCGCCGCCTCGGTGACCCGGACCAGTTCCATGGCCAGGTTGCGGTCAGGTGCCTGCCGGTTGGGCGCCATGCTCCGACCATAACGCGATGGAGGCTCGGCGTCGTCCACCACGGCGGGTCCGTCGTAGGCTGGGGGAATGGACCGCACCCCGCAGGAGCCTGCCGACGAAGGTCGCCGGCGCTGGCAGGAGGCGTTCGAGGCCTCGGCGCGGCGTGACAGCGACTTCGAGACCATGTCGGGCATCCCCCTGGCCCCCGTCTACGGCCCCGAGGACTGGCCCGGCACGGCACAGGAGCTGGGCTGGCCCGGCCGGCCCCCTTACACTCGAGGGCCTTACGCCTCGATGTACCGCTCGAAGCTGTGGACCATGCGGATGTTCGCCGGGTTCGGCACCGCCGAGGACACCAACGTCCGCTTCCGCGAGTTGCTGCGCGCCGGCGGCGACGGCTTGTCGGTGGCCTTCGACCTCCCCACCTTAATGGGGCGTGACTCCGACGATCCCCACGCCGAGGGAGAGGTCGGTCGCTGCGGGGTGGCGGTCGACACGCTGGCCGACGTGGACGACCTGTTCGCCGGGATCGACCTGTCGCGTACCACCACCTCGATGACCATCAATTCGCCGGCCGCCATCCTTCTGGGCATGTACGTCGCCGCCGCCGAGAAGGCCGGGGTGGCTCGCTCCGCCCTGGGCGGCACGTTGCAGAACGACATCTTGAAGGAGTACCAGGCCCAGAAGGAGTACATCTTCCCCCCGCGCGCCTCGCTGCGAGTAGTGGTTGACACGATCCGCTTCTGCGCGGCGGAGATGCCGCGGTTCCACCCGGTATCGGTGTCGGGCTACCACATCCGCGAAGCAGGCTCCACCGCCGTTCAGGAGCTGGCCTTCACGTTGGCCAACGGCTTCGCCTACGTGGAGGCGGCCGTGGCCTCGGGCCTCGACGTCGACGAGTTCGCCCCCCGCTTGAGCTTCTTCTTCAACGCCCACCTCGACTTCTTCGAGGAGATAGCCAAGTACCGCGCTGCCCGCCGGATCTGGGCTCGGTGGATGACGGGGCGCTACGGGGCCAAGGCACAGCGTTCGGTGCAGCTTCGCTTCCACACGCAGACTGCCGGAGCCTCGCTGACCGCCCAGCAGCCCGAGGTCAACATCGTGCGCACGGCTATCGAGGCCCTGGCCGGTGTGCTCGGTGGCACCCAGAGCCTGCACACCAACTCCATGGACGAAGTCCTGGCGCTGCCCACCGACAAGGCGGCTCGCATAGCCCTTCGCACTCAGCAAGTTCTGGCCCACGAGGTCGGGGTGGTCAATGTGGCCGACCCCCTGGGTGGGTCGTGGTTCGTCGAATCGCTCACCGACGAGGTCGAGCGCCAGGCCGAAGAGGTATTCGCCCGTCTCGACGAATGGGGTGAGGGCTCGATCCTCCAAGGTGTCATCACCGCCATCGAGGCCAATTGGTTCCAAAGCGAGATCGCCGACGCCTCGTACCAGTTCCAACGCAAGGTGTCGAGCGGCCGTCGGCTGGTGGTGGGGGTGAACGCCTTCACCGAGGGCAACGAGGATCCGGCGCCGCCCACGCTGCTGATCGGGCCCGAGGTGGACGAGGCGCAACGCAAGCGCCTGGCCGCCGTACGCCAGTCGCGCTCGCAAGGCGACGTGGATGACGCCTTGGTCGCCGTGGCGGCGGCCGCTTCGGACCCCACCCGCAACGTCATGGCGCCCATCCTCGACGCGGTGCGGGCGTACGCCACGGTGGGCGAGATGGTCGACTCTCTGGCATCGGTCTTCGGCCGTTGGGCCGAGGACCCCGTGGTCTGACCGGTCCGGGCCCCGTGGACAGCTTCGTCGTCCGCCCGAGCGGGCCCCTGCACGGGGCCGTGCGCGTCGGTGGCGCCAAGAACTCGGCGCTCAAGCTCATGGCCGCCTGTCTACTGGCCGAGGGTCGCCACGTGCTCTCGGGGGTGCCACGGATCCTCGACGTCGAGATCATGGCCGACGTGCTCGCCGCCCTCGGGGCTCGCACCGAGCGCCGCCCTTGGCGCGGCGACGGCGACCCCGGTGATCTGGTCATCGACACCCCGGCCGTGCTCGTCCCGAGCGCCCCCTACGAGCTGGCCGACCGCCTTCGGGCTTCGGTTGTGGTGCTCGGCCCATTGCTGGCCCGAGCTGGTGAGGCCAGTATCCCGCTGCCCGGAGGGGACGACTTCGGCAGCCGGCCCATCGACATCCATCTACACGGACTTGGTTTGCTCGGAGCCGAGTTCGCCACCGCCCACGGCAACATCCAGGGCCGCGTGGGGGACCGGGGGCGTCGCCTGGTGGGCAATCGCGTCGTCTTCGAGTACCCGAGCCACACCGCCACCGACAACCTGATCATGGCGGCGACACTGGCCAAGGGCACAACCGTCATCGAGAACGCCGCACGCGAACCTGAGGTCGCCGACCTGGCGCGGCTGCTCGGCTCCATGGGCGCCCTGGTCAGGGGAGCGGGCACGTCGCACGTCGAGGTGGAGGGCGTGGACGAGCTCCATCCGGCCCCCGGTCCTCACCGGGCCATCCCCGACCGGGTGGTGGCCGCCACGTTCCTGGCTGCCACCGGGCTGGCCGGAGGTGACGTGGTGGTCGAGGACGCCCGGCCCGATCACATGGACATGCTCCTGCGCAAGATGGGCGACATGGGAATGGAGATCACCCAGACACCCGACGGCCTGCGCGCCGTGGCCCAGCACCGCCTGCACAGCGTGGACATCGCCACCCTCCCGTACCCGGGGGTGGCCACCGACTACAAACCATTCCTGGTGACCATGCTGAGCGTGGCCGACGGGGTCGGCATCGTGAGCGAGAACCTCTTCTCGGGGAGGTTCCGCTACGTCGACGAGCTGCGCCGGATGGGGGCCGAGATCCGCACCGAGGGCCACCACGCCGTGGTTCGGGGTGTGCGCCGCCTGTCGGGGGCACCGGTGCGGGCCACCGACCTGCGCGCCGGCGCTGCTCTGGTACTGGCCGGCATGGTGGCCGACGGCGAGACGGTGGTGTCCGATGCCGGCCATGTCGACCGCGGCTATGACGACCTGGCCGCCAAGCTGGGTGCTCTGGGCGCCGACGTGAAACGGGTATGAGCCGGCCCGCCGAGCTGCTCGAGGCGGCCACCACCGGCGATCGCCGGTCGCTCGCCCGCATGCTCTCGCTGATCGAGCGCGGTGGTCCGACCGGCCGGGCCGCAGCGTCGCTGGCCTATCGCAGCGGCCGGGAGGCGGCCACGGTGGGCATCACCGGCGCGCCGGGCGCCGGCAAGTCGACACTCGTGGGTCGCCTCATCACCGTGGCCCGGGCGACTACCGAGGAGCCGGTGGCCGTATTGGCCGTCGACCCGTCGTCACCGTTCTCCGGTGGCGCCATCCTCGGTGACCGGGTGAGGATGCAGGAGCACGCCCTCGACCCTGGCGTCTTCATTCGCTCCATGGCTACCCGTGGCCACCTGGGCGGCCTGGCCGTGGCCGTGCCCGAGGCCATCAGGGTCCTGGCCGCCGCCGGGCTCCCCCTGGTCCTGGTGGAGACGGTGGGGGTGGGCCAGGTCGAGGTGGAGGTGGCTTCGGCCACCGACACCACGGTGGTGGTAGTGAATCCGCGCTGGGGCGACGCCATCCAGGCCAACAAGGCCGGGCTGCTCGAGACAGCCGACATCTTCGTCATCAACAAGGCCGACCACCCCGGCGCCCGCGAGACGCGGCGCGACCTCGAGCAGATGCTGGAATTGAGCGCCTCGGGCGACTGGGTGCCGCCCATCATCGACACCGTGGCCTCCACCGGTAACGGGGTGAGCGACCTGTGGGAGGCCATAGGGGAGCACCGACGCTTCCTCGAGGAGAAGGGCGACCTGGCCGGGGAGCGCCGGCGGCGTCTCGAGCGCGAGTTCAAGGCGGTGTTGGCGGCCCGCATCGAGCTGGACCTCGAGCGCAGGATGCAGCACGGGGAGTTGGCCCAGCTGGCCGAGGACGTGGTCGAGCACCGTCTAGATCCCTATGAAGCCGCCGACCGCCTGCTCGAGCACATCCAGTCTTCGCCGGAAGCGGGCTGAGGTGGTGCCGTCCCCGCGTCCCCCCCGTCCCCGGCGCGGGCCGCTGCCGGCCCGCCGATCCCTCGGTGCCCGACTGCCGGGAATCCGGCCCACCGCCTTGCCGGCGCATGGGGATCTCGACTGGTACCGGCGGGCCGTGTTCTACGAAGTGGCCACCCGCGGCTTCTTCGACGGCAATGACGACGGCATCGGCGACCTGGCTGGGCTTCGGGCCAAGCTCGACTACCTCGAGTGGCTCGGTGTCGATTGTTTGTGGCTGCTGCCCTACTACCCGTCGCCCATGCGCGACGGCGGCTACGACATCAGTGACTTCCTGACCGTTCACCCCGTGCTCGGGACACTCGACGACCTCGTCGCCTTCCTCGACGACGCCCATCGTCGCAACATCCGCGTTATCGCCGACCTCGTCATGAATCACACCAGCGACCAGCACCCGTGGTTCGTGGAATCGAGTTCGTCTCCCAACAATGCCAAGGCCGACTGGTACGTGTGGAACGACGACGACCAGCGTTGGTCCGACGCCCGGGTCGTGTTTGTGGATGTGGAAACGTCCAACTGGACGTGGGTCCCCGAGCGCCAGCAGTACTACTGGCACCGCTTCTACTCGCACCAGCCTGACCTCAACTACGAGAACCCCGAAGTGGTCGACGCCATGTTCCGCGTAGTGCGTCACTGGCTCGACCTTGGCCTCGACGGCTTCCGCCTCGACGCCGTGCCGTACCTGTTCCAGCGTGACGGCACGTCGGGGGAGAACCTTCCCGAAACCCACGCCCTGCTGCGACAGCTGCGCAAGGAGGTGGAGGCCGACTACCCCGATCGCGTCCTGCTGGCTGAAGCCAACCAGTGGCCTGCTGACCTGGTCGACTACTTCGGCGACGGCGACGAGTGCCACATGTGCTTCCACTTCCCGCTCATGCCGAGGTTGTTCATGGCCGTCCGGCGCGAGCAGCGCTTCCCGGTGACCGAGATCCTTACGCAGACCCCTGAGATCCCCGACTCGTGCCAATGGGCCATCTTCCTCCGCAACCACGACGAGCTCACCTTGGAGAAGGTGAGCGGCGAGGAGCGCGACTACATGGTGGCGGAGTACGTGAAGGACCCTCGCATGCGGCGGCACATGGGTATCGGTCGCCGCCTCGCCCCCTTGCTCGACGGCGACCGCCGGTTGGCCGAGCTGCTCAACGCCCTGCTGTTCTCCTTGCCCGGGAGCCCGGTGATCTACTACGGGGACGAGTTGCTCATGGGGGACAACGTCTACCTGGGGGACCGCGATTCGGTCCGCACCCCTATGCAATGGAGCCCCGATCGCAACGGCGGCTTCAGCCGGGCCGATTTCGCCCAGCTCTACCTCCCACCGCTCATGGACCCCGTCTACGGATACGAGGCGGTGAACGTCGAGGCGCAGCAGCGCAACCCGAGCTCGTTCCTGCACTGGACCCGAAGCATGATCCAGACACGCAAGCAGTTCCCGGTCTTCGGCACGGGAAGCTTCGACCTGGTGGCCTGCGCCAATCCCTCGATCCTGGCCTACGTGCGCAGCCAGTCGCCGTCCGACGACGAACGCCCGGAGGACGGCCGGCGGACCGACAACCCCGTGTTGTGCGTCCACAACCTGAGCCGCTTCGCCCAGCCCGCCGACCTCGACCTGGCCCGTTTCACGGGCCGCTCACCAGTGGAGGTGCTCGGCCGAGTGCCCTTCCCGACCATCGGCGCCTCCACCTATGCCATGTCCCTGGGGCCCTACGGCTTCTACTGGTTCGAGTTGCTCGAGGAGCTACCGGCCGATGCCGACGACCTGGCTGGGGGCCCAGGATCATGACCAGTGACGTGGGGAGCGGCCCTATGGAGCCTTCGGACCAGGAGCTTGCCGCCCTAGTGGCCGCCTACGCGGCCACCCGGCCGGGGTGGAACCACGCCGATGTGGCGGCCGGCGACGTGCGCCTCGTCCATGTCGAGCACCTTCGAAGGGGGGACCCGGGCCTGCTCGACGTGGTGGCCGAACTGGGCGATCGCCTGGTGCACGTGGTGCTCGGGCTCCGTCGGCCCCATGACGAGCCGCGATGGCTTCCCGAAGCCGACGACGCAGCGCCGGGTGTGCTCGGAACGCTGGGCGATCTGGTGGCCTTCGACGCCATGCGTGACATCGACACGGCCGCCCTTCTCCTCGAGGTGGTGGCCGGCCAGAGCGCCGAGGCCAGGTTGGTGCGGCTCCTTCACCTAGACCAGCAGGCGGTGACCCTGGCCATGGAGGAGCGCCTTGCCTTCACGGTCTTCAACGAGTTGGCGCCGGGACCGCGTCCGTCAACGGAAGTGGTCATGGCACTCGACGAGGTCGGGTTCAACCACCTGGCTGCTCCGGTGGCCGCATGGCGCAGCGGGTCGTGGGACTTGGGCTTCATCCAGGAGCACTTGGCGGCGGCGTCGACCGGGTGGGCCCTTGCTCTCACATCGGTGCGAGACCTCTACGCCTCGGGGGGGCCGCCCGAGTTGGCTGGTGGGGACTTCGGGGCCGAGGCCCACCGCCTGGGCACCATGACGGCCCGGCTCCACCTGGCCATGGAACGGGCATTCGGCCGGCGCCAGGCCAAGGTGTCTTCGTGGGCCGATGCCGTGGAGCAGGAGGTGCAGGCCCGCGCCCCTCGGCGCCTCGGCCGCCCCGAAGTGCAGGCGCTGCTGGCCGAGCTACGGGTGCTGCCCTCGGCGGCGGAGTCCATCCGCACCCACGGCGATTACCACCTGGGCCGGGTCTGGAGGGCCGAGCAGGGATGGTACGTGGGTGACTTCAGTGCCGGCGAAGACACCGCCGCCGACGCACCGTTCCGGTCCCCTTTGGCCGATGTGGCCGACATGATGTGGTCGTTCGGGCACGTGGCGGCGTCCGCCGCCGCCGAGCGCGACCCGACCGGGCGCGATGGGCTCCGGGAGCTGGCCGAGGCCTGGGAACAGCGCAATCGCCGGGCGTTCCTGGCCGGCTATATGGGGGTGGCCGGGATCGCCGGGCTCGTCCCCCCCGGGCGGGATGCGGTGCGGGTGCTGGTGGGGGCATTTGAGCTCGAACGTTCGTCGCGCGCCACCCCGTAGGGTGGTCCCATGCGCATCGGGATACTGACCGGAGGCGGCGACTGCCCCGGGCTCAACGCCGTGATCCGCGCCGTGGTGATCACGGCCAGGCTCCGCCACGGCGACGACACCGTCGGTTTCCTCGACGGATGGAAGGGCGCGGTCGAGGGCCACGTCACTCCCCTCGACGTCGAGACCTGCCATGACATCTTCCCGGTGGGCGGCACCATCCTCGGCACGTCACGCACCAATCCGTTCGCCGACCCCGATGGTGCAAAGCGGGTGTTGGCCACCCTTTCCGAATACGGCGTCGAGGTGGTCGTGGCCATCGGGGGCGAGGACACGCTCGGTGTGGCGGCCAAGCTCGGCGGCCACGGCGTGCGGGTGGTCGGGGTGCCCAAGACCATCGACAACGACCTCATGGGCACCGACGTCACTTTCGGGTTCGATACCGCCGTGCAGACGGCCACCGATGCCATCGACCGGTTGCGCACCACGGCCGAGTCGCACCACCGCGTCATCGTGTGCGAGGTGATGGGCCGTCACGCCGGTTGGATCGCCACCCACGCTGGGATCGCCGGCGGTGCGGCGGAGATCTTGGTGCCCGAGGTCCCCTTCGACGTGGCCGAAGTCTGCGAGCGGCTTCGCCGACGCCACGCCGGGGGCCGCTTCTCCTCCATTGTCGTCGTCTCCGAGGGGGCCCTGCCGGCGCTTCCCGACGATCTGGCGTCGGCATCGAGGGCGGCCTCGAGCACGCTGACCGATCAGTTCGGCCACGCCCGGCTCGGAGGCATCGGGGGATGGCTGGCCGAGGAGGTCGAACGTCGAACCGGTTTCGAGGCCAGAGTCACCACCTTGGGCCACGTTCAGCGCGGGGGCACCCCGACGGCCTTCGACCGGGTGCTCGCCACGCGCTTCGGGGTGGAGGCCGTTCGCTCCGTTCACGACGGGGAGTTCGGGGTCATGGTGGCCTTGCGCGGCGGCGACATCGTTCGCCTCCCCATCGATGAGGCGGTGGCGCAAGCCAAGACCGTGGACCTCGACCTGTACCACGGTGTGGCCGGTGTCTTCCTGGGCTGATACCGGTGTCTTCCTGGGCTGATACCGACGCCGACGGGGCGTGGTCTGCTCAGACGGCGGGGACCGAGACGCGCAGCTCTTCGCAGGCTTGCTCGGGAGCCACGATGTTGATGAGCACTCCGGTGCCCAATTCGAAGCCGGCCTGGGTGGTCAGCTTGGGCCAGATGTGCACGTGCCAGTGGTAGGGCTCCGCTGCCCGATACGGAGCCGAGTGGAAGACCAGGTTGTAGGCCACATCGCCGAGGCGTTCGCGTAGCTGGCCCAGCACCGCCCGAAGGGAGCGGCCCACCGCCACCAGGTCGGCTGGCGCACTGCGGTGCAAGTGGGCGCCATGGTTGCGCGGGATCACGAGCATCTCGAACGGGGTCCCGCTCCAGAAGGGGCAGATGACGAGCACGCGCTCATCGGCGTAGACGACCCGGTGGCGGGCGTCTTCCTCGGCATCGACCGTTGTGCACAGCAGGCAACGGCCGGCGAACCGGGCGAAGCCGGCCTGCTCCTCGGCAAGCTCGCGTGGCACGAACGACATCCCGAGCAGCTGCCCGTGCGGGTGCTCGACCGATGCGCCCGCTTCGCGCCCCGAGTTCACGATGGCCTGGCTGTAGCGCAACCCCGGCACGGCCGAGTGCTCCTCGATGCGGTCGCGGATGGCCGCCATGACCAGGCCGGCCTGCTCCTCGGAGATGCGGTCCCACGCCCCGTCGTGCTCGGGAGAGAGCACCAGCACCTCGTGGATGCCGCCGGCGGTGGCCTGGGTGAAGATCGGGCCCCGGTGCTCGACCACGAAGGGCCGGTCGCCTTCGAATGCCGGGTAGAGATTGGGGACCACGCGAACGAGCCATGAGCCGGTGGCGCCATAGGTCTCGAGAGCGGGCGGCGTGGCATCTTCGTTCCCCGGACAGAACGGACAGGGCCGGTCGGGGTCGGACTGCACCGAGGCGCTGCTGGCGGCGAAGGCCGACGGTCGCTCGGCCCGGTCGACGCTCACCACGACCCAGCGTCCGGTCAGCGGGTCGAGACGGAGTTGGTTCACGTGGAGGCCACCGCCCGCGGCGCGCAACCTACCCAGGGTCGGCAACCGCCGTTTCGACGTCGGTCCTTTGTGTGGTTACTCATCAGTAACGTACCGGGATTCCCCCATGGAATGGATGTCCACGGGCTTGGTGTCCAGGCTACTCGGGTGGTGACAGGGCTCGGTTCATGGCCCGGTGCGACACTCTGGCCATGACCGGTCCCGAGGCGACGGCGATCCCGATGGCGATGTCCACCGCGTCGGCCCCCGAAGGGGTGGGCTACAGCCTGCTGCTTGTCTCCCACGTGCTCGCCGCCGTGGTGGGTTTCGGGGCCCTGGTCCTGACGGGGGCGCAGGCGGCCCGGGCTCGGCGGGGCCCAGGCCGGCCCGGGGCGGCCGGTGTGCAGCGGTACTTCCGGCCCGGCGTGAACTGGCCTGGTCGAGCCCTCTACGCCGTGCCGGTCCTCGGCTTCGCCTTGGTCGGCGCCAGTGCCGGGGCGTTCCACGCTGGCCAGGGCTTCGTGGTCATCGGCCTGGGCCTGTGGGCGCTGTCCACAGTGGTGGCCGAGGTGGTGGTGTGGCCGGGTGAGAGACGGATCCAGGCCATGGTCAGCGAGCGCTGGAAGGAGGCTACGGCCGGGGGGGAACTGGCCCGAGAGGCCCGGCGGGTGGCTGCCGCCTCGGTCGTGCTCAGTGTGGTGTGTATCGCCGGGCTGGTGGTGATGGTGGCCAAGCCCTGACGCCTAGCCTGGGCGCGTGCCGGCCTACCTCGACCACGGCGCTACGTCACCCATGCGGCCCGAGGCGCTGTCCGCCCTTCTCCCGTACCTGACCGAGCACTTCGGGAACCCCTCCGCCTCCCATACGCCGGGTCGCCGTGCCCTGGCTGCTGTCGACAACGCCCGCCAGTTGGTGGCCGGCCATCTCGGCGCCGAGCCCGGGGAGGTGGTCTTCACCGGCGGTGGCACCGAGTCGTGCAACTTGGCTGTGCTCGGCGCCCACCGGTCGACCGGGGGTGCGGTGGTGTGCTCGGCGGTCGAGCACCGAGCCGTGATGGGCCCGTGCCTATCGGTGGGTGCCAACGTCGTGGGGGTGGAGCCGACGGGCCTTCTCGATCTCGGCGCCCTGGCTGGGGCTCTGCACCCGGGAGTGGGCCTGGTTTCGCTCATGTT
>DATKSG010000014.1:0-72950 GCA_035531775.1 Acidimicrobiales bacterium | reverse complement strand
CGGGTCGGTCGTCCCCTCGCAGCACACCACGGCATCGGCGCCGGCCGCATCGGCGGCCCGGATGACAGCGCCGGCGTTGCCCGGGTCACGCACATCGGCGCACAGCACCACGAAGGTGGCGCCGCCCAGGTCGTCCATAGTGTGGACCGGCATTCGCACCACCGCCATCACCGGTTGGGGTGTGACGGTGTCCGCCACCCGCTCGAGCACCCCGGGGGCCAGCTCGAACACCCGCGCCCCGGCACCAAGGGCCCGGTCCACCGCCGCGGCCACGCCGGGGGCTTCGGCGCCGGCGGCCACGTAGACCGACTCCACGGCGGCCCCGGCGTCCAGGGCCGCACCGAGCAGTTTGAGGCCTTCCATGACAAAAGCCCCTTCGGCCCGCCGCACACTGCGCCGTCCCACCAGGCGCCGCAGGCGCTGGACGCGCTGGTGGCGGAAGACCAGCTGCGTCGTGTTCAGGACGCGTCCGCTGCCGAGGTCGCCTCCGTCGTCGACAAGGCCGAGGTGGCCGTGCCCACCAACTGGGCGAACGCCTTGGGGTCGGCCACCGCCAGATCGGCCAACACCTTGCGGTCGACCTCGACCTCGGCGCGGCGCAGCCCGGCGATGAGCTGGCTGTAGCTGGTGCCGTTGGCCCGCGCTGCAGCGTTGATCCGCTGGATCCACAGGCGCCGAAAGTCGCCCTTGCGGGCCCGGCGGTCGCGGTAGGCGTACTGCAACGAGTGCATGACGGCCTCGTTGGCTGACCGGAAGCTGCGGCTGCGATTGCCGTAGTAGCCCTCGGCCTGCTCGAGGACGGCGCGGCGGTGCTTCTTCCCGTTGACGGCGCGCTTGACCCTGGCCATCGAAGCTCCTTTCCCTGGTTCGATCGTGCGCCCGGCGGCCGGCCGGACATCGGTGAGCGGGGGTGGTCAGCGCCCGAGTAGGCGACGCACCTCGCGCTGGTCGGCGGACGCCACTTCGGCCACCCGGCCGAGGCGGCGGGTGCGGGTGCTCGACTTCTTCTCGAGCAGATGCGAGCGCATGGCCCGTCGCCGGCGAAGCTTGCCGGAGCCGGTGACCTTGAAACGCTTGGCCGCTCCCCTGTCGGTCTTCATCTTGGGCACTGTCAGTTCCCTTCTTCGGCGGCGGGGGCACTTTCGGCCCCGGCCGTCTCTTTGAGCGGCGCCTGGTCGGACGGCGCCGTCGTAGTGATGTCGTGCTCGACTCCCGGCGGCGCCGGCTTGCCCGAGCGGGCCGCCGCCGACTGCTGGGCTCGCTTGTCAGGAGCCAGGACCATGACCATGTTGCGACCGTCGAGTCGTGGTTCGGCCTCCACCCGCGCTGCCCCGTCGACCCCTTCGGCCACCCGGTCCAGGATCTTCTTGCCCAGCTCGGGATGGAAGACCTCCCGGCCCCGGAACATGATCGTGACCTTGACCTTGTGCCCCTCGTGCAGGAACTTGAGCACCTGGCGGGTCTTGGTGTCGAAGTCACCGGGGCCGATCTTGGGCCGGTACTTCATCTCCTTGATCCCGACGCTCACGGTCTTGCGGCGAGACTCCTTGGCCCGTTGAGCGGCGTCGAACTTGAATTTGCCGTAGTCCATGATGCGGCAGACCGGCGGGTTAGCCAGAGGAGCGACTTCGACGAGGTCGAGATCGAGCTGCCGGGCGATGGCGAGGGCTTCGGGCAACGGGCGGATGCCCAGCTGTTGGCCCTCGGGATCCACCAAGCGCACATCGCGCGCCCGGATACGGTCGTTGATCCTGGTCTCACTGGTCGTCGAGGTGGTGGCGATGCGCATTCCTCCCGGTGCAGGGCACCGGGCCTCCCCGGAGCCATGAGCGGAAAACGCGGCCGCCGCCGTCGGTATGCCCTCGTCGGACCACCGTCGACCCGGCGCACCGTGCTGAGGTGGCCGGGTGGGGGTGCACGTGGCGTGACCCCGCTTTCCTATGTGCTCGAGCCTCTACGCTACCAGGCGTGAGCAGCCTCTGGACACCCGAAGGCGAGCACCGCGTGGACCCGTCGCGTCCGGCGGACGGCTCGGCCCCGGCTCCCGGCCATGAGTCGGGCCCGGGCCATTACCCGGACACCGGGCCCGGTCCCGACGAGCCGGCGCTGGCCGAGCGGCTCGAGGAACTGCGGACCCAGATCCTTTCCACCCCGGCCGAGGTGGTGGTGGCCAATCACGCCTACGGGCTCTTCGAACTGGCTGCCATCCACCTCTCGCAGCAACCGGCCGGGCTGGAGCAGGCCCGCTTGGCCATCGACGCCCTGGGGGCGGTGGTCGAGGGACTGGCCGGGCGTCTGGGCGAGGCCGGGCCCTCGCTGGTCGAGGGCCTGGCCCAGATCCGCCTGGCCTACGTCCAGATCGGCCGGGCCGCCGCTTCTGCTGGCACCGAGGACACCGCCGGGTCAGAGGACACCGCCGGGTCAGAGGACTCCGCCGGCGCCGAGGGCCACGACAGCCCGGGCGGGCCCTAGGACCTCGGGGAACCGGCCCGGTCGGGGCCGCCCTTAGCGAAGCGGTTGGAGCGACCGGGCTTCCATGCGGCCCACATGGCCGGCGGCCAATTCGAAGGCCACCGCCGTCCCCACCGCCACCCGCCGCGAGCCGTCGCGCAGAGCGGTGCAGTGGAACGGATAGGACGCACCGCCATCATCGGACACCTCACCGAGGCCGCGTTGCTCGTCGAACGTGGTCACCGTGCCGACCCGCGTCATCAGTGGACGATCTTGGACAGCGGGATCTCGATGATGTCGGTGGCGCCGCGGTCTTTGAGCTCGGGGATGAGGATGTTCACGTCTGCTTTGGCCACCACCGTCTCCACCGCGAACCCCCCGGCGCCCGACAGCTCCGACACCGTGGGCGCCTTCAGCGCCGGGAGCACGGCGATGACCTTCTCCAATTCTGCCCGGGCCACGTTCAGCTTGAGCAGCACCTTGCCCCGCGCCTCGAGCGTCCCGAGCAACAAGGTGAGGAGCTGTTCCATGGCGTGGCGCTTGGTCGGGTCGGCCGCCGATTCCGGGTTGGCCACCAGCTCGGTGCGCGACACGAGCAGTGTGTCGACGATGCGCAGCCCGGCGGCGGCCAGGGCCCGGCCCGTCTCGGTGATCTCGACCACGGCGTCGGCGATGTCGGGGATCTTGGCCTCGGTGGCCCCATAGGAAAGGCGGATGTCGGCCTGCACCCCGCTCTGCTCGAGGGCCCGGCGGGTGAGCTCCGGATACTCGGTGGACACCCGAGCCCCGTTGGGTAGGTCGGCCAAGGTCCGCACCGGCGAGTCGGCCCCCACCGCCAGCACGACGCGAACAGGCCGGCCGGTGCGCTTGGAGTACGCCAGCTCGCCGAGTGACACCACCTCGGCCCCGGTCTCCTCGATCCAGTCCCGGCCCGTGATGCCGAGGTCGAACAGCCCGTCGGCCACGTAGAGCGGGATCTCCTGGGGGCGCAGGATGCGCACCTCGGCGACCCTGGGGTCGGCGATCCGGCCGCGGTAGTCGACCTCCGAATTTCGTTCCACGGTCAGGTCGGCCGCCGCGAACAAGTCGAAGGTGGCCTTCTCCAACGAGCCCTTGGGCAGCACCAGGCGCAGCATGGCGGCGCAGGTTACTTGGGTCGGGCCGGAAGCTGGGTCAGCAGGTCGACCATCTCCACGGCGGTGACGGCGGCCTCGTGGCCCTTGTTGTCGGGCCCTGGGCCCGATCGCTCGAGGGCCTGCTCCACGTTCTCGGTGGTGAGCACCCCGAAGACGACCGGCACGCCGGTGTCGAGAGCCACCCGGGCCAGGCCCGAGGCGCACTGGCCGGCCACGAAGTCGAAGTGGGCGGTGTCACCCCGGATGACCGCTCCCAGGGCCACCACTGCGTCGGCCCGGTCCGAAGTGGCGAAGCGGGCCGCCACCAGGGGCAGCTCGAAGGCGCCGGGGACCCACGCCACGTGCACCTCGGCCCCGCCGGCAGCGCCCTCGAGGGCCTGCAGTGCACCGTCGAGCAATCGCTCGGTGATGGCACCGTTGAACTTGGCGCAGACCAGGGCGATGCGCGCCGGGCGCTGGGCCGAGCCTTGGTAGGAGTGCGTCACCCGGGCGGCCGTCTCGGCCACAACGCCGGGGCGCAGGGCGGTGACGTCAGAGGACGTCATCGAGGCCCTCGAGCAGGTGACCCAGGCGCTCTCGCTTGGTTCTCAGGTACTCGATGTTCTCCGGGTTCGGCCGCGAGGACAGCGGCACGCGCTCGGAGATGTCGAGGCCGAAGCCTTCGAGGCCGCCGTACTTCATGGGGTTGTTGGTCATTAGCCGCATGGTGGTGACACCCAAGTCGACCAGGATCTGCGCCCCGATCCCGTATTCACGGTTGTCGACGGGCAGGCCGAGCTCCAAGTTGGCGTCCACCGTGTCATGTCCCTGCTCTTGGAGGTGGTACGCCCGAAGTTTGTGGGCCAGGCCGATGCCTCGTCCTTCGTGGCCACGCAGGTAGACGACGACGCCGCAACCCTCCTCGGCAATTAGGCGCACGGCCTCGGCCAGCTGCGGCCCGCAGTCGCAACGCAAGGATCCGAAGACATCGCCGGTGAGGCATTCGGAGTGGACGCGCACCAGCACGTCCGGGCAGCCGGCCACGTCACCGAGGACCACGGCCAGATGGTGCTCGCCGTCGAGGACCGACTCGTAGGCGAAGCCGTTGAACTCGCCGTAGTCGGTCGGGATGCGCGCCGGGCCGGCGATGCGACGCACCAGTTTGTCCTTGCGCCGCCGGTACCGAATGATGTCGGCAATCGAGATGAGCAGAAGCCCGTGGGTGGCGGCGAAACGCTCCAGTTCGGGCAAGCGGGCCATGGCCGTTTTGTCTTCGGACACGATCTCGCACAGCACACCGGCCGGCTGCAGGCCGGCCGCCTTCACCAGGTCGATGGTGGCCTCGGTGTGGCCGGCCCGCTTGAGCACCCCGCCCGGGCGATATCGCAGCGGGAAGATGTGGCCGGGCCGGTTGAGATCGGTCGGCCGGGTGTGAGGGTCGATTAGCGCCCTGATGGTGGCCGAGCGGTCCTCGGCCGAGATGCCCGTCGAGGTCCCGTGGCGATAGTCAACGCTCACCGTGAAAGCGGTGCGCTGCGACTCGGTGTTGGCCGTCACCATGAGCGGCAGATCGAGCTGGTCGGCACGCTCGGGGGTTAGCGGCACGCAGATCACGCCTGAGGTGTGGGCCAGGAAGAAGGCGATGGATGCCGGCGTGGCGAACTCGGCCGCCATGACCAGGTCACCCTCGTTCTCGCGGTCCTCGTCGTCCACCACCACCACGATCTCGCCGCGGCCGATGGCCTTCACGGCGTCCTCCACCCGGGCGAAGGCCATCAGGCGGCCAACTCGATCCGCACGTCGGGGCCGAGGCGCAGCACCGACAGGAGCCGCCCGCGCCACAAGCCCTCCATGGAGGACGCGCCCGGGCCGGCGAACATGGGCACGGCGTCGTCGCCCCCGAACAGCGCCGGCACGAGGTAAAGCACGTAGCGGTCCACCAGGGCGCCCTGGTGAAAGGCGTGGGCCACGTGCGCGCCGCCCTCGACCAGCAGCTGCAACACGCCCTTGGCGCCGAGTTCGTCGAGGACCGGCTCGAGATCGCCCTCGAATTGCAGAGCCGGGTGCACCCGGGCGTCATCGGCGGCGTGGCCGAGCACCACCCGCAACGGTTGGCGTTCGGGAACCGACTCGCCACGCACGGTCAGCTCGGGATCGTCACGGCGCACGGTGGCGGCGCCCACCAGCACGGCGTCGGACTCGGCGCGCAGTCGTTGGACGTCGGCGCGCGCCTCCTCACCCGAGAGCCACCGCGACGAGCCGTCGGGGGCGGCGATGCGTCCGTCGAGTGTGGCGGCCAGCTTGAGCACGACCCACGGGCGACCGGTGCGGCGGTGCTTCAGGTATGGGGCGAGCACTTCGGCGGTGGCTTCTTCCCCCAGGCCCACCTCCACCGACACCCCGTGGTCTCGCAGGTACTGCGCACCCCGGCCGGCCACCTGCGGGTCCGAGTCGAGCACCGAGATGACCACGCGGCGCACGCCGGCTCGCACCAGAGCCTCGGCGCACGGGGGCGTGCGGCCGACGTGGGCGCAGGGCTCGAGCGTGGTGAAAAGCGTGGCCCCCTCGGCTCGGTCGCCGGCCGCCTGCAGGGCCACAACCTCGGCATGGCGCCCCCCGGGGGCCTCGGTGGCTCCCTCGAACCGGCTGTGGCCGGCCACGAGCACGGCGCCCACCCACGGGTTGGGTGACGTGGTGGTGCGCACCGACGCCGCCAACTCCAAGGCGCGGCCCATGTCGGCGGCCCCGTCGTCCGGGCCCGGGCCGGGCGCGGGGTACGAGGCCGGTGCCATTGTGCTCACGAGTCTACTTGCCCCCCCGGCAGGGCTTTCTGGGCGGCCAGCCGGATGCGCCGGGCGGCTTCCCACGGTCGTTCGTCACCGAAGATGGCCGACCCGGCCACGAGCACCCGGGCTCCGGCCCGGGTGACGAGTACGGCGGTCTCCTCGTCGATGCCACCGTCCACCTCGAGCTCGGCGGCCGAGCCGGCCCGGTCGAGGGCCCGACGGACCTGCTCGATCTTGGGCAGCACCTCCGCCATGAAGGCCTGGCCGCCGAAACCCGGGAACACGGTCATGCACAGCACCAGGTCGACCTGGTCGAGCACGGGCGCCACCGCCTCGAAGGGCGTGTCGGGGTTGAGCGCCACCCCTGCTTTCATTCCCAAGGCCTTGGCCTCGGCCAGAAGGGCGGCGGTGTCGCCCACTTCCACATGCACCGTGCACCCGTCGGCGCCGGCCTGGCGGAAGGCCTCGAGGTAGTCCCCGGGGTTGGTCATCATGAGGTGGCAGTCGAAGAACAGCCCCGAGTGGCGCCGCAGCGACTGCACCACCGGCGGGCCGATGGTGAGGTTGGGAACGAAGTGGCCGTCCATGACGTCCACGTGCAGCCAGTCGGCCTCCGAGGCCACCGCACCCACCTCCTCGGCCAGGTTGCCGAAGTCGGCCGACAGCACCGAGGGCGCGATGCGCAACATCGGCGGGAGCCTACCGGTCGGTGTCGGGCGTGAAGAGCCGCTCGCCGGGCTTCGGGCGCACGCCACGCCACCAGGCAGCGGCGTCCATCGGCCGCTTGCCCTCGGGCTGGACGACGCGCAGCACCAAGGCGCCCGATCCGGTGCTGACCGCTGCGTCGCTCACGGTACCCGGTGGCCCCAGGTGGGCGGCGGCATCGACACCGGCGTCGAGGACGCGTAGGCGTCGGTCCCGGAAGGTGGTCCAGGCCCGGTCGAGGCGCACGACCCGATGGAGCTCCTCGGCGCTTCGGTCCCAGTGAAGTGCCAGGTCCCCGACCTCGAGCTTGGCCGCGTAGATGGGCTCACCTCGCTGGGGCTCCCCGGGGCCGAGGCCCCCTACCCCCCCGGCCAGGGCCGAGCACAGCAGCTTCGCACCGAGCGCCGACAACCGATCGGTCAGAGCGCCGGCGTGTTCGTCGGGCCCGATGGACACGGCACGGCGCAAGAGGACCGGGCCGGTGTCGAGGCCGGCTTCGAGGCGCATGAGACACACCCCGGTGTCGGTGTCGCCGGCCAGCACCGCTCGTTCCACCGGCGCCGCCCCCCGCCAGCGCGGTAGCAACGAGAAGTGGAGGTTGACCATGGCCAGCGCGTCGAGCACCGACGCCGGCACGATCCGGCCATAGGCCACCACCACGCCGAGCTCGGAGTCGACACCGGCCAGCGCATCGAGGCCGTCGGCCACGCTTAGCCCGAGGTCGACAGCGGCGGCCTTCACCGGACTGGGCGTCACCTCCGAGCCGCGACCGCGCCGGGTATCGGGGCGCGATATCACCAGGGCCACGTCGTGCCCGGCGGCCACCAGGGACCGCAGCGGGGCCACGGCGGCCGATGGCGAGCCCAGGTAGACCAGGCGGGCCAAAGCGGGGAACCTATCGGCGCCGCTGTAGCGGGCGCCGGTCAGAGCCGGTGTCCGTCACCGGCACCGTGCTGCTCGGCCGTGAGCGTGGACAGCCCGTCGGGATCGTCGGTGGGCAGGTGCAGGGCGCGGGCGCGCAGCACCCGAAGGGCCTGGCGGCGCTGGTCGTCATCTAGGCGCTCCACCAGCAGCACCCCGTCGAGATGGTCGACTTCGTGCTGGAACACGCGGGCCAGGAACTCGTCAGCGTCCACCGACACTTCGTTGCCGTCGAGGTCGTAGCCCTGGAGATGGACTTCCTTGGATCGGACAATGGGCCACGACAAGCCGGGCACCGACAAGCACCCCTCCTCATACGTCCACTCGCCACGGGCCTCGGTCACCACCGGGTTCACCACGGTGCGCGGCCCCTCACCGTCGCCTACGTCGAATACGAACAACCGCTTCTGGATGCCCACCTGAGGAGCGGCCAGGCCCACGCCGGGTGCCTCGTACATGGTGAGAGCCATGTCGTCGGCCAGTTGCTTCAGGCGACCGTCGATGTCCTCGACCTCACGGGCGCGCTGACGAAGCACGGGGTCGCCGTAGGTGCGAATGGCGTAGTTCGACACCTCTGCATCGTACCGGGCACCAGCCGGCACCCCGTCGCCGACCGGCGGCCCCCGAACCGCTCGGGCAGGGCCTTGAGCCGCTAGGGCAGGGCCATCGAAGTGATGGGGCTGAGGCCGGTGCCAGTACGCGAACGGTGCACCGCTTGGATCTCAGTGAAGCCGGCCAGACCCCACGGGCCGTTCTCGACGCCCACCCCGCTCCACTTGAAGCCGCCGAACGGCTGGTGCGGGGCCAGGGCGATGTGGACGTTCACCCATGCCGTGCCGCACTCGAGGCGTCCCGCCACCTCGGCGGCGCGTTCCTCGTCGGCCCCCCACACCGAGCCGCTCAAGCCGAAGTTGGTGGCGTTGGCTCTGGCAACCGCGTCTTCGAGGTCGCGATAGGCGATCACCGGCAGCGCCGGGCCGAACTGCTCCTCGTCCACGATGCGCGTGCCGTCTGACAACCCGGCCAGGATGGTGGGTTCGAAGAAGTAGCCGGGCCGGTCCATGGCCTTGCCGCCGGCGGCGGCGGTGGCCCCGTGAGCCAGGGCGTCGGCCACCAACTCCTTCACCCGCTCGAACTGCGGGGCGTTGTTGATGGGGCCCAGCTTGCTCTCGGGGTCGGTGCCGTCGCCCACCTTGATGGCCCGGGCCCGCGTGGCCAAGGCCTCCACCACGTCGTCGTAGATGCCCTCGGGCACGTACACGCGCTTGATGGCCGAGCACACCTGCCCGTTGTTGGCGAACGCCCCGCCGAAGAGCCCGTCGGCCACTGCCGCCGGATCGGCGTCGTCGAGAACGATGGCGGCATCGTTCCCGCCGAGCTCCAAGGTGACACGCTTCAAGTCGGGGGCCGCCGACATGGCCACCTTCTTGCCGGTCTCGATGGAGCCGGTGAAGCTGATCTTGCGCGGCACCGGGTGCCCGGTCATCCAAGCCCCGAGTTCGTCGCCGCCGCTCACCACGTTGAGGACGCCGGGCGGAAGGACTTGGCGCAGCAGCTCGGCGGCACGCAGTGTGGTGAGCGGCGTGAACGGTGACGGCTTGAGCACGAGCGTGTTGCCGGCCAGCAGGGCGGGGGCGATCTTCCAGAAGGCCAGGTTGAGCGGGAAGTTCCACGGGGTGATGGCGCCCACCACACCGAGGGGGCGTCGCACCACCTCGACCAGTGCCTCGGCGTCGTCCTGGATGACCTCACGGGGTCGTTCCAGGTCCGCGTAGTACGTGCACCACATGGCCGAGCCGAAGATCTCGAGATTGGCATCGTTCAGAGGCTTGCCCTGCTCGGCCGTGAGCAGGGGCGCCAACTCGCCGAGCGCTCCCATGAGGACGCCGGCCATGTCGCGCAGAGCCTGGCGCCGGACGTCTTCGTCGAGCCGCCAGTCGCCGTACGCCTTGGCCGCCGATTCCATGGCCGCGTCCAACTGGGAACGTGTGCACTCGGGCGCCTCGGCGAACACCTCGCCTGTCGCCGGGTTGCGCACCCCGAAGGTGCCTTCAGTGGACGGCGACTCTCCGCCGATCGTCATGGTCAGCTCGGCCATATCCCCTCCTGTGCTCGCCGCTGGCGGCCCACGCTAGGCCCGAAGCGGGTCCACCTCCACCCGTAGCCGGCCCGGTGGCCGGGCCGTGGCCGCCAGCAGGTCGCACAGCGCGGCGTGATCGCCGGCGCGCACCGACCAGGCACCGTCGTGCGGGCCGCCCACTTCGACCCCGTCGGGGGCTACCGCCCGCAGGGCGGCACCGTAGCCCTCGGCCGCCGGGCCCGACAGCAGGGCCATGGCCCCGTACGGGGGGAGACCGAGGGCGCCGCGCACATCGCGCTCGGCGCCGGCCAATAGGGCGGGGTCGGCACCTACGGCGGCCAGCACCGCCGGGTGGCCAGGCTGGCGCGTCTGGACCAAGACCCGCCGGCGGTCTTCGGCGTCCGTCGCTCTCGGCCCCACCAGACGCGCCGCCTTGGCCAGCAGGGACATGGCCTGCTCCCCGGCGCCGTAGCGGGGGGCCAACAACTCGGCGTCGAAGTCCAAGAAGGCGACCACGTCGGCTCGCCCCAACCGGTGCAGCACCGCCTCGGTGCCGATCACCACCGAGGCGCTGTCCGGGTCCGGACCGGCGCCGATGGGTTCGGGACCGGCGGCGGACGCGGCGCTCACCTCGGCCACCGGCACCCCGGCCAGTACCTCGATCTCCTCGCGGGCTCGCCCCACGCCCACCCGAAGGGCCTTGAGGCGCGTGCCCCCGCACTGGGCGCAAACCTTGGGCCGCTCGAGGCCGCAGCGCCCGCACTGCAGCCCGGCATCAGCTCCGGCCTCCGCCGAGCGCGACTGCAGGGCGCCACCGCATCGTTGGCAACGCACGAGCTCGCCGCAGGCGGCGCACGCCGAAAGGCGGATCCGGCCGGTGCGATTGAGCACGCACACCACCTTGCGTCCGGCTCCGGCCGCCGCCCATCGCAGGGCCGCAACCAGTCGGTCCGAGTACAGCCCCCTACGCGGGTCGTCGCCGCGGCGGTCGATCACTTCCACCACCGGCCAGCCCCTACGCTCGTCAGCTGGCGACGGCACCACCAGGTGGGCGGCCTCGAGCAGGTCCAAGGTGGGGCAAGGCGAGACGAGCACGCACGGCGCAACGTCGAGCCGGGCCCGCTCGGCCACCACCTGCCACGCGCACCAGGTCGGGGTGCGCTCCTCGTGGTACACCTCGTCATGGGCGTCGAGGACCACCGCGGCGGCCAACGCCGGCAGGGGGGCGAATGCCGCCGCCCTGGCCCCGACCGCCACGCATCCGCCGGCCCGGGCCATGGCCCACTGCTCGGGGAGCAACGCCACCCGGTGCCCCCCCTGGCGCAGGCGCCCAGCCAGTCGCCGGGCCTCGCCGATGCCGGGGGCCAGGACCACCACCCCGGCCGAGGACCCAGCGGGCCCGCGACCAACCAGTCGTGCCGCCGCCTCCACCACCTCGCCGGTGTCGACTGCCGGCGCCAGGCGAAGCACGCTGGCTCCGCCGGCCAGCGCTTCGCCCCACAGCTCGTCGCTTCCCGTCACCCGATTCGCCGGTGGACCCAAAGAACTGGCAGTGCTGGCTACCGGTGGGGACAGCGGGGGCAGCGCCCGCACCAACGTCGGCGGGGAGGCGGTGCGCAACAGCGCCGTCACCGGCCCGGCCCAGCGCCAGGCCGCCCATCGGGCCAGCTCCACCACGGCCGGGGGCGGCCCCCAGCCACGCACGGCGGTGAGCGGGCGCAAGGTCACGCCGGTCGGCGGCGCCACGCCGTCGGCCACCACCCATCCCGCCACCGAGCGCCCGTGCAGGGCCACGCGCACCTCGGTGCCCACGCGCACCGACTCGGCCAGGGCGGCGGGCACCAGATAGTCGAACTCCTTGCGCACGGCGGCCACATCGGGCGCAACGCGCACAACGCGTTCCACGGGATCCGCTCGCTCCACGGGATCCGCTCGCTCCACGGGCACTGCGTCGTGACCGCCCGGGCGGTCCGGGCCGTCGGCGTCGGGGCCCGGCGGTACCCCCGCTACAGCCCCAGGGCCCGCTTGAGCTCCTCCACCCGCGGCGTGGCCTCCCACGTGAGCTCCTTGTCCGAGCGACCGAAGTGCCCGTAGGCGGCCGTGCGGCGATAGATGGGTCGCAGCAGGTCCAGGTCGCGCACGATGGCGGCCGGACGGAGGTCGAAGACCTCCCGCACAGCCTTCTCGATGGCCTGAGGGTCGACGGCGGCGGTTCCGAAAGTCTCCACCATCAGTGACACGGGACGGGCCACGCCAATGGCGTAGGCCACCTGGACCTCGCAGCGCTGGGCGGCACCCGCCGCCACCACGTGCTTGGCCACCCAGCGCGCCGCATAGGCAGCCGAGCGGTCCACCTTGGACGGGTCCTTGCCCGAGAAGGCGCCGCCCCCGTGACGGGCCATACCGCCGTAGGTGTCCACGATGATCTTGCGGCCGGTTAGGCCGGTATCGGCGTGGGGGCCACCGAGCTCGAAACGCCCGGTGGGGTTGGCCAGGATACGCAGCTTGGACGAGTCGAGATCGGGTGGGAGCAGCGGGTGGATCACGTGCTCACGCAGGTCGGGCAACAGCAGTGTCTCGATGTCGACGCCCGGCGCGTGCTGCGTCGACACCAAGATGGTGTCGATGGCCACCGGCCGCCCGTCCTCGTAGATCACGCTCACCTGGGTCTTGCCGTCAGGACGCAGGTACGGGAGCACTCCCACCCGGCGCACCTGGGCCAGGCGCTGGGCCAGGCGGTGGGCCAACCAGATGGGCAGCGGCATGAGGTCGGGTGTCTCGTCGCAGGCGTAGCCGAACATCATCCCCTGGTCACCCGCCCCCTGGGCGTTGAGCTGGTCCTCTCCGCCTGACCCCGAGCGCACCTCGTGGGCGGCGGTCACTCCTTGAGCGATGTCGGGCGACTGCTCGTCGAGGGCCACCATGACCCCGCACGTGCGGCCGTTGAAGCCATGGGCGTCGTTGTCGTAACCGATGTCGCACACCACGGCCCGCACCACAGAGGGAATGTCGATGTAACACGACGTGGAGATCTCACCGGCGACCACCACGAGCCCCGTGGTCAACATGGTCTCGCACGCCACGCGGGCCCTGGGGTCCTGGTCGATCACGGCGTCGAGGACGGCGTCGGAGATCTGGTCGGCCATCTTGTCGGGGTGGCCCTCGGTCACCGATTCCGACGTGAATGTGTAACGGGTGGTCACTTTGCTCTCCTCGTTCTGCTGCTGTCGGCCGCCGGCGGCCCACCCAGGGCCACCACGGCGTCGAGCACCGCCTCGGCCACCGCCTCTTTGGAGGTGAGCCCAACATCGCGCCGGCTTCCATCTGCTCCCAGGATGCTCACCGCGTTGGTGTCATGGTCAAATCCGACGCCGGCGGCAGAGACGTCGTTGGCTACGATGAGGTCGATCCCCTTGGACGCCAGCTTGGCCCGAGCCCGCTCGGTTACGTCGCCGGTCTCGGCGGCGAAACCCACCAGCACCTGGCCTGGGCGCCGGCGCCGCCCCAATTCGGCCAGGATGTCAGAGGTGGGCTCGAGCACCACGTCGGGCACTCCCTCGGACTTAGCGAGCTTCGCCGCGGCGCGCACCTTGGGCCGGAAGTCGGCCACGGCGGCGGCCATGATGATCACGTCGGCATGCTCGGCTTCGGCCAGCATGGCGTGTTCCATCGATGCCGCCGTCTCCACCGCCACCACGGTGACGCCCGGGGGCGGCCTGCGGTCGGTGGTGGTCACCAGCACCACATCGGCCCCCCGGCGCGCCGCCGCCTCGGCCACGGCATGACCCTGTTTGCCCGATGACCGATTGGTGATGACACGCACGGCGTCGATCGGCTCGCGCGTGCCTCCGGCGCTCACCAGTACCCGGCGTCCCCGAAAGTCGTCCCGAGCCGGGGCATCGGCGCCCGACAGCACAGACAGGACAACGCCGACGATGTCGTCCACGTCGGCCAGCCGGCCCGTGCCCACGTCTCCCCCAGCCAGTCGGCCTTCAGCGGGATCGACCACGTGCACACCGCGGCGGCGCAAAGTGGCCAGGTTCTCCTGCACCGCTGGGTGCTCCCACATCTCGGTGTGCATGGCCGGACAAACCACCACCGGGGCGCGCGTGGCCAGCACGGTGGCGCTCAGGAGGTCGTCAGACAGCCCGTGGGCATAGGCGCCGATGAAGCGGGCGGTGGCCGGGGCCACCACGATGACATCGGCGCTCTGGCCCAGGCGCGTGTGGGGAATGGGGTCCGACTCGTCCCACAAGCTGCGCTGCACCGGTTCCGACGCCAGCGCCGAGAACGTCACCTCCCCCACGAAGCGGGTGGCGTCGGCCGTCATGACCGGGACCACGTGGGCGCCGGCGTCAACAAGGCGGCGGCATAACTCCACCGCCTTGTAGGCGGCGATGCCGCCGGTCACTCCGAGCACGACGCACTTGGCGGATGCCGATCGTTGCATGGTCTGCTGCTCCCGACTCGGCGGGGCGGCCGGCGACAGCGCTATGCGCCGGGCTCCGGCGTGTCGGCCTCGCCGGCGCTCAGGCCCACCACCTCGGCGTCACCCTCGGCCACGACACTCTCTTCGGCTTCGGCTTCGACTTCGGCTTCGGCTTCGGGGTCGGCTTCGGGGTCGATGCGGTGATATGTGGCCTTGCCGGCGGCGATCTCCTCGAAGGCGATGGTGAGGGGCTTGCCCGACACCGAGGTCACCTGAGGGGGAACGACCACGCCCATGCCCTCGCCGAGTTGGTTGTAGTACGAGTTCACCTGCCGGGCCCGCTTGGCCGACAGGGCCACCAGGGTGAACTTCGAGTCGACCTTGTCGAGAAGGTCCTCGATGGGGGGGTCCATGAGCGTGGGGCGGCGCTGGGCCATCAGGCTCCTCTGGGAGGTTCGCCGCCCGGTGACGCCGGGGCGGTCTTGCGATGGAGATCCAGTATACCGGCCACTTCGGCCACAGCCCGATCGACGTCGTCGTTCACCACCACCAGGCTGGTGAGCCGGCGCCCCAGGCGCTCCTCCTCCGCCCCCTTGGCCAGGCGGCGAGCCACCTCCGCTTCGTCGTCACCACGGCGCCGTAGGCGCTCGGCCTGTATGTCGGCCGAGGGCGGCAACAGCAACACCACCACGGCGTGGGGGTCCTGGTCGAGCACCTGGCGAGCCCCTTGCAGGTCGATCTCGAGCAGCACGTCTCGACCCGACGGGGGGTTGGGCCACGGGGTGCCGTAGCGGTGCCCGAGGAACTCGGCCCACTCGAGGAAGCCGCCAGCAGCCACCCGCTCGTCGAAGGTGGCGCGGTCGACGAAGGTGTACGCCTCGGGATCCTCACCCGGGCGGCGCCGTCGCGTCGTCCACGAACGACTCAACCACCACGTGGGATCGCGTTGGACGAGACGAAAGGCGACGGTGCCCTTCCCCGCCCCGCCGGGACCGGAGATTACGGCGATCAGGAGAGGATCAGGACTTCCTGGTGTACGCCAGCAATGCCTCGCGCTGGTTGACACCGAGGCCTTGCAGGCGGCGGCTCTCGCTGATCCCCACCGATTCCATGAGTCGGCGCGCCTTCACCTTGCCCAGGCCGGGAAGGGACTCGAGCACCGAGATCACCTTCATCTTGCCGACCGTCTCCTCCTTGTCGGAGCGGTCGAGGAGCTCGGTCAAGGTGATCGAGCCCATCTTCAGTTTCTCCTTCACCTCGGCCCGCTCACGGCGGACCTTGGCAGCCTTGTCCAGCGCCGCCTGGCGCTGCTCGGGCGTAAGTGCGGGAGGTTGCGGCATGTCGGCCACCTTAGCGTCCTCGTCGAAGGGGGTCACCCGCCACACGCTGCGACGCACCTATGAGCTCTTCGGTGATGGCGACGGACAGCGCCTCGGGGTCGGGCGCCGCCGTCACGGCCCGCCCGAGGACCAGAAGGTCGGCACCGGCCGAAAGCGCCACCGCCGGTGTAGCCGTTCGCGCCTGGTCGTCGGCCGACACCCCCGAGGGCCGGATCCCGGGAACCACCTTGATCAGAGCCGGCACCACGTGCCGCGTGATCTCCAGATCGCCCGCTGCGCACACGATGCCCCCGCACCCAGCCTGGGCCGCCAGGGTGGCCCGGGCCTCGAGCGCCTGCGGCGGGGCCTCGACGTCGCTGGTGAGGACGGTGACCCCGAGCACCCACGGTGGTGGGGCTCCGGCCCCGGCTGCCCCCTCGGCCATGCCCTCCACCGCCGCCGCCACCATGGCCAGGCCCCCCTGGGTGTGGACGGTGGTATAGGTGGCCCCAAGGGCCCCGATGACCCTGGCCGCCCGGCGCACAGTTGTCGGGATGTCGTGCAACTTGAGGTCCAAGAACACCAGGTAGCCCTCGGCCACGAGCGCCGTCACGGCCTCGGGCCCCGCCGCACCGAAGAGCTCGAGGCCCACCTTGGCCACTGAGAACCACGGATGCAGGCGCCGGGCCAAGCGCAACGCCACCACCAGGTCGTCGACGTCGAGGGCCAGCGCCAGGTGGCGGCGCGCCGCTTCGGCGCTATCCAGCCTCATCGCTTCCTTGGCGGTGCACGACGCCGATGATGTCACGGACCTGTCGAACACCATGGAGCCGGCACCAGCGGGTCAGGCCGGCGAGCACCCGGGCCGGCGCCCGCGGGTCTCGGAAGGTGGCGGTACCGACCTCCACGGCATCGGCTCCGGCCATGAGCAGCTCCACGGCGTCGACGCCGCGCCCCACGCCGCCCACGCCCACGATGGCGGCGCCGGGGAAGGCGGCGCGTGCGTCGTGCACGGCGCGCACCGCCACAGGCCTGATGGCCGGGCCCGACAGCCCTCCGCCGGCCGGCCCCGAGCCCAGCGCGTAGCGGCGGTGGTCGATGTCGATGGCCATGCCGAGCACCGTGTTCACGAGCACCAGGGTCTCGGCCCCGGCGTCGAGGGCGGCGCCGGCGATTTCGAGCAGCTCGGCGGTGTTAGGGCTGAGCTTCACCCACATCGGCACGCCGGCCGCCGCGCTGGCGGCCACCGCGTCGGCAGTGGCGGTGGCCGAGTGGGCGAACATGCGGCTGCGATCCTCCAGATTGGGACAGCTCACGTTCACCTCGACGGCCACCACCGACGGCGCCCCGGCCACCAAGGCGGCGGCTCGTGCGAAGTCCTCGACCCGGCGCCCCCAGATGCTGACCACCACCCGCGCCCCCCGATCGACTAGCGCCGGCAGGTCCTCGGCGCGCCAAGCCCCGACGCCCGGGCCCTGCAGGCCGACCGAGTTGAGCATCCCTGCCGGCGTCTCGTGCACCCTCGGGGCTGCGTTGCCGGCCCAGGGCTCGGCGGACAGCGACTTCACCACCACCGCACCAAGCGAGGCCAGGTCGACGTAGGCGGCCAGCTCGGCACCATGGCCCGAGGTACCGGCCGCGCTCAGTACCGGATTGGGCAGCGGGACCGAGCCCACCGCCGTGCGCAGGTCTAAGGGGCCGAGCCGGAGCGTCACGCTTGGTCCGGCGCGCCCTCGGCGTGCACTTCCTGCAGACTCACCACCGACAGGTGGTGCCGTCGCCAATCGGCCATGCCCGCCGCCGCGGCGCGGGCCGCCGCCACCGTGGTCAGACAGGGGACCTGATGGGCGAGCGCCGTGGACCGGATGTGCAGGCCGTCGGCACGCGGACCGCGGCCACGCGGGGTGTTGACCACCAGCTGGACCCGACCGGAGGCGATGAGCTCCACGGCATCGGCGGCGCCCGTCTCTCCCACCTTGGCCACCACCGTGGCCACGGCCACCCCGTTGGCCTCCAGGAAGGCGGCCGTGCCCGACGTGGCGGCCAGGGTGAAGCCCAGGGCCACGAGCCCTCGCGCCGCCTCCAGGCCCGATGCCTTGTCGCGGTCGGCCAGTGACAGGAAGACGGTCCCCTCCGATGGCAGGGCGGTGCCGGCGGCGATCTGGCTCTTGGCAAAGGCCAGGCCGAAGGTGGCCCCCACGCCCATCACCTCGCCGGTCGAGCGCATCTCGGGGCCGAGCAGGGTGTCGACGCCGGGGAACCGGCTGAAGGGCAGCACCGCTTCCTTGACGCTCACGTACCCGCCTTGCGACGGGGGCCGCAGCAGGCCCTCGTGGCGCAACGACGCCAGCGTGGCGCCCACCATGACCCGGGCCGCCACCTTGGCCACCGGCACCCCGGTGGCCTTGGCCACGAAGGGCACCGTGCGACTGGCGCGCGGATTGGCCTCGAGCACGTAGACCGTGTGGTCCTTGACGGCGAACTGCACGTTCAGCAAGCCGACCACCTCGAGCGCCTCGGCGATGGCGCGGGTGTGGGCCTCGAGGCGATCGATCACCACGGCGTCGAGCGACTGCGGCGGCAGGGCACACGCCGAGTCACCCGAGTGGACACCGGCTTCCTCGACGTGCTCCATGATGCCGGCGATGAGCACCTCGCCGGCCCCGTCGCGCACGGCGTCCACGTCCACCTCCACGGCGTCCTCGAGGAAGCGGTCGACCAGCACCGGCCGCTGCTCGGGGGTGCCGCCCTCGCGCCGCAGCGAGCCGGCCAGGTCGGCCACCACCTGGGCCAGACGCTCGTCGTCGTAGACGATCTCCATGGCCCGCCCCCCGAGGACGTAGCTCGGCCGCACGAGCACCGGGTAGCCCACCTTGTGGGCCACGGCCAACGCCTCGTCCACACTGACGGCGGTGCCGCCGGCCGGCTGCGGGATGCCGAGTTGCTCGCACAACTCGTTCCACCGCTGGCGGTCCTCGGCCAGGTCTATCGACGCCGGGCTCGTGCCGAGCACGAGCCCGGCCGGCAGGCCGTGTGCCAGCTTGAGCGGGGTCTGTCCTCCGAGGCTCACCACCACGCCCACCACCGGCGCGCCGCCGGGCCCCTGTCCGGCTCGTTGCTCGGCCTCGAGCACGTTGGCCACGTCCTCGGCGGTGAGCGGCTCGAAGTAGAGGCGGTCGGAGGTGTCGTAGTCGGTGGACACCGTCTCGGGGTTGCAGTTGACCATGACCGTCTCGTAGCCGGCTTGGCGCAGGGCCATGCTGGCGTGGACGCAGCAGTAGTCGAATTCGATGCCCTGGCCGATACGGTTGGGCCCCGATCCCAAGATGATGACCCGTGGCCTCGTGCTGGGGGCGACCTCGTCCTCGTCCTCATAGGTGGCGTAGTGATAGGGGGTGTGGGCCTCGAACTCGGCTCCACAGGTGTCAACCGTCTTGAAGGTGACCTCCACGCCGAGGGCCAGGCGAGCGGCGCGCGCCTCGGCCTCGCTCGGCCCTCCGGTGCCGCCGCCGCCGGAGCCCGAGGCGCCCGAGAACAGGTACGCCAACTGGGCATCGGAGAAGCCGAGGCGCTTCGCATCCCGCCATGTACGGCGGTCCATGGCCTCGAGGCCAGACCCGCCGGCGGCCAGCTCCTCCAGTCTCAGGCGGGCCGCCGTTACGGTGGCCAGCTGGTCGAGGAACCAGCGGTCCACACCGGTGGCCTCGACCAGGGCATCGACCTCGATCCCGCGGCGCAGGGCGGCTTCCAGGTGGAAAACGCGCTCGGGGGTGGGCTCGGCGGCCCGCGCCACCAGCTCGTCGTCGTCGAGGGGGTCATACGCCTGCTCGCCCCGGTCGGCGTTCAGGCCGCTGCGGCCTTGCTCCAGGGACCGGATGGCTTTTTGCAGTGATTCGGGGAAGGTGCGCCCTATGGCCATGACCTCGCCCACCGACTGCATCCTCGTTCCCAACCGGTCGGTGGTCCCGGGCAGCTTCTCGAAGGCCCAGCGGGGGATCTTGGTAACCACGTAGTCGATGGTCGGCTCGAAGCTGGCCGGAGTGGCCCCGGTGATGTCGTTGGCGATCTCGTCGAGGCTGTAGCCCACGGCCAGGCGGGCGGCGATCTTGGCGATGGGGAATCCCGTGGCCTTCGAGGCCAGCGCCGACGAGCGCGACACGCGCGGGTTCATCTCGATGACGAGCCGTCGCCCACTGCTCGGGTCCACGGCGAACTGGATGTTCGAGCCCCCCGTCTCCACGCCGACCCGGCGGATGCAGGCAAATGCGTCGTCGCGCATGGCCTGGTACTCGACGTCGGACAGCGTCTGGGCCGGTGCCACCGTGATCGAGTCGCCGGTGTGCACCCCCATGGGGTCGAGGTTCTCGATGGAGCACACCACGACGCAGTTGTCCATGCGGTCGCGCATGACCTCGAGCTCGAACTCCTTCCACCCGGCGATGGAGCGCTCGATGAGGATCTGCTGCACGGGGCTGGCAGCCAGGCCCTCGGCGGCCAGACGGCGGAACTCGTCGAGGTCGCTGGCCGTGCCGGTCCCGCTGCCGCCCAGGATGTAGCTCGGTCGGATCATGAGAGGGAAGCCGATCTCCTCCCCCACCACCAGTGCTTCGGCCAGGTTGTGGGCGAAGCCCGACGACGGCACCTCGAGCCCGATGCCTTCCATGGCCGTCTTGAACTGGTCGCGGTCCTCGGCGGTGGCGATGGCTTCGGCGCTGGCGCCGATGAGCTCCACCCCGAACTCGTCGAGTATGCCGCTCTGTACCAGCGCCATGGCCAGGTTGAGCGCCGTCTGTCCCCCCAGCGTGGGCAGCAGCGCATCGGGCCGCTCGCGCCGCACGATGGCCTCGAGGATCTCGATGTCGAGAGGCTCCACATAGGTGCGATGGGCCAGGTCGGGGTCAGTCATGATGGTGGCCGGGTTCGAGTTGGCCAGTACCACCCGATATCCCTCGTCCTTGAGCACGCGGCACGCTTGGCTGCCGGAATAGTCGAACTCACACGCCTGGCCGATGACGATCGGGCCCGAGCCGATGACCAGGATGCTCTCGATGTCGGTGCGCCGAGGCATCAGCGCCCTCGGACCATGAGCTCGGCGAACTGGTCGAAGAGGTAACGGGCGTCGTGGGGCCCGGGGCCGGCTTCGGGGTGGTACTGCACGCCGAAGGCCGCTGCCGTGGTGGACCGGATGCCCTCGACCACCCCGTCGTTCAAGTTCACGTGGGTCACCTCGGCCACCGGAGCCCCTCCTAGGGTCAGGGACTGTTCGGCCACGGCGTAGTTGTGGTTCTGGCTGGTGATCTCCACCTGGCCCCCGGCCAGGCGGCGCACCGGGTGGTTGCCTCCGTGGTGCCCGAAGGGCAGCTTGTAGGTCCGGCCCCCGAGGGCGGTGGCCAGGAGCTGATGTCCCAGGCAGATCCCGAACACCGGCACCCGGCCGAGCAGCTCGGCGATGGTGGCCGTCGGCCCGCCCAAGGCCGCCGGGTCGCCGGGGCCGTTGGAGAGGAAGACGCCATCGGGCTCGAGGGCCAGGGCATCGGAGGCCGAAAAGCCGGCCGGCACCACCGTCACCGTGGCCATGGCCCCCAGGCAACGCAGCATGGTCTCCTTGACGCCGAAGTCGTAAGCCACCACCCGCAGCGCACCCGACCCGCGCTGGTAAGGGGCGTCGGTGGTCACGGCCGAGACCAGGTCCTGGCCCGTGGTGCCCGCCTCGGCGGCTGCCGCCGCCGCCAGGGTGCGCTCGTCGGCCGTTCCGAATGCGCAGCCGATGGCACCGGCCCGGCGCACGTGGCGGGTGAGGCGCCGGGTGTCGACGCCGGTGATGCCGGGCACTTCGTGGCGCACCAGGAAGTCCTCGAGCGAGCCTTGGGCCCGCCAGCTCGAGGGCCTCGGCGGGACGTCGCGCACGACCACGCCGCGGCACCACGGGTGCTTGGCCTCGTCGTCGTCGGCAGTGACCCCGTAGTTTCCGATGTGTGGATAGGTGAAGGCCACCACCTGCCCGGCGTAGCTCGGGTCGGTGACCACTTCCTGATAACCCGACAGCACCGTGTTGAACACGAGCTCGCCCGTGCAGACCCCGCCGGGCGCCACGGCGCCGAGCGCCTCGCCCTCGAACACCTCGCCGTCAGCCAGCACCAGCAGAGCCGCCGCCCGCCGCTGTGCCGCCGTCATCGCTGTGCCTCGCCGTCCACCACCACGGCCTCCCCCCGGCACACGGTGTGGCGGACCCGGCCGGTGAGGCGCCGGCCGGCCCACGGGGTATTGCGGCTGCGACTGGCCGAGCGCATCGCCTCCACCTCCCAGGTGGCGGCCGGGTCGAACACGCACAAGTTGGCCGCCGACCCTGCTTCCACCGGGCCGCCTTGGTCGCCCCCGGCGCCGGGGTCCAAGCCCACCAGGCGCGCCGGGCGCCACGACAGCAGGCCCAGGACGTCGCGCAGCACCATCCCGGCGGGCACCGCCACTCCGTCGCTCTCGGCTCCGGGGCCGAGGGCGGACAAGGTGACGGACAAGGCCGTCTCGAGCCCGAGCATCCCGGGGGGAGCCACGTCGAGCGGTGCGTCCTTGGCCTCGGGCGGATGAGGGGCGTGGTCGGTGGCCACGGCGTCCACCACTCCTTCAGCGCAAGCGCGGCGCAGGGCGGCCACGTCGGTGGCTGGACGCAGCGGCGGGTTGACCTTGAACAAGGTGTCGTACCCGAACAGCTCGCCGTCGGTGAGCGACAGATGGTGCGGTGTCACCTCGGCCGTAACGGCCAGCCCCTCGGCTTTGGCCGCCGCCACCAGTGCCAGCGAGCGGGCCGTGGAGAGGTGGAGGAAGTGGACCCGTCCGCCGGTCAGACGGGCCAGGGCGATATCGCGCGCCACCATCGTCTCCTCGGCCTCGGCCGGGATCCCGGGAACGCCGAGGCGGCTCGACCAGGCGCCCTCGTGCATGGCGCCTCCGGCGGCCAGGGCCTCGACTTCGCAGTGCTGCCCCAGGATGAGGCCCAGGCCGGCTGCGTACTCGAGTGCCCGGCGCATGACGGCGGCATCCTGCACGCCGGTTCCGTCGTCGGTGAAGAGCCGCACCCCCAGGGCGGCCATCTCCCCCATTGGTGCCAAGCGCTCGCCGGCGCGCCCCACGGTGATGGCCCCGGCCACCGCCACCCGGCACAGCGCCCCCTCCCCCAGACCCAGCACCTGGCGGGCCACGGCGGCGCTGTCGATGGGCGGGTCGGTATTGGGCATGGCCACCACGGCCGTGAAGCCACCGGCGGCCGCCGCTCGCGAACCGGACTCGACGGTCTCGGCCTCCTCGGCTCCGGGTTGGCGCAGGTGCGTGTGCAGGTCCACGAGCCCCGGGGACACCATGCAACCGCCGGCATCGAGGACCCGCCAGCCGGCCGGCACCTCGAGGCCCGGCCCGGCGGCCACCACCACGCCGTCCTCGATCAGGACGTGGCCCGGACGCTCCCCCGACTCGTCCACCACGGTGCCACCCATGATGGCGAGGGCGCTCACCGACGGTCCCCAGGGCGCTCATCGACGGCGTCGGCGGACTCGGCCGCGGCATCGGCCATCAGGGCGGCGGGGTCGGAGCCTGCACCATGGCCGAGAAGGAGAAAAAGCACCGCCATGCGCACGGCGATGCCGTTGGCCACCTGGCGCAACACCACCGAACGGGGCCAGTCGGCCACTTCGTCGGCGATCTCGACACCGCGGTTCATGGGCCCGGGATGCATGACCAGGGCCCCCTCGGCCAGTCGGGCGGCCCGGCGGGCGGTGAGCCCGTAAGCGGCGGTGTACTCCCGCAGCGACGGCACGAAGGCTCCCGCACCTCGCTCGAGCTGGAGGCGAAGCAGGTAGCACACGTCGATCGAATCGAGCACGCCGTCGAGGTCGTGGGCCACGCCGGCGATGGGCCAGCCCTCGAGCGAACTCGGCACCAGGGTGCCGGGCGCCACCAGCGTGACCGAGGCGCCCAGGGCTGCGAGCGCCAAAACTCCCGACCGGGCCACCCGGCTGTGGCGGACGTCGCCCACGATGGCCACGCGGAGCCCCCTGAAACAGTCGATGCTCGGTGCGCCGCCGGCCCGCTCGGCCAGCACCTGGCGGATGGTGTAGCAGTCGAGCAGGGCCTGCGTGGGGTGTTCGTGCCAGCCGTCGCCGGCGTTCACCACGGCGGCGTCCACCCACCGGGCCACCTGGGCCGGGGCGCCGGCGCTCGGATGCCGCACGACGAAGGCGTCGGCTCCCATGGCCGCCACCGTCTCGGCTGTGTCGCGCAGGGACTCGCCCTTCTTAACCGACGAGGAAGCCACCTGGAAGCTCACCACGTCGGCCGACAGGCGCCGGGCGGCGGTCTCGAAGGAGAGGCGTGTGCGGGTCGACTCCTCGGCGAACATCGTCACCACGGTGCGGCCACGCAGGGCCGGGACCTTGGGGATGGGGCGACGGCCCACCTCGACGAAGGCATCGGCCACGCGCATGACCTCTTCGATGCCCTCGGCGCCGAGATCGGCCACCGACAGCAGATGCCGACTGCCGCCGGCCGGGGCTCCGGTCACTGCAACTGGCTCCCGGTCACCGGGGGACGACGTCCCCGAGCACGACCCCGTCAAGGCTCACATCGACCTGCTCGTCGATGCGGGTGGGAATGTTCTTCCCCACGTAGTCGGGCCGGATGGGCAACTCGCGATGTCCACGGTCGACCATGACGGCCAGCTGCACAGCCCGCGCCCTTCCATAGTCGGCCAGGGCATTCAGGGCGGCGCGCACGGTGCGGCCGGTGAACAGCACGTCGTCGACCAGCACGACCAGCTGGCCGGCCAGGTCGCCGGGGATGTCGGTGACGGCCTCGGGCAACACCGGGCGGATGCCGATGTCGTCGCGGTAGAAAGCGACGTCGAGCATCCCCACCGCCACCGAGGTGCTCTCCACTTCTTCGAGGACGTGCCCGATGCGATGGGCCAGGGGGACACCGCCGGTCTGCAAGCCGACGATGACCACATCCTCGAGGCCGTGGTTGCGCTCGACGATCTCGTGGGCGATACGGATGAGAGCCCGGTGGACGTCCTCGGCCGAGAGGACCTGCACCCGGGGAACGAAGACCCCACCTCGCGGTGGGGTCAGTCTGCGTTCGCGCTCGGCCACCAGACTCCTCGTCGTCCGTACGGGTCTCTCAGGACCCGCTTCACGGTCAGGTCGATGCTACCAGGAGCCGGGCGCCGTGGCCGGGCGCTGTCAGGCTCGCAGTTGGGCGGCGATGGTCGACAACACCCCGTTCACGAACCGCCCCGACTCCTCGGTCGAGTACTGCTTCACCAACTCCACCGCCTCGTCGATGACAACGGCCACCGGTACGGCCGGTCCTTCCAGCAACTCGTAGACGGCCAGGCGCAGCACGGCGCGGTCCACGGCCGGCATGCGGGCCACGTCCCAGCCCACGGCGGCTCCGGCCAGCAGCTGGTCGATACGGGCCAGGTGGGCGGCCACGCCCTGGACCAGAGCCAGAGCGAAGGCGTCGGGGGTGGCGGCCAGGGCGTCTACCACCTCGGCCGTGGTCACATGCTTGATCTCGGCCTCGTAGAGCAGGCTGAGTGCCCGCTCTCGGGCCTGGTGGCGGGGCCCGACCGGTGCGGCCGGGTCAGGCCTGGTGGCCGGTGGCACCGTCGTCCCCCGCCGGTGGCCGTCAGGCCCGGGTGATGTACTCGGACGTGCGGGTGTCGACCTTCAAGCGGTCCCCGGGGTTCACGAAGAGCGGCACCTGCACGACCAGGCCGGTTTCGAGGGTGGCCGGCTTCCGGGCCCCCGACACCCGGTCGCCTTGGATCCCGGGCTCGGTCTCGGCCACGGTGAGCTCCACCGAGGCCGGCAGGTCCACCCCCACGATCTCCGTGCCGTACAGCTGGAGCACGGCGTTGTCGCCCTCTTTGACGAAGTTGGCGGCGTCGCCGAGGGTGTCGGGACTCACATGGATCTGGTCGTAGGACGACGTGTCCATGAACACGTAATCGGCGCCGTCGCGGTAGAGGTACTGCATCTCGCGCTTGTCGACGATGGCCTGCTCGACGCGCTCGTCGGCCCGGAAGGTGCGCTCGATCACGGCCCCGGTGCGCACGTTCTTGAGCTTGGTGCGGACGAAGGCCCCGCCCTTGCCCGGCTTCACGTGCTGGAACTCGACCACCCCGAACAACCCCTCGGGAAGGTCGAGGGTCATCCCGTTGCGCAGATCGTTGGTGGTGACGGCCATCAGGCGACGAAGTCCTTCGGAAAGTTGGTGAGCACCCGGCATCCGTGCTCGGTCACCACCACGGTGTCCTCGATGCGGACCCCCCCGACTCCGGGCACGTACACACCCGGCTCGACGGTGACGACGATGCCGTTGGCGAGGATAGCAGTGGCCCCCGGGCCGACCGACGGGGCCTCGTGGATGTCGAGTCCCACGCCGTGGCCGGTTCCGTGTTCGAAGGCGTCGCCCAGACCCGCTGCGGTGATCCATTCCCGGCAGACCCGGTCCACCTCGCCCGTCGCCACCCCGGCCCGCACGGCGCCCACCCCGGCCTGCTGGGCCCCGGCCACCACCTCCCACATGCGGGCCAGGTCGGGCCCGGGGTCGCCCCCCACCACGAAGGTGCGGGTCATATCCGAGCGGTACCCGTCGTAGACGGCGCCAAAGTCGACCACCACCGGGTCCCCGCCCGTGATGCGCCGGCCGCCGGGGCGGGCGTGGGGTTTCGCCGCGTTGGGACCCGACGCCACGATGGTGGAGAAGGCCCGGTCCTCGGCCCCAAGCCGGCGCATGGCCGAATCGAGGGCCAGGGCCACCTCGGCCTCAGTCGGCCCGGTGCCCAGCATGGCGAGGGTCTCGGCCAATGCGGCGTCGGCCAGCGCGGCGGCATAGGCCATGCGCTCGAGCTCGGCGGCGTCCTTCACCTGTCGTAAGCCCTCCACCAAACCCGTGGTGGGCACCACCATCACTGCCCTGGCGGCTTCGGACCAGCGTCGTTGCTCGGCCCACGTGATGGCGTGGGCCTCGAGGCCGAGGCGGCGCACGGCGCTGCGTCCTAGCGCCCCGACCAGGGCGTCACGCTGGGCGGCGAGCCCGCCCACCACTACTTCCACAGCGCGCCCGGCCCCGGCCGCCTGCACCTGCTCGGCGCCCTGGGTGCGGTAGCGGCCGTCGGTGGCCAGAAACGCTTCGTCGGGGGCTACCAGTACCAGCCCGGCTGACCCGGTGAAGCCGGTCAGGTACCGGATGTTGGCCAGCTCCGAGACGAGCAAGGCGTCGACACCGGCTTCCGATAGCAGGGCCCTCAGGCGTTCGAGACGCCCGCCGACCGCGACGGCACCGGTGGGAGCGGGCCCCGGGCCCGTCACCTCGAGCCGGTGCCCAAGCGACGAGCCACGGCCACCATGGCCAAGCGGTAGCCGAGGCCACCGAAGCCGGCGATTGTCCCGTCGGCCACCGGCGCCACCACCGACGTGTGGCGGAACGGCTCGCGGCCAGCCGGGTTGGACAGGTGGAGCTCCACCACCACGCCGTCGAACGAGGCCAGGGCGTCATGCAGGGCCCAGGAGTAGTGGGTCAGGGCCCCGGCGTTCACCACCAGGGCGGCGGCACGGCCCCTGGCCCGATGGACCTGCTCCACCAGTTCGCCTTCATGCTCGCTCTGATGGTGCTCCATGGCCAGGCCCAGGGCGTGGGCCTCCTCGGTGGCGGCGACCACATGCTCGGCCAGGATCTCGGGGCCATAGATCTCGGGCTGGCGCTGGCCGAGCAGGCTCAGGTTCGGGCCCGACAACAGCACGACCAACGGCTTCGACGCGCTCACCGGGTACATCCCATGGACGACAGGGTAGCGAGGACGTCCTCGGCCCCCACGCCCCCGACCGGCTCGACGCCGCCGGGGCCGTCGAGGACGAAAGTCAGGTCGTGATCGGCCTTCTTGTCGCGTCCCATGAAAGCCACCAGCGCCCGGGCCGATACGCCGTTGGGGATGTCGGAGGGAAGGTCGAACTGGCCCACCACCTGGCGGTGCAGGGCCACCCGGTCGTCTTCGATGCGCCCGAGGTGTCGGGCCAGCTCGGCGGCGAAGACGAGCCCGACCGCCACCGCCTCACCATGGCGCAGGTCCACCCCCCCCTCGGGCCCGTACCCCACGGCCTCCAGCGCGTGAGCCAGGGTGTGGCCGTAATTGAGCAGCATCCGGCGGCCCCCCTCGCGCTCGTCGCCCGACACCACTTCTGCTTTGATGCCCACGCACCGAGCCACCTGCTCCTCGAGTGGGAGCTCGAGGAAGCCGGCTCCAGGCGGCGATCCGCCGATGAAGGCGTACTTGGCCATCTCCCCTCTTCCCGACGCCCACTCGCGCCGGGGCAGGGTGGAGAGCACATCCGTATCGCACAACACGGCGGCCGGCTGCCAGAAGGCGCCCACCAGGTTCTTGCCCTCGGGCAGGTTCACGCCGGTCTTGCCCCCGATGGCCGCATCGACCTGAGCCAACAAGGTGGTGGCCACGTTGACGTAGGCGATGCCCCGCAAGTACGTGGCGGCGGCAAAGCCGGCCACGTCGGTCACCACCCCACCGCCCACGGCCACCACCACGTCTCGGCGCGATAACCCGGCCCGGGCGAAGCCCCGGCACAGCTCCTCCACGGTGGACAGCGACTTGGCCGCCTCGCCGGGCCCGATCAAGAAGCGCTCGGCCTCGATGCCGGGGTCGATGCCCACGTCGATTCCGGGCTGGGTGACCACGGCAGCCAGGCGGGCCGACGCCGGCACCACGTCGGCCAGGGCGTGTCGGGCCCCGGCGCCCACGAGGACCTCGTAGGACCGGTGGCCGAGGTCGACCCCGACGGAGATCACCTCGACCCGCCGGCGGCTCTGCGCCAGGCCGCCACCACCAGGTCGGCCACCTCGGAGGGGTCGAGGCCATCCACGTCCACCACGGCATCGGCCACCTCTTCGTAGAGCGGTCCACGCTCCTCGTACAGCGCCTCCAGCCGGCGTTGAGGGTCGCCCACGCCCAGAAGGGGCCGCTGCACTCCGGTGCCGACCCGGGCCGCCAGGACCTCGACCCGGGCCCGCAGCCACACCACGAACCCCCCTGTGACCAGCGCGGAGCGGTTCCCGTCAGCTACCACGGCGCCGCCGCCCAACGACACCACGGCGTCGCCGTCGCCGCCCAGCACTTCGGTCAGCGCGGCCGCTTCGTGTCGGCGGAACCACGGTTCGCCGTGCTCGGCGAACACGTCGGCAATGCTGCACCCGAGCGATCGTTCGATCTCGTCGTCCAAGTCGACGAACCGGACCTGCAGGCGATCGGCCACCAACGGTCCCACGGTGGACTTGCCGGCGCCCATCATGCCGACGAGAAGCAGGCGCTCAGCCACCGTGGCCGAGCGCGGCCGACGGCGTGGCCCCCATGGCCTGGACATAGCCGCGGTGGTTGCGCACCACTTCGGCCAGCGAATCACCGCCGAACTTCCGCAGCGCCTCGTCGGCCAGCACCAGCGCCGTCATGGTCTCGGCCACCACGCCCATGGCCGGTACGGCGGTGACGTCGGTGCGCTCTTTGAACGAAACCGTCTCCTCCTTGGTCACCACGTCGACGGTGCCGAGCACGGGACGGTTCAAGGTGGCCAGCGGCTTCATGCCCACCCTGGCCACCACCAGCCCGCCGGTCGACATGCCGCCTTCGATCCCACCGGCACGTGTGGTCTGGCGCCGGTAGTCGGCGGTGTTGCCGTCCCAGGTGATGGCGTCGTGGGCTTCAGATCCGCGGCGAGCCGACACGCTCGCGCCTTCACCGATCTCCACGTACTTGATGGCCTGGATGCTCATGAGGGCTTGAGCCAATAGGCCGTCGAGGCGGCGGTCCCAGTGCACATGGCTGCCGAGGCCCACCGGCACCCCGTAGGCCAGGACCTCGACCACGCCCCCGAGCGAGTCCCCATCCTTGGCCGCCGCCTTGACCGCGCTCACCATTCGGCCCTCGGCTTCTGAGTCGAAGCAGCGCACCGGCGACTGGTCCACCCGTTCGAGGTCCCCAGGCGAAGGGCGCGCCAGGGCCGACGCCTCCTCCCCGCCGAGGGCCACCACGTGGCTGACCAGGGCCACGCCGAGATGGGCCAGCAGCGACTTGGCCAGACACCCGGCCGCCACGCGAGCCGCCGTCTCACGAGCCGAGGCGCGCTCGAGGACGTCGCGGGCATCGTCGAAGCCGTACTTCTGCATTCCGGCCAGGTCGGCATGCCCGGGGCGGGGCTGGGTCAAGACCTTGGCCGGAGCACCGGGGTGGGGCGACATCTCCTGCTCCCATTTCGGCCACTCGCTGTTGGCGATCTCGATGGCCACCGGCGAGCCCAGGGTGCGGCCGTGGCGAATCCCACCGAGCAGCTCGACTTCGTCGGCCTCGAAGCGCATCCGGGGGCCGCGGCCGAACCCCAGCCGGCGTCGTCCCAGCTCCCCGGCAATGTCGGCCACGGTGACCGGCAGGCCGGCCGGCAGGCCCTCCACGATCACGACGAGGGCCTTGCCGTGCGACTCACCCGCCGTGAGGTACCGGAGCATCGGACAAATCTACCGCCCGGTGTTGTGGTGGCCGCCCTTTCAGGCACCCCGGTGGAACAGGGCGTGAGCCAACGGGTTGCCCCACAGCACGGCCACCACCGCACCGGCTGCCATGAAGGGCCCGAACGGGATCCGTGTCTTTCGACCTCCGTGGGTCACAGCCATGACGCCGATCCCGATTACCGCCCCGAGGACGAAGGCGGCGAAGAAGGCGACGAAGGCGTGTCCGAGGCCGAGCCACCCGGTGGCCACGCCGATGACGCCGGACAGGCGCACGTCGCCGAAGCCCATGCCCTTGGGCACGGCCAGGTGCACGGCGAAGAACCCGGCAAAGGCCACAGCGCCGGCGATGGCCGCCCGGGCCAGGGACCCCCAGCGGTGGTCGAGTGCCGACGACAGCACGAGCAGAGGGATCAAGGCGACCAACGTCGGATAGACGATCCGGTTGGGGATCATGTAGCGCTCGATATCCACGGCGCTGATGGCCACGAGCGCCAGGCCCAGCACACAGAACGGCGCCAGGGCCACGTCGGTGCCGAAGCGGGTGGCCATGGCTCCGAGCACCAGGGCGCTGACCAGGCCCATAAGGAGCGGGCGGGTGGCGAACGGGGTGGCTCCACCGCAATGCGGGCAGTGCCGGCGGGCAAGCACCCTGACGAGCGGCAGGCTGTCGGCCACGGCAGCCGGGCGTTCGCACTTCGGGCAGCGGTGCCAGGGGCGCTCGAAGCCCACGCGGGCGCCGACGCGCTCTACCACCACCTCGAGCTGGTCCCCGGCCACGAGGCCACCCACCGCTGCCGCCGCTGTGACCAGCCCGTCCATTACGGCGACGCTACCGACTTCCGCCGTGGCTGTCTGCCGTGGTCGGTGCTTCGCTGTCGCTTCGTTACTTCTTCGCTGCTTCGAAGTAGGGGTTGTCACCGCTGGCGTGGTCGGTGACGTCCACGACCGAGACGAGCTCGGGCACCGAGTCGCGCAAGGCCACCTCGATGCCCTGCGACAAGGTCACCTTGGCCAACCCGCAGCCCTGGCATCCGCCGCTCAAGCGGAGATAGGCGGTGCCGTCCTCCACCGCCACCAGGTCGGCCCGGCCACCATGGGAGGCGATGGAGGGGTTCACCTGCTCCTCGAGGACGGCCAGGATCCGTTGGGCCAGGTCGCTGGTCAGGTCCCCGGTGGGAACGGCGCTGGTCTCGGGCCTCGGCGGCGTGTTCGGATTGAGGATGACGAGGCCACCCTCACCGTCGTCGGACCAGTCCAGCCGGGCGCCGCGGAGGCGGGCCACGCTGGCCTCGGGGACGACGACTGTCAGTTCGGCGGCTTGGTCCACCGCATCCCCCGCCCCAGCGTCGGACGCCGCTTGGAAGTAGATGTCGTAGGTGTAGGAGCCGGCGCTGGCCCCGGTCACCTCCACCCACAGCGCGAGACGCTCGGCGTCGCCTTCCTCGGCTCGCGCCTCGACGACGACGCTGCGCGCCGACGGTGTGACGTTGAGCACGGACTCTGCCATGGTCGGACCTCCCGCCAGCCATCATAGGAGGGTGGCCCGGCTGCTCCTCCTCGTCCCCTCGTCTACCTATCGGGCCGACGACTTCCTCGATGCCGCCACGGCCCTCGGCGTCGAGGTGGTGGTGGGCACCGAACAGGCCCACGCCTTGGCCGGCTTGATGGGCGGCCGCAGCCTCGAAGTACCACTCGACGACGCCACCGCCGGGGCGGAGGCCATCGTGGCCCACGACGCCATCGTCCCCATCGACGCCGTGGTGGCCGTGGACGACCAGGCCACGGCGGTTGCGGCCGAGGCGTCGCTGCGTCTGGGCCTGCGTCACAACCCGCCCGGCGCGGTGGCCGCCGCCCGGGACAAGCTGGCCATGCGGGCCCGGCTGCATGAAGCCGAGATCTCCCAGCCACCCTTTGGCGCCTTGGCGGCGGAGGCCGGGCCCGACGACGTCGCTCGGCTCGGAGCGCTCGTGGGCTACCCATGCGTGGTGAAGCCGGCCACCTTGTCCGGCAGCCAGGGGGTCCTTCGGGCCGACGACGCCGGAGCCCTGGTGGCGGCGGTCGCCCGGAGCAGGCGCATCGCCTCGGCCGCCGGCGTGGACCCGTCGGCGCCCCTCCTGGTCGAGCGGTTCGTCCCAGGGCCGGAGGTGGCCGTGGAGGGCATGTTGCACGACGGCGAGCTGCGTGTGCTGGCCGTGTTCGACAAGCCCGATCCCCTCGACGGGCCGGCCTTCGAGGAGACCATCTACGTGACTCCGTCCCGATTGGGGGCGGGCGACCTGGCCGCCGCCCATTCAGCGGTCGGGGCGGCCACCAGGGCCCTCGGCCTGCGCCAAGGGCCGATCCACGCCGAGGTGCGCGTGCACCAGGGACGGGCGTCGGTCATCGAGGTGGCGGCCAGGACCATCGGTGGGCTGTGCGCCCGTACCTTGGCCTTCGGGGCCGGTCGCAGCCTCGAAGAGCTCGTGATCGCCGAAGCCCTCGGCATCGAGCTCGGCGACCTCGATCGCCGGGCCGGTGCCGCCGGCGTGCTAATGGTCCCCATTCCCCGCGCCGGGATCCTGCGGGGCGTAGACGGGCGCGACCGGGCCCTGGCCGTGCCTGGCATCACCGACTTCGAAGTTACGATCGCCCTCGGGCGCGCTGTGGCGCCGGTCCCCGAGGGAAACCGGTACCTGGCGTTCGTCTTCGCCTCTGGCGACAGGCCCGAAGACGTCGAGCAGGCGCTACGCCGCGCCTGGGCCTGTATCGACGTGCGCGTCGACCCGACCGAAACCTGAGTCGTCGAAGTCGGCGGCGCCGGCCGCTACGGTGGGATCGGTGCGCGCCTTGCTGCTCTCCACCTACGAGCTGGGGCACCAACCCCTGCACGTAGCCGGTCCGGCTGGAGCCTTACAGCGCGCCGGCCACGATGTCCGCTGCGTCGACCTGTCGGTGGACACCCTCCGGCCCGAAGACGTGCAGTGGGCTCACGCCGTGGCCGTGTCGGTGCCCATGCACACGGCCATGCGGCTGGCCCGTCAAGCCTGCGCCCACATTCGCACCCTTCGCCCGGACCTGGCCGTGTGCTTCTACGGTCTCTATGCCGGCCTCGACGACGGGGCCCACGGGGCCCACGTGGCCGACATGGCCATCGCCGGGGAGTACGAGCCGGGCCTGTTGGCATGGTTCGGTGACCCGAGTGAGCAGCGACGACGCGTCCAGGTCGGCCCGACTGTGGTTCACCTCGGGCGCCAGCGATTCGGCTTGCCGGCCCGCAAGTCGCTGCCGCCGCTCGAGCGCTACAGCCGTCTGCTCATGGGCTCCGAAAGCCGGATGGCCGGTTACGTGGAGGCCAGCCACGGGTGTGCGCATCGCTGCCGTCACTGCCCGGTCCCGGTGGTCTACAACGGCCGCACCCGATTGGTCGAGGTGGAGTCGGTGCTGGCCGACGTGGCCCAGCTCGTGGGGATGGGGGCCGAGCACCTCACCTTCGGCGACCCCGACTTCCTGAACGGGCCACACCATGCCCGGCGGGTGATCGACGCCGTACACCAGGCCTTCCCTGACCTCACCTTCGACATCACGGCCAAGGTGGAGCACATCCTGGCCCACCCCGAGATCTGGCCGGCCATGGCCGGGGCCGGCTGCCTGTTCGTGGTGTCGGCCTTCGAGTCGGCCAACGACGACGTGCTGCGCCGGCTCGACAAGGGCCACACGGTGGCCGAGGAGATCGAGGCCGTCAAGGTGCTGCGCAGCGCCGGCATCGAGCCCCGGCCCTCGCTGCTGCCCTTCACTCCGTGGACGACGGCCGGCGACCTGCTCGACTTGCTCGACCTGGTGGCTCACTGCGACCTAATCGGCAATGTCGACCCAGTGCAGTTCACCATCCGTCTGCTCGTCCCGCCCGGGTCGCTGTTGCTCGATAGCGGTGACCTCGACGGATTGCTGGGCCCGTATGACCCCGAGCACCTGGGCTGGGAATGGACTTCAACCGATGGGCGCCTCGATGTGCTGCAACAGAGGCTCGTGGCCTTGGCCCAGCTGGCCGACGCCGAGTCGTGGGACGACATGGCTGCCTACCGCGCCGTACGGGCCGAGGCATGGCGACTGCTCGACATACACGACCGCGCCGAAGCACCACCCCAGTCGGATCCCGACCTACGCTCCCAGATTGCGCCCGATGAGCGTCCACGTCTGTCCGAGGCGTGGTTCTGTTGCGCCGAGCCGACCTCGGCGCAGCTCGACTCGGCCCGGCTCCAAGCGCACCCGGCGCCGACGCCCACAGGAGGACGATGACTACCGCTCCAATCCGCATGCTGACCAACGGCCACGATCCGTCGGCCGCGTCGTGGAACGGCGCCCCCGGTGGAGCTCACGAATGGGTGAGCTTTCCCGACCCCGTCGAGGAGCGGACTTGGCTCTTCGACGTGACCTTCCTCGAGAGCAACTGGACCTGTATCTTCGGGCGGGGCTGCCAGGGAGTACTCACAGGCCCGGCCCCCGAGCTGGTCCACGGGTGCTGCTCCTACGGCGCCCACATGACCGGAGGCAAGGACACCAAGCGCGTCGAGAAGGCGGCAGCCACCTTGACCCCGGACCAGTGGCAGTTCTGGCGCAAGGGCCAGCCCACCGAAGGCCGGCGTCTTCGCATCTTCAAGAAGAACGCGGCCGGCGAGCTCACCACCCGCTTGGCCGACGGGGCCTGCATCTTCCTGAACCGTCCTGACTTCCCAGGCGGCCCGGGGTGCGCCTTGCACCGTGCCGCCCTCGAGCGTGGCACCGCCCCGCTCGAGCTCAAGCCCGACGTGTGCTGGCAGCTCCCCCTGCGCCGCGAAGACGAGGTGGCTGACGACGGGCACGTGAAGTCGGTCATTCGCCAGTGGGACCGCCGGGACTGGGGAGCCGGAGGAGCCGAGTTCCACTGGTGGTGTACCGAGGCGCCCGACGCCTTTGTCGGTGGGCGGCCGGTGTTCGAGGAGATGCGCGACGAGTTGGTGGCACTGGTCGGGGCCAAGATCTACAAGAAGCTGGCGCGTTACCTGTCGGCTCGGGCCATTGTCATGACCACGCCGGCCTCGACCGGGGCCAGGAGCGACGACCTCCGTCCAGTGGCACTTCCCCACCCGGCCGTCAGGCGGCGCTGAGCGCCCGTCGGGCGCCGGCCCGGCGTGTCAGTCAGCCAGCGGGTCGTCTTCGTCCACGACCTCGGAATCCGGCGTCACACCGAGGATCTCGTCGAATTCCTCCGACTCGGCCATGCACCACGACGCGTGCCGGTCATCAGGCTCGGCGCCACATTCCGGGCAGCGACGATTGGCCGTTGCCACCGATCTCTTGAGGCTGCGAGCCTCCTCGAAGCGGCGATGCCGTCCCTTTTTCACGAGCGACTCCTCCGTCGGCCGGCCAGGCGCACCCGCCGGCGGCGGGGCCCAGTCTACCTCCCGGGCATGGACCGCCGACCTGCGGCTCGGCCCGGTACGGGCTGCCAGGTACAGTCCACCAGGTGCCCGACGAGTTCGATCCCCAATCCATGGTGGGCCGCTTCCGAGAACGGGCGGCGGCCGTGCGCGACCGGGGGCTGCCGCCTGTCGAAGGGCCCGAACGCCGTCGCTTCGCCGAGCAGGCCCAAGCCGACTTCATGGACTTCGCCATGATCGGCGACGCCGAAGCCACCTTGGCCGACGGCATCCTCACACTCCGCATCGACCTGCGGCCGAGGCCCACCGAGGCCTGACGACGGTGGCCCGTCAGCCGCCGTAGTTCATGCGGGTGTCCTCCATGCGCAGCAGCGCCAAGGCGTCACCAGGCGGCCCGGTCGTCGCCGACCCAGGGGCTCCCGTGCCGCAATCGACCACCTCGCCCACGAACAGGACGTGACTCCCAAGGGTCACGCTCTCGGTCACCCGGCACTCCAGCCACCCGGCGGCCAAAGCCAAGACAGGCAACCCGGCCGGCGTCGGGACCACGTCGTGACCCTGCATGGTGCCCGCCCCTGTGTTCTCATCCACCTGGACATCGCTCACTGGCTTCACGAAGTGCCGCACGAGGGTCCGCTCCGAACGCGCCAGGAGGCTCAGGGCGAACTCGCCGCTGGACTCAAGGAGCCGCCCGGTGACCGAGGAGGACTCCACCGCCGCGGCCACCAGCTTGGGGTCCATAGCCACCTGCATGACCCAACTTGTGGTCATCAGGTTGCGCTGGTGGCCATGGCGGGTGCCGAGCACGTACAGGCCCGTCGGCAATGACCACAGCAGGCGTCGCCGCAGCCGGTCGTAGGCCGGTGGTTCGCGCCCGGTAGGGACGGGCCCGATGACTCGCCGGTCCGGTCCGGTCATGGAGAGGTGGGCACCGTGGCGATCAGGGCGTCGAAGCGGGCCTCGGCTTTGATCAGCCACGTGACGGCCTGCGCCCGTTCGGTGGCGGAACGCTCGAGTACGCCCAGATGGCCCGACGCGGCGCTGAAGCAATCGCTGCCGGAGCTCCCGGCCGACGCGTAGGCGTTGCCCAGCAACGAAGTCAACATGGCATCAGGTGTCGGCAGTTGCTGGTGAGCGGCCAGGCTGTCGGTGACAAGCACGTCGCATTCGGTGCGCACCAGGGCAGAGGACGTCGGGGAGGCCACCGCCAGGCGGGCCAAATCGCTGCGGATGGTGGCCAACGCTGCCATGAAGCCGCTGTCGCGCCCCCAGGTGCTCACCTGCTGGCCGAGAGAAGCAGCGGCACCACCGCAGCCCGAGAGTGCCGATCCGAAGGCCGCCACGGCCACAGCCACCGCCCAAAGCTTCACCTGTCGTCGCCGGTGACCTCGGCCCCCGACCACGTCGGGTCGAGCTGGCGCAGGAAGAGTGCGCAACGCTCCTCCTCGTCGAGCTCGCCGATGGCGTGTGCCGTGCGGCGTAGCCCCTCGACGCAACGCAAGAACCCCCGGTTGGCCGGTCGTGACCAGCGCACGTAGCCGCTGCCGCGCCAACCCGCTTTACGAAGGGCATCGAGCCCGCGGTGATAGCCGACGCGGTAGTACGCATACGCCTCCACGTCACCTGACGCCGAGGTGGCCAGCGCAGCCCAAGCGGTGGGCCACTGCGGGTACCGACGAACCACTTCGGCCAGAACCTCACCTCGTTCGTCCTCGGGGAGCAGATAGGCCCCGGCCAAGGCCTCCTCGGCCCCGACCGGGGGCCTCCCCAGCTCGGACTCGGGTGGCGCACCGCCGATGCCCACCGGGCCGGTCACCGACGCGACCGAGGGTGGCGCTGTCCGCGGTCGCGGGCGAAGAGGCTCATGGAGAAGGTCACGAGCACGGCGGCAATGACGAGCACTCCGACAAGAGCCAGCACCGTCACCGCCATCCTCCTCGTCGAGCCACCGCTGCTACTCGAACCGAACGAGATGGTACTCCCGACGCCCTCGGCGCAGCACCACGTAGCGATCGAAGAGCAGGTCGTCGCGCCCGAGGTGGGCGTCGAGACCGGTCACCCGTTGGTTGTTGACGTAGACACCCCCCTGCGTGACCGCACTACGAGCTTGGCTCTTGGACCCGCTCAGCCCGCTCGAGGCCAGAAGGTCTACCAAGGCCACCCCTTCGTCCAATCCGGTTCGTGGCCAGGTGCTGGTGGGGGCTTCGGCGCAGACCTCTAGGAGGGTGCTCTCGTCGAGCGAGGCGATGGCCTCTGAGTACAGCGCCTCCGAAGCGTGCTCGGCCCGGGCCGCATCGTCCGCCCCGTGCACCAACGCGCACAGCTCTCGGGCCAGGACCCTCTGAGCCTGGCGTCGCTCGGGATGGGCAGCGGTGACCTGCTCCAGTGCCAGCAGCTCGTCGTGCTCGAGGAAGGAGAAGAACCGGAGATAGCGTCCCACCAGGTCGTCTTCGGTGCGGAGGAAGAACTGGTACAGCGCGTAGGGGCTGGTGCGACGGGGGTCGAGCCAAACCGTCCCCGACTCCGTCTTGCCGAACTTGGAGCCGTCGGCCTTGAGCACGAGCGGTGAGGTGAGCCCGTAGACCTCGACCTGGCGCATCTTGCGCACCAACTCGATGCCCACGGTGATGTTGCCGAACTGGTCACTGCCGCCGAGCTGGAGTCGGCAATCGTGATGGTCGAAGAGGTGAAGGAAGTCATAGGCCTGCAGCAGCATGTAGCTGAACTCGGTGTACGAGATGCCCTGCTCGGCTCGCTCGAGCCTGGCGCTCACCGAGTCCTTGCGGATCATCTCGTTCACGGCCAGATGCTTGCCGATGTCCCGGAGGAAGTCGACCAACGTCAGGCCGCGCAGCCACTGGGCATTGTCGAGCAGGAGGCCGCCGCCACCGCCGAGGTCGACGAAGCGCTCGATCTGGGGTCGGATTCCCTGGAGGTTGGCCTTCAGTCGCTCGTCGGAGAGCAACGAGCGCTCCTCGCTCTTGCCCCCTGGGTCCCCGATCATGCCGGTCACTCCACCGGCCACGGCGATCGGGCGATGCCCGGCTTGTTGCAGTCGCCGCAGCATGCACAGCTGCAGCAGGTTGCCGACGTGCAGACTGTCGGCCGTGGGGTCGAACCCGATGTAGGCAGTGAGCCGTTCGGACTCGAGGCGCTGGGCAAGCGAGGCGCCCGCCGCCTGGTGCCACAGGCCACGGAACTCCAGGTCGGAGACGAGCGAGCCCACCTAGACCCCCCCCGACGGCATGGCCATGGCCCCGCCGTCCACCACCAGGACCGAGCCCGTCATCCAGGAGGCGGCGTCGGAGGCCAGGAACAACGCCACCCGGGCCACGTCGTCAGGCTCCCCGATGCGGCGCAGGGGCAGGCGCGACGCCACCGCATCACCGCCCTTCTCCCACAACGCCTTGGCGAAATCGGTCTTCACCAGGCCTGGGGCCAGGGCGTTGACCCGCACGGCTGGTCCCAGCTCAAAGGCCAGCTGCCGCGTCAAATGCAGCACGGCGGCCTTGGTCACGTTGTACCAGCCGATCCCCGGTTCCACCGACAGTCCGCCGATGGAGGAGATGTTGATCACGCTGCCGCCGCCCTCGGCCATGGCCGCCTTGTACGCGTAGCTGGTCCATGTGAGCACCGCCTGTTGGTTGACGGCCAGGGTCTTGGCGGCACGGGCCTCGTCCAAGTCCACGAGCTTTCCGAAGTAGGGATTGGTCGCCGCGTTGTTGACCAGGATGTCGAGGCCACCGAAGCGCTCCACGGTCGTGTCCACACAGCGGGCGGCGGTGTCGGGCTCGCCGGCGTTGCCGGCATACCACTCCACCTCGGCGCCACCGGCGGCGAGCTCCCCGGCCGTCTGTCGCAGGGCATCTTCTTTTCGGGCCGTGATCATGACGCGGGCACCGGCACCGGCCAGGCGGGTGGCGATGGCGCGGCCGATGCCGCGCGAACCGCCTGTGACCAGCGCCACCCTGCCGTCGATGCGCAGCTCCATGGCGCCACACCCTATGGCGCCACCGGTGACCCCGGGGGCGCCATAGCATCCCCTGCGTGAATCGACTGGCCGAGGAGACGAGCCCTTATCTTCGCCAGCACGCCGACAACCCGGTCGATTGGTTCCCCTGGGGCGACGAGGCCTTCGCCAAGGCCCGGGACCAGGACCGCCCCATCTTCCTGTCGGTCGGCTACTCGGCCTGCCACTGGTGCCACGTCATGGCCCACGAGTCCTTCGAAGATGCGGCCGTGGCCGCTGCCTTGAATACCGGCTTCGTGCCGGTGAAGGTCGACCGCGAGGAGCGTCCCGACGTTGATGCCGTCTACATGGAAGCGGTGCAGGCCCTGACCGGACGCGGGGGCTGGCCGATGTCGGTGTTTATGACCCCTGACGGTCGGCCCTTCTTCGGGGGCACCTATTTCCCTCCGCACGACGTCCACGGGCTGCCCGGTTTCGGGCGGCTGCTCGAAGCCGTCGGGGAGGCCTGGACCGAGCGCCGGGCTGAAGTGGAGCGCCAAGCCGACGCCCTGGCCGACGCCGTGACCCGACGATCGACCCTCCCCGAGGTGGCCGTGGGCCTGCCGGCGGCGAGCCCGGGGGGTGCGGCCCGGTTGGCCGGGGCCATAGACAGCCTGGCCCAACGCTTCGACGAGGTCTACGGGGGTTTCGGCCCCGCACCTAAGTTCCCTCAGCCCGTGCTGGTCGAGCTTTGCCTGCGCCACCACCGGGCCAGTGGCGACCCCCGGTCGCTGGCCATGGCCGAGACGACCTTGGCCGCCATGGCTTCGGGCGGCATCTACGACCACCTCGGCGGCGGCTTCTGCCGGTACTCCACCGACGACACCTGGACGGTGCCGCATTTCGAGAAGATGCTCTACGACCAGGCCGGGCTGGTGCGCTGCTATCTCCATGCCTGGCAGTTAACCGGCCGCCACCACTGGCTCGAGGTGGTGGAGGAGACCATCGGTTACGTCCTGCGGGACCTGGGCACTGACACCGGCGGATTTTGCTCCTCCGAGGACGCCGACTCCGAGGGTGAAGAAGGGAGCTTCTACCTGTGGACACGCCAGCAGTTCGACGACGTGCTCGGGGAGGAGTCCAAGGTCGCCTCCTCTTGGTACGGCCTCGACGGCGACCCCAACTTCGGTGACCGACATATCCTGCGCCGTCCACCGGGCACGGCCATCGGCCGTCCACCGGCGGTGACACGGGCAAGGGCGCGACTCGTCGAGGCTCGGGCCATCCGGGAGCGCCCCGGCCTCGACGACAAGGTCCTTACCGAGTGGAACGCCATGTTCGGCTCGACCCTGGCCGAGGCGGCCGGGGCCACCGGCCGCCGGGAGTGGGTCGATGCCGCCCGTTCGTTGGCCGGATTCCTACTCGGGCAGCTCCGGGGCCCGGGCGGGCGGTGGCTCCGTTCCTGGCAAGGGGGCCGGGCCCGGCACCTGGCCTACGCGGCCGACTACGCCTGGCTGGTGGACTGCTTCACCAGGGTCGGCGAGCTCACCGGGGAGGCGCAGTGGCTGGGCCATGCGGCGGAGGTGGCCGAGGACATGGTCCGGTTGTTCCGCCAAGGCGACGGGCCCTTGTTCGTCACCGGGGCCGACGCCGAAGCCCTGGTGGTGAGGCCACTCGACGCCCTCGACGGGGCCACCCCGTCGGCCACCTCGGTGGGGGGTACGGCCATGGTCCGTTTGGGCGCCCTTCTCGGAGACCGGGCCGTGGGCGACGCCGGGCGGAGCTTGCTGGCCTCGGTGGCGGCGGTGGCCGACGAGCACCCGCTGGCCGCCGCCAACGCCGTGGCCGGTGACGACATGGTGGCCGGCGGCATGCTGGAGGTCGTGGTCACCGGATCCCGCCCCGACCTCGTGCGGGCGGTGCAGGCCCGCTACGAGCCGGCGCTGGTGCTGGCCTGGGGCGAACGACAGCAAACGCCGCTGTGGGAAGGTCGCTCCGACGACTTGGCCTATGTCTGTCGGGATTACCGGTGCAGCGCTCCGGCCGCCACCGTGGAGGAGTTGGTGGACCGGCTCGAGGACGAGGGTCGGCGCCCCCCGGTGCGGTTGGACGAGGTGGCACCGGCATGACCAAGGGCAACCTCGAGGCGACCCGGGCGCCAGGACGCCGAGGCCGTCGGGGAGGCCTCCGTGGTCAACGTCTGTCTCCGCAGGAACGCGGGACGCATCGGTGCATGGTCCTGGCCTGCAGCAGCGAGGACACCACGGCGGTGGACCTCGGCAACGGAGCCATCGTCCGCCTCCGGGTGGACTGGGGCCACGATCGAGAGCCCGACCTGGCTCCCTTCGACGTGGTCGATGCCATGTGGGCCGCCGACCCGCAGCGTGACGACCTGGCCCATCCCGAAGCCCTAACCGTCGAGGGCGAGCCCACCCGGGTGGGGGCCCTGCGGGGACGCCGGGCCCGTCGGGCCCTCAAGCAACTGGTGGCGCCCCCGGAACCTCATCTGCTCGGCTTCCACGGCACCGCCGCTCCCTATTGGGAGTTCCACGGCATGCATCCTTCGGTGGCCGTCGTCGTGCCCAGCCGTGGGCCGCTGCTGTTCCGCCGGCAGGCTGACGACTCGGTTTGGGCCCGCTTCGGATGGCCACGCAGCGACAACTGGCTCCCGGTGGAGGACCGCCGGGCTATCGGCGCTCTCTGGGCGTCGCGTCGCGACCGGTTGTCGGGCAAGGACCTGGCCGGAGCGCTGGGCTTCCGACCCCACTTCCTGGTGGTGAGCCTGAGCCGGCCACGCGATGGGCACTGTTACAAGACGGTGGCCGCCGTGCTGCCGCGGCCCTGAGGGCCCGGCGCCGGCGACTGCGTGCTCAGCGGCTCGGGCGCCCCGAGGTGAGCGTGCCCGAGGCCAGGTCTTCGGCCATGGCCCACCCGAAGGCCACCAGGCGGTCGCCGCGGGCTGACTTCACGCCCTTGAACAGGGGCAGGACCCCCTCGTCGGGGGCCTTCACCTTGGGACCACCGAAGTCGAGAGCTCCGGCCGGGCAGCCTTCCCCCGACAGCACGAAGGTTCGATCGTCGATGCGGCCCTCTGCGCCGAAGCGCTTGGCCAGGCGGCGACCCCAGGCGCGCTCTTCCCCACTGGCCTTGTGGTCGGGACGCGGCACCACGTCGATCAGGCCACCGAAGGCCTGGTATGCCTCGGGGCAGGCCAGGCGGGTCCCCACCAGGACATCTTCGTCGGGGAAAGCCAGCAAAGCCCGGCGGTACTGGTCGGCGAGCAGCAACCGCAGGGACTGGTCGGCCTTGACTGTCCGGTCCACCGTGGCCAGGCCGATCAGCAGCGAGGGGGTCCCGCCGATGCGCTCGAGGGTGCAAAACGAGTAACCCCGCAGCTTGTTCCCCTCCCGGGCCAAGGTGACGAGGACCCACTCCTCGCACTGCTTGGACAAGAACCCGATGTCGAATTGGGGTTCACGGTCGACGCAAAGGTCGGCCATTTCGGCCAACTCAGCGTCGCTAAGCGATGTGCAGTCCTTGGTCCCGACCTCAAACGACATGGATTGCTCGACCTCCCGGCGCCGCGGCGTTCCCACCAGGATACTGCGGCCCGTGGCGAGGTTCCCCATCCGAGCCTGGAAGCCGGTCCAGGGCCACCCCCCGGCCGGGGGGCCGAGCAGGGCTTTGGCCCCCCCCGTGGCGTCGGTCAGGCCACAATGGCGTAGGGCCCGAGCAGAACTCGCAGCTCGCCCACCAGCCCCCGGCGGCTGTCCACGTTGAACTCAGCCGGTAGGCGCAGCGTCGTCTGGCCGACCTGCACGTGCACGGGCTCGTCGCCGGGGTGCTCGGCCAGGACTTCCTTCAAGCGCTCGAGCACGGCGTCGGTAAGTCCGAGCGGCAGCTGGACCCGCAGCGGCCCCCCGGTGTCGGCGTGGAGCTCGGGCCTCGACAGTTCCATGCACACCAGCTTGACCTGGTCGTCGCGGGTGTCGATGCGGGCCCGGAGAACCACCACGGCGTCGTCGGCCAGCAGGGGTCCGATCTCGGCCATGGTCTTCGGGAAGACGAAGACCTCGATCGAGGCCCGCAGGTCCTCCAGCACGAAGGTGGCCATGAGCTCGCCCCGTTTCGTGTAGCGGCGCGTCAGCGCCGTCACCACTCCACCCACGGTGCGGACCTGACCGTCGCGCCCGAAGCCGACGTCAGGCGATTCGTCGAGCTCCTTCACCTCGGCCACCGAACAGTCGGTCAAGCGGCTGAGAGCCGACTCAAAGCCCCGAAGGGGGTGATCACTTACGTAGAGGCCGAGCATCTCCTTCTCGAAGGCGAGGCGCGGGGTCTTCGGGAACTCGGTGTCGGGGATCGCCAGTCGCGCCTCGGCGAAGCCGGCCGGTGCTCCGCCGTCGGTGGCAGGCTCCTCGATGGCGGCGAACAGCGTGGAGATGCCGGCGTCCTCCTCGCGGCGCCGCTCCAGGGTCCGGTCGACGATCTGCTCGAACACGAGGCACAGACCCTGGCGAGGATGCCCCATGGAGTCGAATGCCCCGGCCTTCACCAGCGACTCGACCGTGCGCTTGTTCAACACCACGGGGTCCACGCGGCGACAGAAGTCGTAGAAGTCGGCGAACGGCCCGCCCCGCTCGCGCTCGGCCACGATGCGCTCCACCAAGCTCTCCCCCACGTTGCGCACGGCGGCCAATCCGAAGACGATCCGCTGGCTGCCGTCCTCGCCCACCAGAGGAGCGAACTCGCCCCACGACGTATTCACATCGGGGACGAGCACCTCGATGCCGAGCGTCCGGCACTCGCCCAGATAAACGGCGGTCTTGTCTTTGTCATCCTTCACCGAAGTGAGCAGGGCGGCCAGGTATTCGATGGGATGGTGGGCCTTCAGCCACGCCGTCTGGTATGCCACGAAGCCGTAACCGTAAGAATGGGACTTGTTGAAGGCGTAGTCGGCGAAGGGCTCGATGATGTCGAAGAGCTTGGTGCCGAGTGCCTCCCCGTAACCCTCCGACACGCAACCGGCTATGAATTTCTCACGCTCGGCCTGGATCAGCTTGCGGATCTTCTTCCCGCACGCCTTCCGAAGGTTGTCGGCCTCCTCGAGGCTGTAGCCGGCGAACTTCTGGGCCACTCGCATGAGCGATTCCTGGTAGATCATGAGGCCGTAGGTCTCGGCCAAGATGGGCTCCAGGTCCGGATGCAGGTACGACACCGCCTGCCGCCCGTTCTTGCGATCGGCATAGTCCCTGTGCATGTTCGCCGCCATCGGGCCCGGCCGGTACAGCGCAACCAGGGCGGCGACGTCGTCGAAGCACGTGGGAGCCAAGGACCGCATGAGCGACCGCATAGGCCCACCCTCGAGTTGGAAGACCCCGATGGAGTCGCCGCGGCGCAGCATCTCGAAGGTGGAAGGGTCGTCGAGGGGGATGCCGTCGATGTCGGGTCGCCGTCGCTGTGACCGCTCGACCAGGTCCAGGGCGCGCTCGATGACCGACAGGTTGCGCAAGCCGAGGAAGTCCATCTTGAGCAGACCCAGCTCTTCCACACCGTGCATCTCGTACTGGGTCACGAGAGGCGCTTCGGCCGGGTTCTGGCCGCTCTCGGGCTTGCGCTGCACGGGCAGGTACTCGGTCAGCGGCTCCTTGGTGATGACCACGGCTGCGGCGTGGATGCCATCTTGGCGGCGCAGGCCTTCGAGTCCTTTGGCCACCTCGATGACCTTGGCCGCCTCGGGGTCGGTGGCATACATGTCCCTGAGACCCTGGGCGCTTACGTAGCCGTCCTCGTAGCCTTCGATGCGATCGAGACAAGCCCGCAGCGGTGTGTCGCGGCCCATGATGAGCGGCGGCATGGCTTTGGCGATCCTGTCCCCCACCTGGTACGGGAGCCTGAGCACGCGGGCGGCGTCACGCACGGCGGCCCGGGCCTTGATGGTGGAGAAGGTGACGATCTGGGCCACCCGGTCCGTGCCGTATCGCTCGGAGGCGTAGCGGATCATCTCGCCGCGATAGCGCTCATCGAAGTCCATGTCGATGTCGGGCATCTGCTTGCGACCCGGGTTTAGGAACCGTTCGAACAGCAGGTCGTAACGGATGGGATCGAGGTCGACGATGTCGAGGCAGTAGGCGACGCAGCACCCGGCGGCCGAGCCGCGGCCCGGCCCCACGCGGATGCCACTCTGGCGGGCGTGGCGAATCAGGTCCCACACGACGAGGAAGTACGCCGAGAAGCCCATCTTCGAGATGACCCCGAGTTCGTACTCGAGACGATCGGTCACCGCCTCGGGCAGGGAGAAGCCGTAGCGGCGGGCAGCGCCTTCCCGCGAGAGATGGCGCAGATAGGTATCGGCTCTGGCGTCGTAGCTGGCGCCAGTGAACTCCTCGGGCACGGGGAACTCGGGGAGCGCGTTCAGGCCGAACTCGATGTCCACCCGCGCCCGCTCGGCCACCAGCAGCGTGTTGTCACAGGCTTCGGGCAGCTCGCCGAACAGCGCACGCATCTCGGCCGCCGACTTGAGGTAGTGCTCCTCCCCTTCGAACTTGAAGCGCTTGGGGTCGTCCATGTAGGCGCCGGTCTGCACGCACAACAGGGCGTCGTGGGCGACGGCGTCCTCACGCCTGGTGTAGTGGCTGTCGTTGGTGGCCAGCAGTGGCGCCCCGAGCCTCTTGGCCACCCGCACCAGGGCCGGATTGGTCCGGCGCTGCTCGGCTAGCCCGTGGTCCTGCACTTCCACAAACAAGCTGTCGCGCCCGAAGATGTCCTGAAGACGGGCAGCCAGAGCCGTGGCCCGCTCCTCGTCGCCGGCCAGCAGCGCCTGCAGGACTACGCCACCCAGGCAGCCGGTGGTGGCGATGAGCCCGTGGTGATGGCGTTCGAGCAACTCCCAATCGCAGCGCGGCTTGTAGAAATATCCGCTCAGGTAGGCCTCTGACGAGAGCTTGAGCAGGTTGCCATAGCCCTTTGTCGTCTCGGCCAGCAGCGTCAGGTGGTAGTAGAGCTTCTGGCCCCCCTCTACATCGCCCCCGGTGTCGTCGACCCGGCCCCGTCTGGCCGGCCGTTCGTGGCGCGACTCGGCCGCCATGTAGGCCTCGGTCCCGATGATGGGGTTGAGCCCCCGCTCCCGGCACTGGGCATAGAAGTCGAGGACTCCGTACATGTTGCCGTGGTCGGTGATGCCGATGGCCGGTTGCCCGTCGGCGGCCGCCGCCTCCACCAACTCGCCGATACGGGCGGCACCATCGAGCATCGAGTACTCGGTATGGGTGTGGAGATGGGCGAACGATCCTTTCCCGGCCATGGGCCCCCGTCCTCCTCGGCGGACCTGGCGGCTGTCCACAGTGGTCCTGTTCACAACCTGTGGAGAACTACAGCCGTGTCATTTCGACGATAGCGCACCGAGCGGGGCGGCGCGCCGGCACCGAGGGCTCCATCAGAGGTAGGTGCCCTGGCGCGGCGGCGGCCCGTCGCCGCGCTGGCCGGGGGGCAGCTGGCGCTGGCGCATCTCCTCGAGCTGGGCCCGCGCTGCCATCTGCTGGGCCATCAGGGTGGCTTGGATCCCGTGGAAGAGGCCTTCGAGCCAGCCCACCAGCTGGGCCTGGGCGATGCGGAGTTCGGCATCAGAGGGAAGGGCGTCGTCGAAGGGCAGCGCCATTCGGTCGAGCTCGGCGGCGAGATCTGGGCTCAGCGAAGCGGCCAGCTCCCGCACCGACTGCTCGTAGATCTCTCGGAGCCGAGCGCGGCTCTTGTCATCGAGGGGGGCGGCCCGCACCTCGTCGAGCAACTGCTTGACCATGGACCCGATACGCATGACCTTGGCCGGCTGTTCGACCGATTCGCCCTTGTCGTCCTGGTTCTCAGGCGCCGCCCCCTCCTCAGCGGCGCTGAAGGGGTGTTCGTCGGGGCCTAGCAGCACCGCCTCGGCCGCCGGGACCGCCTGGGGGTGGTCAGCATCCGGGGTGTCGCTCATGGGGAGATCCTTGCAAAGCGCCACCCCCGGGCCAAGCCCGGCGTCACGAGCCCGACCACCCGAGCAGCGGCACGAGCATCTCGGCCGAGGTCAACGAGCCGTGCCGGGCGAACAGACGGGTCTCGCCGGTGTCGGCCGGGTCGAGGAAGGCGACCGGCTCCCTGGCCACCAGAGCCACGTCGCCGAGGCGGTCGGCCACCACGTCGGCTAAGGGGCCCCCGAACCAGCCTTCGTCGATGATCTGGCCTCTGGTCCGCACCCACGCCTCGTCGCCGTGGGCATCCTCGGCCGCCTTGAGCAAGTCGTCGTGGGCGCCGCGCCGGGCGTGCAGCCACCGGAATCGACCCTCGCCTGAGACGAGCTCGGTGGCCGCCATCAGCTCGGGGCCGGGCACCCGGGCCGAGGCGCCCACTTCCACTTGGCCGTGGTCCGCCGTAACAACCAGGGCGGCGCCGGGCGGGAGCACCTCGAGCAGGTCGCCGACCAGTCGGTCGACGGCGGCCAACTCAGCCAGATAGTGCGGCCCGAGGCCGTGCTCGTGGGCCACCTTGTCGATGCCGTCGTAGTAGGCGTAGATGAGCGGGTGCCCTGCGTTCAACATCCGACCAACCTCGACCACGAGGGTGGACGGCACCCGCCATCCCACCAGGTGCGCCCCCGAGAGATGAGCGGCGGTGAAGCCGGTGGAGGAGAACTCCGACCTGGTTATAGCGGGCACCCCCGGTCCCCCGAAGGGAGGGCACTTCTGCACCGTCGGCGCCGGCAGACGGAGGCGGGCGTCACCTGCGCCGGTGCACCAGCGCAGGACGTTGAGCACGTCGGGGCCCGAGGCCCCGTCTGGCGTGGCCACGCGGTAGCCCACCACGCCGTGCTCGGACGGGGTGCGGCCTGTGGTGATGGAGGTGAGCGCCGTGGCCGTGGTCGTGGGCACCACCGATGTGATGGGGCCACCATCTCCCGACAGCAAGGTGGGAGCGCTCTCGGCACGTTCCTGGAGCTGCTCCCACCCGAGCCCGTCCACCACCAGCAGGACGACCTGCTCGGCGCCGATGACGGGCGAGGGGAGCCACGACGGGGCGGCACCGCCCCCGTGGAGCAGGACCGGGACCAGCGACGACAGGCACGCCCCGCCGTAGTCGGGGAGGACGGGCCCGTCCGGCGGTGCCGACGACGTGGTGCGCTCCATCGTCGGCACCTTACCCACCGTACGAGGACCTCCCCATGGCCCCGGATAGCATCGGGCCGTGAAGGTCTCGACCCGGGGTGACTACGCCAGCCGTGCGCTGCTATCGCTCGCCCTGCACACCGACGCCGAAGGACCAACCTCGGTGCGGGACATCGCCGAGCGCACGGGGCTACCCCAGCCCTACCTAGAGCAGATCCTCCTGGCCCTCAAAGGGGCGGGCCTGGTCCGCTCCAAGCGGGGTGTGGGCGGTGGGTACGTTCTGGCCCGGCTCCCAGAAGCCATCACCCTGGGCGAGATCGTGAGCGCCGTTGACGGACCGATCGTGGCCGGCGACTTCGGCCGTCCCCACGAGAACGGGGCCTGCGAGCACGAGGGTCAGTGCATCTTGCTGGCCGTGTGGGCCAACGTAGGCGAGCACATGCGCGAGCATCTCGACTCGTTCACCTTGGCCGACATGGTGCGACGATCGCTCGACACGGCGACGCCCACCCCGGCTCTGCACTGAGCCCGCCGCCGTGACAGCGCTGCGCGCCCTGGCCGTCGGGGTCGGCGCCCTCATAGTCCTGGCCGATCTCTTCGACCTCGTCAAGTCCCTGGTGGTGCCCAGGCCCCACGTGCGGGGGCCGGTGTCGAGCTTGATATCGGGGGGTCGGCGCGTCTTGCACCTGGCGGCCGGCACGGTGAGGGGCTTTGCCGCTCGCGACCGCTTCCTGGCCATCGGCGAGCCGGTGCTCATGTTGCTGCGCCTCTTTGTTTGGCTCGGTGTCGGGTTGAGTGGCTTCGCTCTGCTCATCTGGGGCGTGGGCACCTCCGACCTCGGGCACGCCTTCATCGAAAGCGGGTCATCCATCTTCACCTTGGGCTTCGCCTCCGAACGCGCAGCGGTGCCCTCGGTGGTGGTGTTCATCGCCGCTGCCTTCGGCCTGGTGGTGGTGGCGTTGCAGATCGCCTACCTGCCCGCGCTCTATGACGCCTTCAACCGGCGTGAGACGCTGGTCACCATGCTCGAGAGCCGGGCCGGGTCCCCGGCCTGGGGCCCCGAGCTCCTGGCCCGGCACTACCTGGTGGGGATCGAAGGCAATCTCCCGGCGTTCTACGGCGACTGGGAGCGGTGGTCGGCCGACGTGGCCGAAAGCCACACCACCTATCCGATACTGCTCTATCTCCGTTCGCCACACCCCACGAACTCCTGGGTGGTGGGGCTGGTGGCGGTGCTCGACTCGGCTGCTCTCTACCTGGCCCTGTGCCCTTCGAGGGCCCCTGCCGAGGCTCGGCTCTGCGTCAGGATGGGCTTCACCGCCCTGCGAGACATCGCCCGCGTCGTCCGAATCCCCTACGACCCCGATCCGATGCCCGACAGCCCCATCTCGATAAGCCGGCAGGCCTTCTCCGAAGCCGTGGACCGACTGGTGCGCGCCGGGGTCCCCATCGAGCGGACAGAGGACGAGGCCTGGCCGCACTTCGTCGGCTGGCGCATCAACTACGAATCGATCGCCGTCGCTCTGGCCGACATCGTCCACGCCCCCGCCGCGCTGTGGAGCGGCGAGCGCAGCCAGCGCGACGACGCCCCGGTTGCTCCGGTGCGGCCGGTCGATCGCCGGCCCGACCAACCCGAAGGCCGGACGGCCGAACGGACCTGAGCACTCCCGCCTCAGCCGAGCGGTGTGCCGTCGTCGTCCCAAGGCCCGAGGACCGCCACTTCGCGCTCCCATCCGAGGACACCCACGGCCGCCGGGGAGAGCAGGAGCCGGCTCCCAGCGGCGGCCGGCAGGTCGAGCCACCGGGCCGCCACCATCCGGAGGATGTGGCCGTGGGCGAAGGCCAACACATTCCCCGGGCTCCGACGGGCCAGGTCCACGACCCGGTCGGCCCGGACCTGCACGTCGGCCACCGACTCCCCTCCGGGGGCCCCGTCCTCCCACAGCGACCACGATGGGCGCTGTTCGTGGATCTGGGCTGAGGTCAGGCCCTCGTAGTCGCCGTAGTCCCATTCGGCCAGGTCCTCCACGACCTCGGCGCCGGCTCCGAACCCGGCCAGGTCGCAGGTCTCCCGGGCGCGCCGAAGGGGGCTGACCAGAACACCGGTGAACCAGTCGGGGCGCAAGCGCGAGGCCAGTGCCCGTGCCTGAGCCTCGCCGCCGGGATCGAGGGGCAGGTCGGTCCGACCCGTATGCCGGCCGGCTCGGCTCCAGGAGGTGGCCCCGTGGCGGACCACCACCAGGCGACAGGGGTTGCTCGGGAACGCGGACACCACCCGAGCGCATCATGGGTACATGGCTGGCGCAACTCTGGGTTTGGTCGGGGGCGCTTTGGGTCAGGAATGACCCTGGCGGTCAGGAATGAGAAGCACCACATCGGTGTTGTTCCTCTCGCAAGCATTCTGCTCACGCCTCCCACCACAAACCACCTGCGACCAGCAAAGAGACGCTCCTATGGCTTACTCGAGCACCCACGACGGCATCCGGCTCTTCCTCGACGACCTCGACCGCCACCCCCTGCCCGACGCCGATGAGCAGGTGGAACTGGCTAAGGCCGTGGCCGGGGGGGACGAGGACGCCCGCCGCCGAATGATCGCCGCCAATCTCCGGCTGGTGGTCCACTGGGCCCGTCGGTACCAGGACCGTGGCGTCGATTTCGCCGACCTCATCCAGGAGGGGACCTTCGGTTTGATGCGGGCGGTCGACAAGTTCGACTGGCAACGCGGCTTCCGGTTCTCGACCTACGCCACGTGGTGGATCCGACAGTCCCTGCAGCGAGCCGTCCAGCAGCACGGAAACACCATCCGGGTGCCCATGGAGGTGGCCGAACAAGCCCAGCGTGCCGACCGCATGGCCTGGGAGCTGGCGGCGGAGTTACGTCGTGAGCCAACGGCGGCCGAGGTGTCCGAAGCCAGCGCCATGAACGAGGAGACGATGCGGGCCCTGCGCGACGTCACCCGTGTGGTGGCCAGCCTGGACCAGCCGGCCGGGGCCGACACGGGCACGCCGCTCGGCGATCTCGTCGGGACCGACGAGAAGCGCTTCGAGGAGGACGTGGAGCGTCGCCTGGTCCTCGACCGAGTACGCGAGGCCGTGGACGAGCTCGACGAGCTGGCCCGCGACGTGGTGCGCCTGCGCTACGGGCTCGACGGCGGCTCGCCCGCCTCGCTGCAAGCCACCGCCACCCGGCTCGGCATCGGGGTGCGCCGGGCCCGCCAAGCAGAGGCCAGGGCGCTGGAGCAGCTGGCTACCCGCCCCGAGGTCGAAGCAGCTCTACGAGCCGCCTGATCCTGACCGCGACAACTCGGCCAGCACGGCGGCCAGCTCGGCCGGCAGGGACGACTCCCAGCTGAGCAGCCGGCCGTCGGGGTGGCGCACGGTGAGTTGCCATGCATGGAGGAAGAGGCGCTGGGGGCCGAGAAGGCCCATGAGCTCAGGCGGCCGGGCACGGTTCGACCCGTAGCGATCATCACCCACCACCGGGTGGCCGATGGCATCGAGGTGGACGCGCACCTGATGGGTGCGCCCGGTCTCCAAGGTCGCCTCGACCAACGTCACCGACACCGGCTGGTCGAAGCGGGCACGCACGTCGTACAGGGTCCGGGCCGGGCGGCCACGAGCGCTAACCGTCATTCGGTCAGGCTGGCGGGCCGAACGTCCGATGGGCGCCTCCACCACTCCCCTGTCGGCCGCCACGGCACCCACCACCAGCGCCACGTAGCGCCGTTCGGCGCTGTGCTCGCGGAACTGTTGCGACAGGGAGTGAAAGGCCTCCGGGGACCGGGCCACGACCAGCAAGCCCGATGTGCCCTTGTCGAGCCGGTGCACGATGCCCGGGCGCTCAGGGTCCCCCACCCCTTCGGCCCCGAGCCGGGCCAGGTCGCGGTAGCGGGCAGCGAGCCCGTCGACCAGCGTCCCGCTGTTGTGGCCGGCGCCGTGGTGGACCACCAAGCCGGCCGGCTTGTCCACGACGATCAGGTCATCGTCCTCGAAGACAACCTCGAAGCGCACCGATGCATCGGCCCGGGGGCCAGTGTCGACTGGTGCTGGGAGCAGCGCTTGCAGGCGTTGGCCGGCACGAAGAGACGTGCTGCGAAGGGTGACAATGCGCCCGTCGATGGTCACCTGTCCGGCGCTCACCATGTCGGCCACGACGCGGCGCGGAAGGCCGGTGATGATGGACAGGGCGCGGTCAACCCGCTCGCCGTCGAGGGCGGCGGGCATCTCCACGTCGAGTGCCGGTGTGTCGGGGGCAACGTTCATCTGTCGCCCACGACACTCCGGTCGCCGGTGGTGTTCTCCGGAGCCCGCCACAGCGACAAGGCAGCCACCACGACGCCCACGGAGATGCAGGCGTCGGCCACATTGAACGTCGGCCAGAAGTGCAGGGCGATGAAATCCACCACCGCACCATGGTGACCCCGCAGGAGGCGGTCGGCCAGGTTGCCCACCGCCCCCCCGAGAACCAGGCCTATGGCGGCGGCCATGGGCACGGTCCGCACCCGGCGCAGGGCGACCACAAGACCGACGACCAGGGCCACAGCCAGGGCGGCGATGACCGGAGCCCAACCCTGGGCCAGGCCGAACGCGCTGCCGGAGTTGAACGACAAGGCGAAATCCAGCCGCCACACCACGTGCACGGAGCCGGTAGCCAGGCGGTAGAGGGCCCAGCTCTTGCTCGCCTGGTCGGCGACGACCACAACCACGGCCACGGCTCCGGCCACTACGGCGCGTCGGCGGGCGTCGCTGCGGCCAGGCTCAGTGCCGCTCAGCGGCGGTGCAACCCTCCGCTCTTGCACGCCACACATAAGCGTGCGTAGGGCAGCGCCCGTAACCTCGCCTTCGGGATCGGCTGCCCGCAGCCCTCGCAGGCACCATAGGTCTTGTTGTCGATGGCGATGATGGCGAAATCGATCTCGTCGATGGTGGCCAAGGCCTGTGCCGACAAGGTGAGGTCGCGCTCGCGATCGACTGCGATGGTCCCTCCTTCACCAGACTCCTCGTCGAACTGGACGTCTCCCGGCTCACGCTCCAAGGCCAGCGAGTCCGCCTCGGCTCGGAGGTCCTCGGCCTGGCGCTTGTAGACCTCGCGCTCGTCGAGCAAGAATTGGCGCTGCTCGTCGAGGAACTTGGTGTCCGAGGCATAGGGATGCGGAATCGGCTTGGGCTTGGGCGCTGCGGCCGGCTTGGGCGGAGGCGGAGGCGGAGGCGGAGGCGGAGCGATCTTCTTGGCTGCGGCCGCGGCCTTCTTGGCCGGGGCCTTCTTGGCCGGGGCGGGCTTGCGGACAACGGCCTTCTTGGCCGGGGCCTTCTTGGCCGGGGCGGGCTTGCGGACGACGGCCTTCTTGGCCGGGGCCTTCTTGGCCGGGGTCTTCTTGGCCGGGGCCTTCTTGGCCGGCGCTGCTTTCTTGGCGGCGGCGACCTTCTTGGCCGGGGCCTTCTTGGCTGGGGCTGCTTTCTTGGCCGGGGCCTTCTTGGCCGGGGCCTTCTTGGCCGGGGCTGCTTTCTTGGCGGCGGCGACCTTCTTGGCGGCGGCGACCTTCTTGGCCGGGGCCTTCTTGGCCGGGGCGGGCTTGCGGGCGGCGGCCTTCTTCACGGGACTCATCAGCGCGGGGCTCGCCGGTCGGCGGCGTGGTCAATCTCGATCATGCGGGCGTTCTCCACCTGGTTGACGAAGGTGGGCGACGATAGCGTCGCCGGGCTGGCAGGGCAACACCCAGGCGGCACGCCGACGGCGGCAGCCACCACCTTGCCCGGGGCGGCTGCCGCCGGCGAATACGCTGGGGCCCATGCCCACCAGCACTGCGCATGACGCGCCGTACCCGCGCGTCGACCAGCAGGCGGACTACCCCCGTCTCGAGCGTGAGATCCTGGACTTCTGGGCCGCCGACGGCACCTTTGCAGCGTCGGTTCAAGCCCGACCCGGGGGGGGGAACGAGTACGTCTTCTACGACGGCCCTCCCTTTGCCAATGGGCTCCCCCACTACGGACACCTGCTCACCGGCTTCGTAAAGGACGCCATCCCCCGGTACCAGACCATGCGCGGCAGGCGCGTGGAGCGACGATTCGGCTGGGACTGCCACGGGCTCCCAGCCGAGATGGAAGCCGAGAAAGAGCTCGAGGTGAGGGGCCGAGCCAGCATTGTGGAGTACGGCATCGATCGCTTCAACGGCTACTGCCGGGCTCTGGTCCAGCGCACCACCGACTCCTGGGAGCGCTACGTCACCCGCCAAGCCCGTTGGGTGGATTTCGCAGACGACTACAAGACCATGGACCTCCCCTACATGGAGAGCGTCCTGTGGGCCTTCAAGAGCTTGTGGGACAAAGGCCTTCTCTACGAAGGCGAGCGCGTACTGCCCTATTGCTGGGAGTGCGAGACGCCACTGTCGAACTTCGAGACCCGCCAGGACGATGCCTATCGCCCCCGCCAGGACCCAGCCGTCACGGTGGCGTTCACCTTGGACCCCTTGTCCGCCGACGCCGAGCCCGGAGCCATCGTCGGTCCCCTGCGCTTGCTCGTATGGACCACCACCCCATGGACGCTTCCCTCCAACCTGGCCGTGGCCGTGGGCCCGGACATCCGTTATGCCGTCTACGACCTCGACGACGGCCCTACCGTGGTGGCCGAGGAGCGTGTCGCCGCCTACCCGGCGCTGTTCGCCGACCGGGAGCCGCTCTCCATCATCAGCGGGTCCGACCTCGTGGGACGGCGATACCGGCCCCTGTTCGGCTTCTTCGCCGATCACCCGGGGGCTTTCGTGGTGCTCGGCGGCGAGTTCGTGGCCACCGACGAGGGCACCGGCATCGTCCACATGGCTCCGGGGTTCGGCGAAGAGGACTACCAGGCTTGTGCCGATGCCGGCATCGCCGTGGTCTGCCCGGTCGACGATCAAGGACGTTTCACAGCGGAAGTCGCCCCCTATGTCGGTGTCCAGGTATTCGACGCCAACAGGGCCATCACCGCCGACCTCGAATCGTCAGGTGTTTTGGTCGAGGCGGCCACGTACACCCACAGCTACCCACACTGCTGGCGTACCGACACGCCGCTCATCTACAAGGCGGTTAGCTCGTGGTTCGTCGCTGTCACCGCCGTGAAGGACCGGATGCTCGAGCTGAACCAGCAGATCGACTGGGTGCCGTCCCACGTGCGCGACGGTGCCTTCGGCAAGTGGCTCCAGGGAGCGCGCGACTGGTCGATCAGCCGCAACCGCTTCTGGGGAGCTCCCATCCCGGTGTGGAAGAGCGACGACCCTCGGTATCCCAGGCTGGACGTCTACGGGAGCATCGAAGAGCTCGAGCGGGATTTCGGGGTCCGCCCGGACGACCTGCATCGACCGGCCATCGATGACCTGGTGCGGCCCAACCCGGACGACCCCACCGGCACATCGACCATGCGCCGTGTGAGCGACGTCCTCGACTGCTGGTTCGAATCCGGATCGATGCCTTTCGCCCAGGTCCACTATCCCTTCGAGCACGCCGACTGGTTCGACTCGCATTTTCCAGCCGACTTCATCGTCGAGTACGTCGGGCAGACCCGGGGTTGGTTCTACACGCTCCATGTGCTCTCCACCGCCCTGTTCGACCGGCCTCCGTTCTCCCACTGTGTGGCTCACGGCATCGTCCTGGGCGACGACGGGCGCAAGATGTCGAAGCGATTGGGCAACTACCCCGAACCCGACCAGGTCTTCGACATGTGGGGCGCCGATGCCATGCGGTGGTTCCTGCTGTCCTCGCCCATCCTGCGCGGCCAGGACCTGGTAGTGCACGCCAAAGGCTTCGAAGAAGTCCGCCGCCAGGTCTTGAACCCGATCTGGAATGCCTGGTACTTCATGTCGCTGTACGCCAATGTCGACGGCATCGGCGGCCGGCGTCGACTCGATGCGGCGGGGGTCCTCGACCGCTATGCGCTGGCCAAGACGGCCGCTCTGGTCGCCGAACTCGAGCGGTGCATGGACGGCTACGACCTGTTCGGTGCCTGCTCGGCCGTGACATCGTTCCTCGACGCGCTGAACAACTGGTACATCCGCCGCAGCCGGGACCGGTTTTGGCGCTCACGCGACGGGTCGGACGAGGTAGAGGCCGACAAGGCCGACGCCTACGACACCTTGTCCACTGTGTTGTCGGTTCTATGCCGGGTGGCGGCTCCTCTGCTCCCGCTGCTCACCGAAGCCATCTACCGCCCCCTGACCGGCGAGCGCTCGGTGCACCTGGCCGATTGGCCCGGCTCAGCCGAGCTCCGCCCCGACCCGGAGCTGGTCCGGGACATGGACACGGTGCGCGACGTGTGCTCGGCCGCCCATGCGGTGCGCGAAGCACACGCCCGGCGTGTGCGCCTGCCGCTGCACCGCCTCACGGTGGCTGTGCCGGAGCCCGAGCGCCTTGTTCCCTACGCCTCCCTCATCGAGGACGAGGTGAACGTCAAAGAGGTCGTATTCACCGACGCCGTGTCCGACGTGGCCGAGCGGGTACTCTCCCTGGTGCCGGCGACCCTCGGGCCGCGCCTGGGCCCCGACACCCAACGCGTCATCGCCGCCGTTAAGGCCGGCCGCTGGCAGCTGACCGGTGACGGCTCAGTAGATGTGGACCGGTGGCGTCTCGAGGATGGCGAATTCCTGCTGGCCCTGCGGCCACGGCGGCCCGACCAGGGCCGGACCTTGCCGGGAAACGCCGGCGTCATCGTCCTTGACACCGACGTCGATGCCGACCTCGAGTCCGAAGGTTGGGCTCGCGACGTCGTCCGCCTGGTCCAACGGGCCCGACGCGACGCCGGCCTGCACGTGTCGGACCACATCGACCTGGCCCTGTCCGCTCCTGCCGAGGTGGCGTCAGCGGTCGAGCGCCATCGGGACTACGTGGCCGAGCAGACCCTGGCTGATGCCATAACGGTGACGCCGGCAGACGAACTGGCTGTGGCTGTGGCCAAGGTCGGCCACCACCCGCTCTGAAGCTCGCTCCAAACTCGCTCAGCGAGGCGATCCGTTGGGCGCCGAATGCCCCTGGCCGAGCGGCATGAGCCCGGGCCGGTCCGCTGGTGACTCCGCCCGGTCCTGAGCCTCTTGTCCCGACCGATCGGCGGGGGGCTGGGCCAACAGGGTGGCTTCAGGCTGCACGTGCTCGTCGATCCAGTGCAGCATTTCGCCCAGCGCTCCGCGCAAACGTGCTCGTTCGGTTTCGAGGTGACGGGCGATGGTCTCCACATCACCAGCCAGCTTCGCGCGTTGCGCCTCGAGGCGCGCCACCTCGGTGCGCAGGCGCTCGGCGGTGTCAGCAGCCACCGAACGAGCCCGCTCCTCCGCTTCGCTCACAGCGGCACGGGCCCGCTTCTCGGCCTGCTCGATGATGGCTCGGGCCTGGGCCTCGGCTTCGGCGTGGGTCTGGTCAACGAACTTCTGGGCCAGGACCAGAGTCCTCTGCAAGGTTTCCTCGGTGGTGCCGGCAGCCGGTGCCTTCGAGAGCGCCTGCTGAGGCGGTTGAGGCTGCTTTGGCTGCTCGAGCTGGGCGATGCGGTCGGCAGCCTGTCGCATGCGCTCGGCGGCCAGGCGCACTTGTTCCTGGAGCGCCTCGGCCTCGACAGCCACCTTCTCGAGGTACTCATCGACATCGTCGATGTGGTATCCACGCAGGGTCTGGCGGAACTCAACCGTCCGCAGGCTGTCGAGGGCGGCCATGGGCTGATTCGACTTAGGACTCTCCATGGGCCCGATCCTACCCACGGCCCCCCGGCCAGCGAGGGATCAGACGGCTCGGACGATTACGCCGCCGATGATCTGCACGGCGAAAATGGCCACGATGATAGAAAGGTCGATGGCCATGCCCCCCGCCCGCACCGGCGGCAGGATGCGCCGGATGGGCCGTAGGACCGGCTCGGTCAGGCGGTCGAGGGTCCGCACCACTGCCACCAGTGGGCTGCCGGGATGCAGGGGGAACCAGCTCATGAGGGCGCGGGCCACCAGGATGATGACGTAGAGCTCGAGCACGATACCGAGGGCACGTTGTAGGCCCACGCTGGCCATGAAGGCGCCGTGCATGACAGAGCTCCTGGGCGGAGTCGGCTCAGCTGTCAGCCCGTCAGGGCTGGAGCAGGCCGTTCTCCTGCAGCCGCTGGCGCTCTTCGGCCGACACCTTGACGTTCGAGGGTGTGACCAGGAACACCTTGTCGGCCACCCGCTCCATCTTCCCGCTCATGGCATACGCCACGCCGCTACAAAAGTCGATCATGCGCCGCATGAGCTCGCGATCGGCCATCTGCAGGTTGACGATGACCGGTTGGTTGCCCATGAGCCGGTCGGCGATCTGGCGCGCGTCGCCAAACTCCATGGGGGCCACGAGATGCACCCGGGCGGCGGAGTCGGCCGGCAGCGGCCGGACCATGGCCCGCACGGAAGCCGACGCGCCTGTCCCGTCCTCGCGCATGGGGCGGATGGTGCTGGTGGCCATCGCCGGAACCGGCTGCGACTCTTCTTCCTCGGCCGGACGCGCCGACACCCGAGGAATGCCCCGGGCGGGCTCGTAGTCCTCGTAGTCCTCGTAGTCGTCGTCGACCAGGCCCAGGTAGACCATGGTGCGCTTGAAGAACCCTGACGCCATGTGCGTTCCTCCCTTCGACAGCGTAGTGCCTCGACTCCGGCGTATGGGGACGCCGCCGGGGCCCCTAGGAGGCAGTCGTCGGGCGTGACCCGAACAGGCCGCGCCCGATGCGGATCATGGTGGAGCCTTCTTGTACGGCCACCTCTAGGTCGTCGCTCATTCCCATCGAGACCTGCTCGAGACCCAGGTCACGGGCCAGCTCGGCCAGGCGCCGGAAACCCGGTCGGGCATCCTCTGGTGGGCCCGGCACGCCGATGGCCATGACGCCCACGACGTCGAGCACCAAAGCGCGCAGCCCGCCCACGAGGCCCGGGACCTCGGCCAGCGACACGCCATTGCGTTCCGGGCGCCCGGTCAAGTTCACCTCCACCAGCACGGCGGCCCCCGGGGCCCGCTCGGCGATCGACTCGCCTTCGACCAACCGGCACACCGTCTGCCAGCAGCTCACCACCTTGGCCAGACGGGCCACCTTGCGACGCTGGACGGCGCCCAGGAAATGCCACCGCGCAGCGACGGTCGAGGGGTCGGCCGCTTTGGCCACGAGCTCCTCGGCGTAGTTCTCCCCGATGGCATGGAGACCGGCTCCGAGCGCGGCGGTCACCGCCTCGACCCCGTGGCCTTTGGTCACCGCCACCACCTCCACCGCCCCCGTGTCGGCGCCGCAGGCCGCCACCCGCCGCCGCACTTCGGCCAGGCGGTCGGCGACCAGCTCGGCGCTGAGGGCGCCGGTTGTCGGGTGGCTCATCGCTGCCACACGAGCAGGGCTTGGCGCTCTTCGTCGCCATCACGGCGATGCGAGTAATCGTCGGGGCTGCACGCCGTGCAGTGCCACCGCTCGATTCCGAGGACCACGCCCATGGACCCGAGCGCGCTCGTGATGGCGGCAACCATGTTGAGCGCCGGGGCGCCGGAGGTGGTACGGCCCCGGGCCGAGGGCCCGTAGCGGTCCACCATCGGCGCCATATCGGCCGGGGAGAACTCGTAGCAACACGGGCCAATGCACGGCCCGAGCTCCGCCACTACTTCCCCGGCGCCCAACGCCCGCATGACCGGCACGGCCCGTTCAAGGATGCCGGCCGCCAGGCCCCTCCAGCCGACGTGCACGGCGCCATGGACACCGTCGGGTGAGGCAAGGGCCACCGGAGCGCAGTCGGCAACCAGCACGGCCAGGCAGTGGTCGTCGCCTACGCCCACCAAGGCGTCCCCTTCGGGAGGCCTTCCCGCCGGGCCGGGCGCCCAGGCCTCGGCTCCCGGCGGCACCGGCCCTCGGCCCACGAAGACCACAACCGGGCCGTGCACCTGGGTCAGGCGAAGCAGGGCCCGGCCGGCGGGCACGGGGGCGGACGCCTCGGCCGCGCCGAGAGCGCGCTGGTCGCCGTGGGCTCGCCCCGTCCACCATGCCTGAACTGGCGTGGTCCCCAGGGTGTCGGCCCGGCTAGCGGAGGAAGGAGGGGACGTCGAACTCGTCGTCGCCGAGGTCGAGATCGTCGGCGGGAAGGGCGAAGATGTCCTCGTGCACGGGATCGATCCCGAGCACCTGGCTGCGCTCGTTGGGCCTCGGCTCCCCGATGCGCCCCTCGTCCCACCGCTCGAAGCCGGCGGCGATCACGGTGACACGCACGTCGTCGCCCATGGCGTCGTCCACCACGTTGCCGAAGATGATGTTGGCGTCGGGGTGTGCCACGCCGTGGATGATCTCCATAGCTTCGTTGACCTCGAAGAGCCCGAGGTCGGGCCCGCCGGCGATGTTGACCAGGATGCCCCTGGCCCCTTCGATGGACGCCTCGAGCAGCGGGCTCGTGATGGCCGAGCGAGCTGCGTTGACGGCTCTCCCCTCGCCGGTGGCCTGGCCGATCCCCATGATGGCCGTTCCGGCGCTCGAAAGCACCATGCGCACGTCGGCGAAGTCGGTGTTGATCTGGCCCGGGATGGTGATGAGATCGGTGATCCCCTGCACGCCCTGGAGCAGCACTTCGTCAGCCATCTTGAAGGCATTGACCATGGAGGTCTTCTCGGTCGACACGTTGAGCAAGCGGTCGTTGGGAATGATGATGATGGCATCGACCTTCTCCTTGAGACGCTCGATGCCGGCGTCGGCCTGCACCGACCGCCGGCGCCCCTCGAAGGAGAACGGCCGTGTCACAACACCGATGGTCAGGGCGCCCACAGACTTGGCCACCTCCGCCACCACCGGGGCGGCCCCGGTGCCAGTGCCTCCGCCCTTGCCGGCGGTGATGAAGACCATGTCGGCACCCTTCAACGCCTCCTCGATCTCACCTCGGTGCTCGTCGGCGGCCTGGCGGCCCACCTCGGGGTCGCTGCCGGCGCCAAGGCCCCGGGTCAGCTGGCGGCCGATGTCGAGCTTCAAGTCGGCGTCACTCATGAGCAGCGCCTGGGCATCGGTGTTCATGGCGATGAACTCGACGCCGCGCAGGTTCGCGTCGATCATCCGGTTGACGGCGTTGACGCCCCCGCCGCCGACGCCGACCACTTTGATGACAGCGAAATAGCTGCTCTGTGCAGGACCGGTCATCGACTCTCCTCGTCGGTCGCCCGGGGCTCGGGTCTCACCGCCATTGCCCCATCGGGTGGTCGGACTGGACGAGCCGGCGCAGTGCGCCCTCACCCTCGACCATACCTTCATCCGGTGCCGGCGCCTTCACGATACGGCGGCCCCGTGAACCGGTCAAGCAGGGCGGGAGCACATGCAGTGGCCCGATGGGGCTGGTGGTGACCGGCCTCACCCGGTCCCCGGTGTTCCCACGGCGCTGGTGGTCGGCTCTCCGGGCACCCGCACGTCGATCACCTCTGGCCCCGTGGGCGCCACTCCGGCCAGCAGGCTGGCCAGAGCGTCGAGTTTGGCCGTCAGGCCGGTGTCGGCGCCCACCAGGACCTGGATGCCGGAACCCAGATCGAGGGTGACCGACCCGTCGGCGGCCACCGCTACACCGTGGACGCGACCGGGCACGATCGCCATCGCCGCCGACACGGTGGCCAGGCCCGGCCCGGCCCCCGACCCCAACGTCGAGCCCGGGCGGCCAGGCGCAGCCGGGGATCGCAGCAAGGGAAGGGGCCCGGCCGTCATCGACCACTGCACCACCCGGCCACTGGCGTCCACCAAGGCGAACTCGCCGCCACGGGCAGTTGGCACCGCCGCCACCGGGACTCGCTCCACAATGTCGACCACCACGGTGTCGGGCCACCGTCGCTCCACGGTGGCGCGCTCCACCCAGGGCAGTCCCTGGACCGCCACCGCCTCCGCCCCGGGATCGAGACCTGCGAGCGGAGGGTGGGTGCTGAGACCAGCGGCTCGTAATACCTCCGCTGGTGGGGTATGGACAGCCCCCACCACCACGAGGTGTCGGGCCGAAAGCCACGCTGAGTGGGCCAGCGCCTCCGCCCCCACCGCCAGGGCCGTCACCACCAGAAGCCCCACCACCACCTTCAAACGACGACGTCCTCGGGCCCGGATGACAGCGGCGCGTCGCTGGCCGATGCGCCGGTCCATAGGAGGCCGGGGTCGAGTCACGGTGGTGGGTGGCGCGCTCACTGTGGACCTCCAGTTGACAGTGAGGTCTGCACCATGGGCGGCGGGGTATCGGGGAACCCCACCATGCGCAGCTCGGGGACCAGGCGCACCCCGGTGCGCTCGGCCACCACCACCCGGACGTGGTCGATCAAGCGCCGGACGTCGTCGGCCGACCCTCCTTCGTCGGCCTGGATGAAGTTGGCGTGCTTGGGCGATACCTGGGCGCTGCCCAGGCGCAGGCCCTTCAACCCGGCCTGCTCGATGAGCAGCCCGGCGGCGCCTTCTTCGGGGTTGGTGAACACCGATCCGGCGTTGGACCCACCGGGCTGGTTACGTCGCCGCCACCGCACGATTTCGGCCAGCGCCGCCCGAGCTTGAGCGCCGTCACCGACGGTCAGGGAGAACGCAGCCGAGATCACCACATGGGCAGGACCGAGGGCCGAGTGACGGTAGCGGGCACCAAGCTCCTCGCCTCGGCACTCACACACCTCGCCCGACGCTAGGTCGAAAGCCCGGAAGCCCTGCAACACCGACGCCGTGTCGGCGCCGTGGCCCCCGGCGTTCATCCGCAGGGCTCCACCCACCGAGCCCGGTACGCCCACTGCCCATTCCAGCCCGCGCAGACCGGCGCCGACCGACTTCCGCGCCACCACCGGGAACCCGGTGGCTGCCCCGGCACGCACGACGAGGTCTTCCACCTCCACCCAGGCGAAGCCCGGGCCAAGCGACAGCACCAGGCCGGGGAAGCCGCCGTCAGCCACCAGGAGGTTGGAGCCCTTGCCCAGCACCAACAACGGAACCGGCTCACCCACCTCCTGCAAAGCCGCGTGCACAGCGGCCAGAGCGTCTTCGTCGGCTGCTTCGAGCCACAGCGCAGTACTCCCGCCCACGCGATACGTGGTGCGGACGCCGAACGGCTCGTCAGTACGTGCCGACATCCCCAACCGCCGTCGCAGTGCCTCTACGCTCGCCAGCGTCGTGCTCACCACGACGGGGCGCCCAGCAGCTCGTCAGGCAGGGTGGTGAGGTCGCCGGCTCCCAACGTCAGGCACAGATCGCCGGGCCGAAGCCGACGGGCCAGATACTGGCGCAACTCGGCGCGCCCAGCCACGAAGTTCACATCGGTGTCAGGGTGGGCCCGACGCACGGCATCGGCCACCACCTTGCCGGTCACTCCCGGCACCGGAGCCTCGCCGGCTCCGAAGACATCGGTGACGATGACCACGTCGGCGCCGTCGAAGGCATCGGCGAACTGTTCACCGAGGGCCGCCGTCCGGCTGTAGCGGTGAGGCTGGAACACCACTACCAAGCGCTCAGCCTCTCCCCGTGCCGCCGCCAACACGGCATGCACCTCCGTCGGCAAATGGGCGTAGTCGTCCACGAAACGTACGCCGTTCGCTTCACCTCGGCGTTCGTATCGGCGCGCCACGCCGGCGAAGCGAGCCAAGGCAGCCGAAGCCGCCTCCATGGAGGCACCGACCAGCAATGCCGTCACGGTGGCGATGGCTGCGTTCTGGGCGATCTTGGCCCCGAGCACCGGTAGCTCGAGCGATCCGAGGTTCTCGGCCCCGTGCCACAGGTCGAAGGCCACACCTCCACCATGGCGATGCTCGTTGCGGAGCCGGAATGAGGCCGAAGCCGACATCCCCACCAGGTCGGCTCCGTGGCGACCCCCCACGGCGGCGGCCAGGGCATCGTCGGCGCCGGCCACCACCCCACCGGTCCGGCCGTCGCAGAAGCGGTCGAAGGCCGCCACCAACTCCTCGAAGGAGCCGTAGTAGTCCAGATGATCGGGTTCCACGTTGGTGACCACGGCGATCTCCGGGTCAAGTTCGAGAAAAGTCCCATCGCTCTCGTCGGCCTCGACCACCAGCCACTCGCCGGTGTCCCATACGGCGTTCGTCCCTATCTCGTTGACGTCGCCCCCGATCAGGAAGCTTGGGCGAAGGCCGGCTTCCACCAAGATGAGCGAGAGCATCGAAGTGGTGGTGGTCTTGCCATGGGTACCCGACACCGCCACGCAGCGGCGACGGGCGCACACTGCGGCCAGCATCTCGGCCCGCGTCAACACGCGAATGCCACGGCGGCGGGCCTCGACCACCTCGGGGTTTCCCTCGGGCACGGCGCTCGACACCGTGATCACATCGGCATCGCCCACCGCAACGGCATCATGGCCGACCGACAGCGCTACACCCGAAGGGCGTAAGCGCTCGAGGGCTGCCGACCACTTGAGGTCGCTGCCGGTCACCCGGTTCCCCATGGCCGACAGGACCGAGGCGATGGCGCTCATACCCGCTCCCCCCGCCCCCACCACGTGTATCCGCAGGGGCCGGCTCAGGTCGAAGGCTCCGCTCACTTCCGGGCCTCGGCTTCCACCACGGCCGCCACCGCCTCCACGGCGTCGGGCCGGCCGAGCGCGGCGCCGGCCGTGGCCATGGCCTCGAGCCGGCCAGGATCGCCGAGCATGTCCTCGAGGACGTCGGCCAGGCGAGCGCCGGTGCAGGCGTCGTCGGCCAGGATCACTGCCGCGCCAGCCTGAGCCAAGGCACGGGCATTGGCGCTCTGATGGTCCCCGGGAGCGCCGGGCAACGGGACGAGCACAGCGGGCACACCGACCACGGCCAGTTCGGCCACAGTGTTGGCGCCAGCCCGGCACACCACCACGTCCGAGGCACGGTAGAACAGCGCCATGCGCTCTTCATAGGCCACCTGCACGTACCGCAGCGCAGCCCCAGCGGCCCCCGAGCCGGCGGCCGCCACCCATTGGTAGTCGCGCCTCCCGACCACGTGGTAAAGCGCCACATCGGTCCGGTCGGCCCACAGCCGGGCCAGCTCGAGCAGAGCTTCGTTTATGCGCGCCGCCCCGAGCGATCCGCCCACGGCGCCGATCACCTGCCCTCCTTCGGGCAAGCCCAGCGCCCGGCGCGCCTCGAGACGCGACGCGGCGTCGGGATGGGCGGCGTCGGCGATCTCGGGGCGCACCGGAGCCCCGGTGACCACTGCCCTCGGCAGCGCCGTGCCCGGGAAGGCCACCGCCGCTGCCCGGGCAAACCGCCCGATGAGGCGATTGGCTGCTCCCGGCACGGCATCGACGTTGACCAGCACCACCGGCACCCGCCACAGCACGGCGGCGACCGAGCCGGCCACCGAGGCGTAGCCCCCCATCGCCACCACCACGGCCGGACGGCGGCGGCCCACCAATACGAAGGCCAGGATCACGGCCACAGCCAGCTCGGCCACGGCAATAACGTTCGACGCCGCCGCCCCCGGCGACAGCCGGCGGACGAAGCCCCGTCCCGGCAGCAGTCGCACCGGCAAGCCGGCCTCGGCCAACAGTTCGGCATCGAGACCCCGACGCGAGCCGACCAGCTCCACCGAGCCCTCGCCTCGGCCACGCCCGAGCGCTCGGGCCACCGCCAACGCCGGCACCAGGTGGCCTCCCGTGCCGCCGCCGGCCACCAGGGCGTACGGTCGCCGACTCACGCCGACATTCGGCGCGGGCGCGCCGGCAGCCGTCGGGCGCCGGGAGCCCTGCCGTGCGAGGCCACGTTCACGAGGATGCCGGCGGCCATCATGGTGATGACCAGCGAAGAGCCGCCGAAGGAGACGAAGGGCAGCGGGATCCCGGTGACCGGCAGAACCCCTATGACGGCTCCCATGTTGATGACGGCCTGGCTCGTGATCCAGCAGGTGGCGGCGATGGCCAGCAGGCCGCCGAAGCGATCGGGGGCGCGGCTGGCCGCTTGCAGGCCGTACCAGGCCAAGGCGAGGAAGAGGCCCAGCACCACGAGGGTCCCGAGCAGGCCTCCGTCCTGGCCCACCACGGCGAAGATGAAGTCGGTATGGGCATTGGGTAGCAAGCCCCATTGCTGGTGACCACCTCCGAGGCCCAAGCCGAAGAGCCGGCCTGAGCCCAGGCCGACGAGCGACTGCACCACCTGGTACCCCGACCCTCGGGCATGGGCAAAGGGGTTGATGAACGAGAGCAGGCGCTGGCGGCGATACGGCTCAGCCAACCCGACCACCAAGCCGAGCACGGTGGTGGCGGCCAGCGTCTTGAGGACGGCCCCCACTGGCACTCCCCCGGCATAAAGCAAACCGAAGGTAATGCACACGAGCACGATGGCCGTGCCCATGTCAGGCTGCTTCAGCACTAGCAGGCCCGTGAAGGCGAGAATGAGCAACAGCGGCGCCGCCACGCGTCTCGGCTCGTGCACTTGGTCGGCTCGGCGCGCCAACAGGTCAGCGGCGAACACAGCCAGAGCCAGCTTCATGAGCTCCGACGGCTGCACCCTCAACTGGCTGAAGCCGATCCACCGGCTCGATCCGCCGGCCGACACACCGACACCGGGGACGAGCACAGCCATGAGCAGACCCACCGTGCCCACCAGCATCACGACCCGGAGCCGGCGCCAACGGTCGTAGCGCACACGTGAGGTGACGTACAAGGCGATGGAGCCCAGCGCCATCCACAGGGCCTGGCGCTCGAATATGGTCCACACCGATCCGTAGTACTGCAGCGACGTGTAGGCCGAAGCACACAGGACCATGACCAGCCCGATGGCGCACAAGGCTCCGACGATGGCCAGCAGCGCCACGTGGGTGGGGATGGCGTCGGCTCGGGACACCCGGCTCCGGGACCCCGACCCCACGACGGTGAGGGCCGGGCGGCGCCGCTGCTCGGCCGGGTTCGAGGACCTCGCTGACCGTGATGCCGGGCTCATGGGTGTTCAGCCCCCACGGCACCCAGAGCGCGCACATGACGGGCGAAGTCGTCGCCACGTTCGCCATATGAGCGGTACCAATCGAACGAGGCACATGCCGGCGACAGGACCACGGCATCGCCGGGGTGAGCCAGCTCGGCGGCGGCGGTCACGGCATCGGACATGGAGCCTGCCCGTCGTACTGGGCAGGCGCCTTCGAACACCACCTCCACCTCCCCCGCCGCCTCACCGATGGCCACCACGGCTCGCAGCCCGGCGGCGGCTTCACGCAACGGGGTCAGGTCCAGGCCCTTGTTGCGACCTCCGGCCACCAGCACCACCGACGGGAAGGCGGCCAGGGCGGCCAGTACCGCTCCCGGAGTGGTCGCCTTGGAATCGTCGTAGTACTTCACCCCTTTAGCCTCCCCCACCAGCTGCACGCGGTGGGGGAGGCCCCGGAACTGACGCAGGGCGCTCCAACACGCGTCGGCGGCGGCCGCCATCGCCGACGCCGACGCCACTGCGCACAGGGCGTCGCTCAGCTCGTGCGGAAACGATCGGGGAAGGTCGGCCACCGGCCCGAACTCACCAGTCGGCCCTAAGATGACGTCGCGCTCGATCCGGTAGTCACCGGCGTCGAGGCCGAAGGTCACCACTGACGCACCGCGCGCGGCGGGGACACGGCTGGCCTCGAGCACCACGGCATCCTCGGCGTTGGCCACGGCCACATCGCCGGGGCCGGCATTGGCCCACAACCGTGTCTTGGCCGACCGGTAGTGCTCCAGCGACGGGTGCCAGTCGAGGTGGTCAGCCGAGAAGTTGAGCCACGCCGCCACCGCCGGACGAAACGAGGTGGTGAGAGCCAGCTGAAACGACGACACCTCGGCCACCACCACGTCGACCTCGCCCACCACAGCGTCGAGCAAGGGAGTGCCGATGTTGCCTCCGGCCACGGCTCGACGCCCCGAAGCTTGGAGCATGGACGTCACCAAGGTAACCACCGTGGTCTTGCCGTTGGTGCCGGTGATCGCCACCATCGGCACTGTGGCCCGGCGCCATGCCAGCTCGACGTCGCCCACCAATGACACCGATGCGCCTAGGGCCAGCACCCGGTGGTGAGCGGGGACACCCGGGCTCACCACCACCTCGTCGAACTCGTCGGCCAGAAGCGCCAGGGTCGGGGCGTCGGGAGCCACCACAAGTTCCACCCCGAGTTCACGGGCCCTGCGCCGGGCAGGCTCGGCCGGGTCGTCGTCAGCTGCCACCACCTCCACGCCGTCGGCGAGCAGGTGCCGGATGGCAGCCTCGCCGCTTACACCGAGGCCGTAGACCAGGACCCGCCGGCGGGGCACCCGCTACCTCAGTGAGCCGTGGCGGCCAGGAAGTCGGCATAGAACAAGCCGAGGCCGAAGGCAGCGAACAGGCCGCCGAGGATCCAGAACCTGATGATGACGGTCGTCTCGGGCCACCCCGCCAGCTCGAAGTGGTGGTGGATGGGCGCCATGCGGAACACGCGCCGATGGAAGACGCGAAAGCTCACCACCTGGATGACCACCGACAACGTCACGATCACGAACAGGCCGCCGATGACGGGTAAGAGCAACTGCAGGTTCATCTGCAGACAGAGGGCGGCCAGGCCGGTGCCAATGGCCAGAGAACCGGTATCACCCATGAAGATCCGGGCCGGCGCCGCATTCCACCATAAGAACCCGAGACAAGCCCCGGCCAGCGCCACGGCGGCCAAGGCCAAGTCGAGCGCCGACTCCACGTGGTACAGCGAGAGGTGGCGGAATTGCCAGTAGCCGATCACCGCCAAACAGGCGAAGCAAAAGGTGGCCGATCCCGACGCCAAGCCGTCGAGGCCGTCGGTCAGATTGACGGCATTGGCAGTGCCCACCATGACCAGCACGGCCCACAGCACCCATCCGACGGTGCCGAGCTCGAGGCCGAAGGAGTCCCAACGGGTGAAGGACAGATGGGTGTTCACCCCGGCCCAGTGTTCCGAAGCCAAGGCGAAGCCCACGGCGATTACCGTCAATGCTCCGAACTTGCCCCGTTTGTTGAGCCCGAGGCTCCGCCTGTGACGGACCTTGATCCAGTCGTCCACGAGCCCGACGATCCCGGCCGACACCGTGGCCAGCACCACGAGGACGCCGGGCCGGCTGAAGGCCACGTGGGTGCCGATGTGGCTGAGGAGATACCCGCCGAGGGCGGCGCCGATAATGGCCACCCCACCCATGGTGGGAGTGCCCGCCTTGGCATGGTGCATGAACGGGCCGTCGGAGCGGATTTGTTGTCCGATGCGGCGGCGCAGCAGCCAGTGGATGAGCAGCGGCGTCCCGAGCCCGGCCACCCACAGGGCCAGACCACCCGATGCCATGAGGCTGATCACGGCTCGCTCGCCCCCTGCCCGCGCTCGGCCAGGGCGGCGGCCGCCTCCACCCGGTCATCAAAGGGGAGAAACCGGCCGCCGGCCTCGATGGCCTGCTCATGGCCCTTGCCGGCCAGCAGCACGACGTCACCGCCACGGGCCAGATCCAGAGCCCGGCCGATGGCGGCGCGTCGCTCGAGCTCCACCACCACCTCGGCGCTCCCGTGCGCTCCGGTCAGGATGTCGTCGATGATGGACCTGGGCTCCTCCCCCCGGGGGTTGTCCGAGGTAATCACGACCACATCGGCATCGGCGGCGGCCACCGCACCCATGGCCGGGCGCTTGGCCCGATCACGTTCTCCCCCACAACCGAACATGCACACCACCCGACCGGTGCCGGCCAGCTGACGGGCGCTTCGCAGGGCGCTGCGCAGGCCTTCGGGGGTGTGGGCATAGTCCACCACCACCGTGAAAGGCCCACCCGGAGCCACCACCTCGAAGCGCCCCGGCACCGGCGCGGCCGCCTCCAACCCGGCGACGACGGCGTCGTCGGGCACGCCTAAGGCGGAGGCGGTGGTGGCGGCAGCCACGGCATTGACCACGTGGTACCGGCCGCTCAGCCGCAGTCCCACCCGGCGTCCGCGCCATGTGAAGCTCGTTCCCGTAGGCAGCGACTGCACGGCACTGGCATCGCTCTCGCCGTAGACCACGATCGGAACCGTGGACCAGTCTATGAGCTTCTGTCCCCACGTGTCCTCGGCGTTGACCACGCCCAAGGCGGTGCGCTGGGGGGTGAACAACTCGGCCTTGGCCTCGAAGTACGCCTCCATGGTCCCGTGATGGTCCAGGTGGTCGTGGCTCAAGTTGGTGAAGACGGCGGCGGTGAAGACGATGCCGTCCACGCGAGCTTCGGTGAGTGCATGCGACGACACTTCCATGGACACCGCCGCCCGACCCCCGTCACGTGCTTCGGCCAATAGGCGCTGCAGGTCGGGTGCCTCGGGGGTGGTCCTGGCTCCGTCGAGGGTGCCGATGACGGCGCAGGGTATGCCGTGCGCCTCGAAGATAGCGGCCAGCAGATGCGTCACCGTGGTCTTCCCGTTGGTACCGGTGACGCCGACCGTAGTGAGCGCGGACGCCGGGTCGTGGTACAGAGCCTTGGAGACCTGGGCCATCGCCCGCCGAGCCATGCCAGGGGCCACCACCGCTTGCGGGGCCTCTATGCCGGGCAGGTGCCGCTCCACCAGCAGCCCGACGGCACCGCCTGATAGAGCACGGTGGGCGAAATCGTGGCCATCGGCATGATGCCCGGGCAAGCAGCAGAACAGCGCCCCCGGTTCGACGCGGCGACTGTCGAGCGCGACGGACGTCACCTCGGCCCGGGAAGGGTCACCGGTGACGGCGATGAGGTCGACAGCTTCGAGCAACCGGTCCATGCGCACGATGGGAGGGCCGGCGGCCAGATCACGGGGTGCCCGTGGGAGTGCCGGCGTTGGCGCCGATCGTAGCGGGGCTGGATCCGGGCGCCGGAACCGGCGAGCTCAGCGGCACCGACTGCGCCGTACCCCCGACCAGGGCGCCGGCCGGGGAGGTGGGCACGCCGTAGCGGTGCAGTGCGTATCTCATGACCTGCGAGAACACCGGGGCGGCCACCACCCCTCCGTAGATGGGCGTGGGCTGCTCGAGGACCACGATGGCCGAGAGCACCGGGTGCTCGGCCGGGGCGAACCCGGCGAAGGTGGCCATGTAGGCGCCCGGAATATAGCCCCCGTGCACCGGGTCGGGGACCTGGGCCGTGCCCGTCTTGCCGGCCACCGTATAGCCCGGGATGCCGGCGCTCACGGCGGTGCCGTCTTGGACGACCTGCTCCATCATGGTGGTGAGCTCGGCCGACACCGCCGGCGCCAGGATCCGGTGTGTCGACAGCGGCGGGACATCGGCCAAGGTGCCGTCGGGCCTCACCGTGGCCCGCACCAGGCGGGGCGGGACGAACACGCCGCCGGTGGCCACCGTGTTCACCATGTCCAACACCTGCTGGGCGGTCACCGCGTCGTCCTGCCCGATGGGCGTCGATCCCATGGCCGAGCCCGACCACTGCGCCGGGTCGGCCCGGACCAGGCCATCGGACTCACCGGGGAAGCTGAGCCCGCTGGAGCGCCCGAAGCCGAGGTTGGCGATCTGCGCTGCCAAGCGATCGCGACCGAGGAGGTTGGCGATCTCAATGGTCCCGATATTGGAGGACTGCGCCAGGATCTGGGTGGCCGACAGCTGCTCGGTGGCGTGGTTCTCGGCGTCGTGGAAGACCCAGCCGTCGATGTTCAACGAATTGGGGACGCTGAACATCTGCTGTGGGGTGATCACGCCAGCCTGTAGAGCGGCCGAGAACGTGACCAGTTTGAACACCGAACCCGGCTCGTACACCTTGGTGACGTCCAGGTTCGACGCCGCCTGGCTCACCTTGCCCGTGGCCGGGTCGGCCACCAGGTTGGCCATGGCCAGGATGTCGCCGGTGCGGGCGTCCATGATGACGGCGATGCCACTTTTGGCGTGCGCCGAGGTGATGGCGGCACCGAGGGACTGCTCGGTGACGTATTGCAGGGGCTCGTCCAGTGTCAGCTCCAACCCGCTGCCGGGCACCGCCCCGCTGGCTGTGTCGGTGCCAGGCAGAGGCACGTCATCGGGCGTCTTCTGCACTATCAGCGAGCCCGCCTTGCCTGTCAACAAAGCGTTGTCGGAGTATTCGAGACCGGAGGCGCCCGCCCCCGATCCCCCGACGATGCCGATCACCGGAGCCGCCATCTGCCCGGCGGGGTTCACGCGCTGCGAATCGGGTAGGAGGTTGATGCCGGCCAGGGCCAAGGCCTCGATCTTGTGGGCCGTGGCGTCGTCGACTTTCTTGGCCAGGTAGACG